>CAYTIK010000006.1:0-24093 GCA_964438025.1 uncultured Bdellovibrionales bacterium
TGCCTTATCCACGCCGCCAGCGTTCATCCTGAGCCAGGATCAAACTCTCAAAAAAATGAACGTAGTGAATTTTTTTGATCCGCCGTAGGCGGGTCAAAAAGTCTGCTCATCTTACTTAAAAACATAGACTGTTTTCAAGATTTTTTATAAGAAGTGTTTTATGCTTCATATTCCTATAGCTCTTAAGCCTGATTATGCATCAGGCACGGACTAATCGCAGAAAACTGCGATTCGTCTAAATCCCTGATTTAGCTACGAATTGCAATCCGCCGTAGGCGGATGCGTTCCATAAACTAAATATAGATTTAAACATTTGCTGATCTCTTTCCAACATTTTGCGTAAAATGCTGGAGTGTATTCTGTTGTCAAGATTCTAGCCATAACTGCAAAGTGGTTGAGAGAAAATTGATGATACTTATTTTCTCTCGACATTCTTTATAGTTATAAAACCTGGCGGCGGACTGATTTTCCAAGAAAGTTCTGGAATAACCGTTTGAGCCACAAACGCATCCGCCGCCAGTTAGACAGCCGAGATGGGGCCAGATTCGGAATTGTCCGATGAAGGAGGTTGTAAACATCAGATTTTACCGAACTGTGCTCGGCTGCCAAATATTTTTAAGACAGTCAAGGTGGCATAAAGCCCAAATCATCGTAGGAGTAAAACGACGGGCAAAAGGCTAAGAACCGGCGGACGCAAGATATGTAAAACTCGCGTAGAACTCTTCGCCCGAGTGCCATGGCCCGTAACTCGAAGGTCTATCCCCGAGGCCTCCGTTGAACCCTTGACTGCCAGATATTCAATGAACAAAAAAGACATCTTTACATGCAATTTTTTACATATAAAGATGTATTTTCGCTCACCCTATAACTATAATTTTAGTTAAGTATTGGCTGGTGTTTTTATTGTTAAATGATTATTTCCGCCGGAGGCGGATAAATTCCGAAAACTTTAAATCGCTTGTTTATTTTAGCAAACCTAAAAAATCTGTCAACCCCGCACTAACTTAGCACCTTATTTAGCGATACTTATAAATCTATTACTCGACTTTATGCTTTAAATAAGCTACAAATAAACAAATTTTTATTTTGCGCCTCTGGCGCAGTGCCAAGTTAGTGCGGGGCAAGCCCGACAAAAATTCTCTAAAAATTTTTGAATTTAAGCCTATTCTTGCGAACTCGAATCGTCCGCTCCGCTTGTATTTTCACTACTTTTCGGCATTTGCGGTTCTTGCGGAGTCGGTTCCGGAGAGCCCGGTTCGGAAATATTATTTACACTTTGGTCTTCTGGCTTCGAAGAGAATAAGCCCTTCAAAAAATCCATCACGCCCATAGTTTTGTAAAATTAATTTATTAATTAAAAAATAAACTCCCAACTTCATTTACGCAACAACCAATAAAATATAAACTGGGTGAACTTGCCCGCCTTTGGCAGGAATTAAAAATTATTTTTTCGGATTAATTTTTTTCATGCCCTTGGGCATATATTTCTGCAGCACTTTGGGAATTTCCACACTGCCGTCTCTTTGCTGGAAATTTTCCAAAATCGCAATCAAAGGACGTTCTGAAAAAGCTGTAGCGTCGTTCATGTGGACAAATTCAATTTTTCCGTCTTTATGCCTGATTTTTGTATTCAATCTTCGAGCCTGAAAATCATTAATTAAATCCGAGGTATGCGTTTCGCGATATTTGTTCTGTCCGGGCATCCAAGCTTCTATATCAATTTGGCGATAGTCCGGTTTTCCCATATCGCCCGTACAAATCTGCACAACTTGATATGGGATTTCTAACGCTTTCATTAAATACTCTTGTATGGCCACAATAAAATTCTGCTCCTCTAGGGATTTTTCCGGTAACGTGAAAGATTCCATTTCCAATTTGTTGAATTGATGGAGACGCAATATGCCTTTCATGTCTTTGTTATACGACCCTGCTTCTCTGCGAAAAGCCGGCGAAAAACCGACCATGCGAATTGGTAATTTATTGGCGTCTAATATTTCATCGGCATACATTGATCCTAAGGTATGTTCAGCGCTTCCTATTAGATTAAGATGGTCTCTTTCAAGCGAATACATTTCTTCCGGGTCAAGACGTCCCATCCGATTCATCATTTCCGGACGGATCATTATGGGAGGCAGAACTGGAATAAATGGACGCGAAGGAACGTCTACTTTATTATCTTCGCTTATTTTTTTAAGCTGTTTCTCATCGGTTAGCACTGAAAGCGCAAATTGCATCAGGGCAAATTCCAATAGAACTAACCCTCCTTTTAAATATATAAAACGCGAACCACTCACCTTCACGGCCCGTTCAGAGTCAATAATATCTAAATCTGCACCTAACTGCCAATGCTCCTTGGGTTGAAAATCGAATTGAGGAATTTTTCCCACTTGCTGTATAACTTTATTTTCCGAATCATCTTTTCCAATCGGCGTGTCTTCAGAATACATGTTCGGAACTTGGCGTAAAAGCTTAAAATATTCAATGCTTATTCCTTTTAATTCGCATCCGGTTTCAACCCATTTATCTTTTGTTTTTCTTTTTCTTTCTTCTTCAATTATTTTCTTTTTCTCTTCTGGTGTTGCTTTTGCAATAACATCATTAAGTTTATTCTTTTCATGTTTTGCCTTTTCAAATTCAGCATTCAATTGCCTCCTTTTTTTTTCCAAAACTAAAAGCTGATCAATGTCACATTTGATTCCGCGATTTTCGCAATTCTTTCGAACTGCTTCCTTATTTTCCAAAATAAATTTTATATCAAGCATGGGATATTTTTAACTAAGTTTATTTTAGCTCTTTTTTACCAAAAAAACAACTTCACCCTAATTTAAGCCCTAATTATAAAAGCGACGATTTATATTTCTCCGGATGGAAAGGTTTTAATTTTTTAATCCGGGTTTTTTCCAGTCCGAATTGCTGTAATTTATTTTTAAGTTTATCTACAAACGCTTTTTGGTCATAGCCCAGACAAATTATATCCGGCTGATATTTTTTAATGATAGCATATTTATCGCTCAAATTGCCTAAAATAACTTTATCCGCCAAATGGTTATTTTCTAAAATCCGTTTTCTTTTTTGTTCCTGATTTTTTGGTTTTTGTTTTTTAATTTTAGCCACTGTTTTATCCCTGGCGATTACTACAATTAAAAAATCGCCTTCTTGGCGCGCTTGCTCTAAAAAATTAATATGCCCCGAATGAAAAATATCAAACGTCCCAAAAACCATGACTTTCTTCATATTTTTTTCAAAGCTTCAAAGTGGATTTTTTTATCCGTAAAAACTTCGACCACTCTATATTTTCCCTTAGTCCATATTTCGCCTTTATTCAAAAAGTGAGTAGCTTCTAAAATTTTTATACTGGCCAAGGGCCGGGATAATTTTTCATCGCCTTGAGTTTCCATCAGTGGAATTTGCCCCTTGCCCCAAAATTCAGCATCGCTTAACCAATATAATCTTTGGCCTTTTTTGAGAAAATCATAAACCTGATCTTTTTTCAAAGGCCTAGGGATACATTCCTCTTTTTTTCTTTTTCCAGATTTATATTCTGCAATATTTCTTAGCGCCAAATCCGGATTAAATTCAACCTGGATGCCCATAAAATTAATTTATTTAAAAATTTCCCTACCTCTTTAAATCCTCTCTTCTACCATATGTGGACGAATGGAAATTAACTCAACAGCTCTTTCAAAAATCGATGATGCGCATAACGATCTAATAAGCTAGAACTTTTTATGGTTTTATATTCCCTTTTAGCGCGCTTTATTTTTTCAATTTTATTCTGAATTGACTGGCTCTTTTTTTCATCTCCCCTTAACCAATGCTCTACTTTATTTATAGTTTGGTGGCTTACTTTTAATTTCTTTCTGATAACTTCGTAGTTGTCTTCTTCCAAAAGCATCCTGGCAATCTGAATCCGCCGAGCAATCATTAATATTTCACTGGGAGTCAGGAGGCCGATGAGAAATTCGAGGGTTTCTTCTTTGTTGCGAAGGTTAACTATTATTTCAAACAAATCACTGATAATTATTCTTTTTTCTCTGGGATCTATGGAATACGATTTTACTTTAGGCATATGTTCGCAATTTTATTAATCATTAAACTCTAAATCAATAAAGCTGCCATCTTTTTCTACCATATGTGGACGAATGGAAATAGGATAATTATTTATCACGATTTATTCTTTAAAAAAGGATTTTCGTTTTCAAATATAATTAATGGGATGCGATCCACTTCTTCTTCGGGCATGCCATATTTCATCCGATACAATACATCCACTGAGCAAAATAACGCTCGGAAATAATCGAAACCCAGTTTTGTGGAAATATTTTTCACTGCTTCTTCGCTATTTCCTTCAATTTCGACATATGGTTCCAAAAACGGCCATTCGTCGATACAAATTTCCACGCCCTCTAGCATCCAAATTTCTCTTTTCGTTTCCTGATAAGATTTCTTCTCGCAACCGATTGACTGTAAAAAATATTCGGCCTGCGCATAATCATCAACTTTTAAAGTAATTTCTTTTTGTTCCTCGATTTTTCCGGCTTTGACTACTTTCAACGTCATCGTGATTTTATCTTGTTCATCCCGTACTCGTAGCCATCCATTTTTAATTTCATGACCTTTGGGCAAATTGAAAGTTGACCGTTTTTGTAAAAATTCCGGCCGCACCAATTCAGCGCTAGCCGTTTTCAATCTCTGTCTGATTTCATCCTTGTTGATATTGAGAAATGTTGCTTCGTACTCAATTTTCATTTTATTTTGCTCAAATCTCCGTTTAAAATTACGTCTGCCATCGCTTTGATTTCATCCGCATAAGAAACATCTTCTGGAATGGGATTTAATAGAAATATTTTTCTCTCCAATACATACGCAAAACCCATTTCGAGAAATGTATTCCCCCCAATATACCCAGCTACTCCCTTTTTTTCAATATTTACAATAAGTATTGCATCGCAATTTTTTATTGAATTGTAATATCTTTTTATCACATCGTCTTTAATTTTTCTTAAAGATCCATCGCCATTTTTTTCTTTTTCTTTTTTAAATTCTTCCAAGGTAAGTTCTCCTTTCAAAATTCTCTGGCATGTCAAAGGAATCTCCGTCTGATATCCAACTTGGATTAATTTTTCAGATATTGCTTTTATTTCATAAACAAATTCGATGCTCCCGCAAATTGTAATTTTCATATTATTTCAATTAATAATTTTTCTTCCACTTTTCTAAAATCATTGAGAAACCCGGGACAAAATTCTTCCGGATGGTTTTTAATTTCTTTTTTTATTTCGGCCAGACTCATTTTCTTAAATTCAGAAACTTCATCATTCAGCTTTGGAATTTGGTCAGTTTTTCCCAGAAAAACAGCGCAAAAGGTTTTAAAAAATCCTTCGTTACGTTTTATTTCCCAATAAAATTTATCCAATATTTTTACTTCACAAGAAATCGACAATTCCTCCTGTAATTCACGCTTAATTGCTTGCTCGTAACTTTTTCCCGCTAAAACACCGCCTACAGCCGCCAAATCATAAAGTCCCGGATCTATATCTTTTTGTTTTGATCTTTTGGTAATAATAAATTTGCCATTCGAATCAACTAAAAATACTGCAACTACTCTAAAAATAAAACCTTTTTTAATTTTATTAGTTCTTAAATCCTGACCGATAATTTCATCTTTTTCATTTACAATATCCACTAGTTCAACTTGAATACCCATAAAATTAACTAATGAAAAATAATTAAGCCGTTTCTTTGAATCTTTCCCTGACTTCTTCTAATTTCTTGGCATCTGCATATTGACTTCTTTTAGTGGAAACTTCTGCCCAAGTTATAGTTTTTTCCGAACCGGGAAAATTATATTCAACTTTTTTAGAATCCTCTATGCTTTGATTGACCCATTCGCGATTCCCTTCATCTTTTTGCATGTCGCGCGCTTGCTCGGCACTATCAAATCCAGAAAGAAACGCCGCTTCGCCCTGGCTCAAATCAATTCCGTATTTTTTATATTCTTCCGCCAAATTCTTGTCTTGGTTGGCAAAAAATTCAACATTGGATCGGATAGACAAAACTTTTTTTCTGCCTTTTTCGCCAGCCAATGATTTCATATCAGCTGCCAAAAGCGCTTCGGAAAGTTTCCCTTCCGCAGATGGATGTTCAATTTTTTTCCCACCTCTTTTTCCCAGTTCAGTATTTACTCCTTTTAAAATTTCATCCATAAAGCCGGGATGCGGACCCATGTGCTCCAAAATAGCCTTAGTCACTTCCTGCCGAATTTTTTCCGGATCGCCTTGGATATTTAAACTTTTTAAATATTCATCCGCTAAAATATTCGGCACTTCTTTCGCTACTGTTTCCGCATGCGTTGCTAAAGTATAATTAGGTATATCTTTGTATTCTTCCGGAGCACTTTCGGCCTTAGTCTTATCGTGTAATATGGCGCTTAATTCCAATTCTTCCAATTCTTCCTTGGTAAATCCTTTTTCCATTCCTAATTCGATCGCTCCATCCAATATTTCTTCATTGTGTAAAATATAATCTTTTTTCATCGCTTCCGGCAATTTTTCATACCCCCGGGAAACCAAGTTGATTAAACTTCCAAATTTTTCTTTGGCTTCTTTTTTCTCTTGTTTTATTTTTTCTTGCAGTTCATTTTTTTCACCCTTTTCATTTTCCACTCCTGGTTTTTCTAATTTTTTTTCTTCACCAGGAGATTCTTTTTCTTCTCCCAATCCTCCTTGTATAACTCTCAATTTTTCAGGATCAAACATGCTTATTAAATCAAAAAATTATTTAAAAAATTTTTTATCTTTTCTTATTCTCTTTTCTACCACATATGGACGAATGGTAGTAAAAATAAATTTATCTGAATAACTTATAATCCCAACTTGCCGCTAATTTCTTGTAAGGCCTTCAGCCCAATGGCTAAAAATTCATCCAGTGGTATGCCCGCTTTTTCACATTCTTTGATCGATTCGCGATTACAGCGCGCCGCGAAGCTTTTGCTTTTGAATTTTTTCTTTAAGGATTGCAAACTCAAACTGGCCAGTTTTTTATCCGGCTGCATCAAAGTTGAGGCGATGATAAGTTCCGTCAAAGTTTCCGCCGCTATCAAGCAATACTGGACATTGGTCGTCCGCTGTCTATCCTTGAAGGCCGGAATAGATTCCATCCCATAGCCATGGGAAGCTACCGTTTCCACCAAAAAATCGCTGGCGCCGGCTTGTTTCAAAATTTCCTGCGCCTTGACGCAATGTTCGGAAGAATTATTTTTGGTTAAATCCCAATCGATATCGTGCAAGAGTCCGATGATGCCCCATTCTTCTTCATTTTCCCTAAAACGCTTCGCTAAAGCTTGCATAATCGCCGCGCTTTCCAGCAAATGCATTTTCGTAATTGGTTCGGTAACATATTTGGCCACTAGTTCATCAGCTTGCTGTTTTGTAATTCCTAATTCCATAAAAAATTATTTTAAGTTTGATCTGGTTATTTTTATATTTTTTGCATCAAAAGGTGGATTTATTATTTCTAAAAATTCCATTTTCCCAGAATGTGCGAATTCTACTTTAGGTGGGATTTCGACTAGCATTCCCTTTCTCACTTTGTATTTTTTGTTATTGATAATAAATATTCCCTTCCCAGACAAGACATAGTAAATATGAGAAAATGTGTTGGCTATAACAAAATCATCATGCCCTTTACGCGAATTAGTATAATATACTTCTAGATTTTTATCTTCCAGATTGTACATAAAACCATCAAGACCTTTTTGCGAAAAGGTTGGTTTTTTTGGTTTCTTTTTTATATAATTCATAACAAAATTATTTTATTACTTCTGCCAATCTTTTTTCCAAAAATTCTTTATCCAGCACGTTCAAGAACCAGCCGGCCTTGGGACCGCTGGGCTTGCCCAAAAAACTTAGATAAATCGCCGAGAATAACTCTTTGGGATTAATGCCGGTCTGTTCTTTAATTTCGTGGAGTTTGGTGTGCAATAGTTGCCCATCCAATTTTTCTTGTGATTGGATATATTGCAAAATCAATCCCAGGGCTTTTTTCTGGTCGGCGGAAAAGTTTCGCGCTCCCTCTGGAACAGTTTTTTCCTGCAATTCATAACGGTAATCTTCCGGCGCGAATTTTTCCAGCCAGCGCCTGACATAATCCGCCCGATAATCCACTTCTTTTTTATCTTCTGCCGTCAAAGGCGCTTCTTTCATTTTTTCCACCGCCGCGTAATTATCCAAGTGCGCTGTTTGCACGATAAAAGCCATCTGGGAAAAACGGGGCAAGAATCTGGGCTTTAATTTTTCTTCCCGTGCAATATGCATCAACTTAAAGATCCTGGCATAATCGCCTTCTTCATTTTTAAAATAGCTTTCTGCCATTTTGTCATAAAGATCATAAAGAATGGGAATTGTATCGCCATCGGGAATAAATTCAATTACTTTTCTAGGTTCTTTGCCCAGAAGCAACAGCCGCAAAAGTTCCGGCGGCAATAAATCGGCAACTTCCTTAGAAGAAGAACCGGCGCCTTTAGAGGAAGACATTTTCTTTCCGCCCACTTGAAAAAATTCATAAGGAATATTGAACGGCGGAATATGCCCAAAAACTTCCCGGCTGATGGCTTCAGCAATTTCCCGCGAACCGCCGCGCGTCGAATGGTCCTTACCGGCGCCTTCGATATCCACGTTCAGGACCTTAAATTTGGCCGCCCACTCGACTTTCCAGGGCAATTTGGCATTCCCATCGAAAGGAGAATTTTTCCCGTGGTAGCCGCAGCCCTTGGCCCATTTGACCATATTTTCCTCGCAGACATATTCCACTTTTTGGCCTTCAAAAGCGATAGCTTTGGTAGTCCCGATTTTTCCGCATTTTTCACAAATCATCTGGACTGGCAGCCACTCATTACCCTTTTCCGAACCGGAAACTTTACGATAAATTTCTTTTATCTTTTCCGCGTTTTCCAGCGCCAATTTTATAGTTTCATTGTATTTCCCCTGTTTATATAAATCGCTATTGCGATAATGTTCCGGCGTAAATCCAGCTTCTTTGATAACCTGGGTAAATTCTCCGGCAAAATATTCCGCATAATTTTTGGCCCGACCGTCAGGAGAAGGAACATTGCAAAGCGGCATTCCCATATAGGACTTGAATTTTTCCTGATCCAGATAAACCGGCAGACCGTCCATCGGATCGAAATCGTTTATTTCAAAAAGATATCTATTGGCAATTTTTTGTTCGCTTAAAATCTCGGGGATTAGACCGTGGATCGCTACGCCGCGCAATGAACCCACGTGCACCCGCCCCGACATCGTTTTTTCATCTCGAATAACTAATGGCTTTCCGGATTTGATTTTTTCCGCATATTTTTCTTTGATTTCTTCTGTAATTTTATCCGCCCAAAACATAAATTTACTCTTATTTGATAATCCAATATTAGCTTATTTAGCCAAAATTGACAACAAAAAAAGAGATTTATGTCTCTCTTTATGTTTAAATAAAAAACTCGATAAGATTAGTAAAAAAATCATTAAATTCAATTGGCAAGCTGGCTTTCTGCTTCTTTAAGTTTCTTTTTTAAAAAAGGAGAAAGGAATGGTTCTAGTTTTTTTTGCTGTTTTAATGTTAAATATTTGAAACCCTTAATTTCACCATGGCATTTTAGAGAACCGCATTCACAATTAAATTTGTTTGCTAAATCCCATTCTGTTGTTAAATAATTAAAAGTTAGTTCTTCTTCTCTTTCGATTGGTCGAAGTGTTCGATAAGTTAAATCCTGAAAGTTTATATATCCACTTGGATTACAAGAATGATTAATAAAATTTTCAGGGGCGTTCACATTATTAGAATACTGATGTCTATCTATATCAATACACAATGTATCTTTTCTAGGGTAATCTAACAAATTATTTTCAAATTCTAAGATAACTTCCTCTTTTACAAAACCACCTATTGCAAATATCGATTTTCCCCCTTTGGTATCTCGCACTTTTATTTTATCTGAAACATACATCGCTAAAATAGTTTTTTCTGCAATTAAACATTAATGTGTATTATTTTGGCAGAAGGCATACCGTTGAAATTTGTTGAAGAAGCATTCGAATACGCGCCTATATTTTCTTGATAGATCAAATCTCCTTCAAATAGTTTTGGCAAAAATATTTTCGCAGTATTACGAATATATTGATTTTTTGAAAGTTCATCCAGACCGTCGCAGGTTGGGCCAAAGACATAACATTCTGTTTTTTCTCCACCTTTAACAGACTGCAATTTGAGTTCGAAATGATCATACATAACTGCGGAAAAGGTATGATAAATCCCATCATCTATATGATAACAGGGTATTTTTGTTGAATGTTTTGCCAAGATTACTCTTGTGACCAATGTCCCGGCATTGGCAACTAAAAATCTTCCGGGTTCCGCTAAAATATCTATATTTTCTTCTGAAAATAATTTATCAAATCCTTTATTTAATATTTTTGCTAATTCCCTAAATAATTTCTCATTCCCATTATACCTGACCGGAAAACCTCCGCCGATATCTATTTGTTTTATGGGTTCGCCTCTTGTTTCTAATTCTCCTATCTTATATCCCATTGATTCTACTTTCTTAAAAATATGCGCGATAGATTCTAGCGCTTTTATGAAATTTTCAAAATTATTGCACTGGCTTCCAACATGAAAACTTATTCCTTCCACTACAAGTCCCGACTTGATTGTTTCTTCAATCAGTTCAGCCGCTTTTTCCGGTTCAATCCCAAATTTATTTGAAAATTTTACCAAGGAACCGTTGTCCGAAATTTTTATTCGGAGAAGGAGTCCCGCACTTGGACAATTTAATTTTATTTTTTTCATTTCTTCTGGGCTGTCATAAGTAAGAAGGGGCTTATACATATCCAGTTCCGGAAGAGAATCGGAACTTTTCACAGGATTAGCATAAATTATTCTCTTCCAAATAAAATCCGGGAGAGAAATAAAATCTCTCTGCAGGAGAGGGGTTAGCGTATCCAAAACCAACCTCAATTCCGCTATTGACGCAACATCAAAACTTGAACCCTCATTATACAATGTTTTTATTATTTCCGGTTCCGAATTTGCTTTTATGGCATAATAAACTTGGACTTTTGGAAGTCTTTTTTTAAATTCCCGGTAATTTTTCCTTATTCTTTTATGGTCTATAATCAGAAGAGGAGTTCCATTTTTCTGAGCTAATTTTTTTAAAATTGTTTTATTCATTTTTGTTATTAAGAAAGCGGTTTAAAACATTTAAATTGCCATGGATCTTTCCCTGCTATATGGTCTGGATTTTCTGGGAAGAATACTTTTCTATATTTAAGCGGGTTCCAATTATAAGGCTGGGAATGCAATTCTCCCAAATAAGATTTCGCTATTTCTAAAATGTAATCGTGAGGCAAATCATCCGGAAGACAAATTCCTTTTTTAGGATTTTCAATCATCCAGCTTACCGCTGAAATAATTCCAGCCGCTACTTGCAAGGTTGTTGCATTTTGTCCCGGAACAATTTTTCTTGCTTCCTCAATGCTTAAAATAGTTCCCGTCCACCATGAGCCATAATGATGCCCCATTAAAAGCGCTCCTAAAATATCTTTTCCCCCTGTTATTTCATCGCTCATTATTCTTAGATTTGGCTGTAAATCGCATCTCCTGGCTCTTAATTCAGCTAAAGAAGAAAGGGCTTCATGGCATGGCATATAGACATAATGGACGGTTGGCCTATATATCGGTTTTCCATTTTTCCAAATAGTTAATCTATCCGAAATTCCAAAGGCTTCACCGTGCCTTATAATCATTCCTTCTATTTCTCCCACTCCTGGAACAAAAGATCTGGCCCAAGTATTTATTCCCATTTGCGCCAAAGCTATCTGATTTTTTGGACCATTTTTATGCCGGTGCGCCAAAGGCGGATATGTTTTCTCATGCGTCCCCCATCCCATTTCAGCCGGCGCTGTTCCTTCTTCATGAAATCCGGCTATGCTCCAGGTATTTACAAACTCGCCGACCCTTTTTGGCTTATTTGTTATTTGGGTGTCTCTTTCGCTGCAATGGATCACTTTTATCCCTAATTTTTTTGAGAGTCCGGCAAAGTTTCCTTTATTTTTATATTTAACAATTTCTTCCGCGACACTTTTTGAAACTTTTTTATCCTTGATTAATTTCTCGGCGATATCAATCAAAGCTTTTTTAGTAAAATGGGAAATAAGTCCCGGATTGGCTCCGTGGTCAACTACCGCAGTCGGAGAATTTTTAGGCCAATTTTTTGATAATTCCCTAAGCCGCATTTGCCTATAATAAAGAGTTTTTTTGGTTACTTCTTTCTCTTTATAGGGATCCCATGCCTCTACGGAAGTGTTTATATATAGAACATTGTGCTTATGGCACCAAAGTACAATGTCATCTGCTCCTATATTCCAAGCAAGGTCTATTATCAAACTATTATCTCCGGCATATTTTGATAGAACTTGATTAAGATTTTTTTTGGTTATTTTTTCTCTGTGGAATTTAATCCCTGCTTTAATAAAGGGTTTCAGTTCTTTCGCCTTATCCTCAAGATCAATGATGGTTATTTTATTTTTTGGAACATCCAAATGCTTCAAAAGAATCGGAAGGGTGCATTTTGAAACTGATCCGTAACCTATAATTAAAATGCTTTCATTAAATTTCACTTTTTTGTCTCAAAAATTTATTACGAATTTTATTGTATATCATTGTGAAAATTACGCAATAGCTGTGGATAACTAAAAAGAGTCCCGATCCGCCAGCCGGCGGAGAGACTCTTAAAAAGATTACTTTACATCTAAAACTTTATATTTCGTCCGGCCGCCCGGAGTTTCGATTTCCACCTCATCGCCTTTTTTCTTACCCATAAAGCCTTTGCCCATCGGCGATTCGTTGGAAATTTTCCTTTCACTGGGCCGGGCTTCGTTCGAACCGACAATCTGGAATTCCATTTCCTGGCCGTTGAATTTGACCTTGATTTTCGAGCCCATCTGGATCAAATCCGAGCCCTTTTTATAATCCACTACTGTCGCCTCTTTCAATAAAAATTCCAATTCGGCAATGCGGGATTCATTTTCCGACTGCTGCCTCTTGGCTTCGCTGTATTCGGCGTTCTCACTCAAATCGCCCTGCTCCTTGGCTTCTTTGATGGCGCCAGCGATGCTCTGGCGGATTTCAATTTTCCGATTTTCCAATTCGTCTTTAATTTTTTTCAGGCCTTCTTGAGTCACAAATTTAGTCATTTTTTTAAGTTAATAAAATTGCTACCCTTGTCGGATAGAAAAATTAGCTAAAAATTTACCCCCACACCAATTCCAAGTAAAGATTTGTGTAATATAAATTCGTAAGGCGAAGCCGCTTATCAGCTTTGACTTGTACTACAGGCAACTTTTCCAAAAATTGGTGCGAGGGTTTATTAGCGTTAGTTAATAACAAAGGTTATTGTAGCAAAAAGTCATTGGCTGTCAATCCCGCACTAACTTTACACCTTATTTAATCACACTTCAAGACCCATAACTTCTTCTAATAAGGTAACTTAAAAAAACAACCAGGATTCTTCTAGTTTGCGCCAGAGGTGCAGTGCAAAGTTAGTGCGGGATCAACCCCCTTCTTCCTTTCTTTCAAAATACCATTCGAGAACTTCTTTAGTTGCCGGCACGGAATAAGAACTGCCTTCGCCTCCGCCTTCCACCAGAACCACCATGGCGATTTCCGGATTTTCAAACGGAGCGAAAGAGATGAACCAGGCGTGCGTTTTATTTTCACTGCCGAATTGGGCGGTGCCGGTTTTGCCGGCGGAAGAAAATGGCAAGTCGTTCAGCAGCTGCCCCGTTCCGGCTGTTACCGTCTGCCGCATGCCTTCACGGACAGCCTGGATGATCCAATCGGAAGCAATATTTTTTCTCAACACTTCGGGAATAATAAATTTTTCTTCGCCATCAACTTTCCGGATAGAATTGACTACCTTGGGAGAAAAAAGCGTCCCGCCATTGGCCAAGGCGGCCGTATAATTAGCCAATTGCAGCGGCGTTGCGGTTATAAATCCTTGTCCGATGGCGGCGTGATAAGAATCGCCGGTGTACCATTTTTCTCCGATGGTTTCCAATTTCCAGTTTTCATCCGGAATCAAGCCTGTCATCTCTCCTGGCAGATCGATGCCGGAAAAATTCCCTAAGCCGAAAAGATTGGCGTATTTTTTCATCTTGCTCATGCCTAATCCACTGACGGATCCGTAACCGCCGCCTAAATGATAAAAATAAACATCGCAACTTTCCGCGATAGCTTTTTTTAAATCAGTCGTACCGTGCGCCTTCCAATCCCGGAATTGAAAACTGCCGACAGCTATGGCGCCGCCGCATTCCACTGAATTTTCCGGAGAGATTATTTTTTCCGACAACGCCGCGACCGCCACCGCTGGCTTTAAAACTGATCCGGGAGGATATTCTCCGGCTACTACTCGGTTAAACAGCGGCAAATTCTTATCCGTAATTATGGCCTGGTATTCAGCCGAGGAAATCCCCCGAGCAAAAAGATTATTATCATAACTAGGCAGGCTGACCAAAGCCAGCACTTTTCCGTTCTGCGGATTAATGGCGGCAGCCGCAGCTGTCCGCGTTCCGGTCTTTTCTAAAATATTGACCAAACTGTCATAAAGTTTTTTCTGCAGGCCCTCGTCGATATTTAAAATCAGATTGTTTCCCGGCTGGGGATTGATGACGCCTAAATTTTTCTTAATATTTCCCAGCGAATCAACTTCTACCTGAAAAAGCCCGTAGCCGCCTTTTAATTCTTTTTCATAGATTTTCTCTACCCCGGTTTTCCCGATATAGTCGGTCATGAGGTATTCCGGATGCTTTTCCAGCTCTTCTTTGGTAATTTTTCCTTCATAACCGATGAGATGGGAAAAAATCAGGCCATTTTCGTAATTACGGATGGCGGTATTTTCCAAAAGGATTCCCGGCAAATTTTTTCTTTTTTCCAGAATAATCAAAGACTGGTCCCGGGTAATATTTTCCTTAACTAAGACCGGATTGAGGCTTTTGGGATTAAGATTTCCCATAACTTCTCTTAATTGATCGGCATCTATTTCCAAGATCTTAGACAGAGATTTAGCTACCGCCTGTTTTTTTTCTTCCTCTGGAGGAAGATCGCTAGGTATCAAAATGACATCCACGCTGGAAACGTTGCTGGCCAAAACATTGCCGGTTTTATCCATAATCTTGCCGCGGGGCGCTTTGATGACTAGCGAACGGATCCGGTTGCCTTTGGAAATTTCCGCATAATATTCGCCTTTGACAACGTCCAAATAAAAAATTCTGGCCAGCAATCCTAAAAAACCCAGCATCAAGACATACCAAAAAACATGCAGGCCTTTTTTTTCAATGGGAATCTCCAGCGTCCCTTTTTCCTGGCTGGAATCCAAACTGACCGGGCCGCTTAAAATAGAATCTTCTATTTCCATGCCGCGGGACATCCGCCTTTTGTTGAAAAATCTTTCAAACATTAGTTTAAAAACTAAATTAAGTTTAAATTTTTATGTCTTCTTTTTGCGCAAAAAATGCTTTTTCCAATTTAAGAACCGGAAAGTAAATTAGTACGAAAAAAGCTAAATTAAAAAATATTTTAAGAAAAACTTCCTTGCCAGCAAGCAGCGCCGGCTGAAAACCGGCATCTGCAACAAGCAAAGTAAGCATGTTTCCTAAAATTTCATTGATCAGTGTTCCGACTGCGATAAAAACTAGCGTTAAGAAGAATTTTCCTGCTTCTCCGGACAGCAGCAACTTTCCGGAAAAATAACTGGCAATGTAAGCGTTAAGCGCCAATAAAAAAATATTTTTTCCGATGGTCTCGCCCATGGCTAAATCCAGAAAAAAACCCGCCGCCAGGATCCAGCCTATTTTCCGTTCCCGGCCAAAATAGGCCACCCAAAAAATCGACAGGACCAGCAGCAAATCCGGGAAGGTTCCGGCTGGAAAAATTCCGCCAGCGAGCGAGGCCTGGCCTAAAGAAAAAATAAAAATAACCAAAAAGATAATTGCGTTGTACAGCATAGTCTTCTAATTTTTTATCACAAAAACCACGTCCAAATTGGAATATCTGACCGGAGCTATGACTGTCGCTTCTTGAAAAATCCGATCGAGTGAAGCTTGAGGTTCCTGAATTTTACCGATGAGCAGGCCCTTAGGCAAATCGCCTCCCAAGCCCGAAGTAATCAGTGAGTCGCCTGCCCTCAAAACATCATCTTGTGAAACCATTTCCAAGACCAGACCTAATCCGAATTTTCCCCGGACCACACCTTTGGCTTCCGTTTCTGAATCCCTGGCATTGATGACACTTTCTGAATCCGTCAAGAGAATAACTTTGGCCATCTGCGAGTAAACTTCATCTATTTTACCGATTAAAATTGCCTGGGAAACAATCACCGGCATGCCGGTTTTTATTCCAGCTTCTGCGCCCTTATCGATCAAAATCCAACTGCCTAATTTTTGCGGATTTTGTCCAACCACAAAACTGGCTTCCAACTCAAAGCTCTTGCTGGGAATAAGTCCTAGCTGTTTTCTCAGTTCTTCATTTTCTTTTTGCAATTCTTTCTGATTGATCATTTCCACCAAAAGAACATTGTTTTCTTTAATCAGCTTCTTATTTTCTTCCCTGACTTCGGATAATGAATTCCAAAAAATCAACGCCTTACTTGTTTTCTGGCTCAAGATATAAAAAGTCTTTTGGAAAGGCAGGCTTAATTTAAAAAAAACTTCCCGCAAGGGATCAAAAGCTTTCGTGGGATTCAGCCAGATTAAAAAAAGGCAAAAGCTTAAGATTAAAATCAATTGCAGGCTTTTTTTAAAAACTCCTTTACTTTCCATTCATCCAGTTAAATAAGATTTGAATCCCTTTTCAAGAGACGCAACTTATTTTTAATATAATTTATTTTAACCAACAACTACATAATCTAAAAAAATATTCAAATCTTAATTTTGCTTTAGCAAAATTATTTAACGGGGTAAATTTAAATTAATGATTTCTCGTGCTGATTTTCCACTAAAATTTCCCGCAAGGATTTGATATCTTCCAACACAATTCCCGTTCCCCGCACAACCGCGGTCAATGGATCTTCCATCATGCGCACCGGCATGCCGGTTTCATTGGCCACTAAAATATCCAGACCTCGGATCAGGCTGCCGCCACCCGCTAAAATTATGCCTCTTTGCATCACATCGGAAAGCAGTTCCGGCGGAGTTTCTTCAATTGTGGTCTTGATATTATTGATGATGGCTTTGACCGAACGCGAAAGCGCTTCCCGCACTTGTTCGTCGTTGATGATTATTTCTTTCGGCAGTCCGGAAATAATATCCCGGCCGCGGATCGACATCTGCATTTTTTCTTTCAAAGGATGGGCGCTGCCAATGGCGATTTAAATATCTTCGGCGGTTTTTTCTCCCACCAGCAAATTGAATTCATCCCGGCAATAATGGATAATGTCTTCGTTCATTTCATCTCCCGCGATGCGCAAATTTCTGGAAGCCACCACTCCGCCCAAAGAGATAACTGCGATATCCGTCGTGCCGCCGCCGATGTCGACAATCATATTGCCGGCCGGATCCTGCACTGGCAGACGGGCGCCGATGGCGGCCGCCATCGGTTCATCAATCAAATAAGCTTCGCGCGCTCCGGCGTTGATAACCGCATCCATCACTGCCCTTTTTTCCACTTCCGTAATATCGGAAGGAATGCCCACCAGCACCCGGGGACGGGGAGAAAAAGAAAAACCGCCTTTGTGGACTTTGTTGATAAAATATTTCAGCATTTGTTCCGTCACTTCGAAATCACTCACTACTCCATCAACTAATGGCCGAGTGGCTACAATATAACCAGGAGTTTTGCCGACCATCTTTTTGGCTTCTTTGCCAATCGCCAAAATCTGGCCGGTTTTTTTATTGACCGCCACTACTGAAGGCTCATTAATCACAATGCCGCGGCCTTTCACATAGACCAATGTATTGGCCGTCCCCAGATCAATGCCGATATCCTGGGAAAATTTCTGGAAAAATTTATCGGTTAAACCCTTGAAAAGAGAAGTTATTTTAAACATGCATTTTATAACTAGCAAATAAAAAAATAAAGAATTTTGAAAAGCAAAATCTTTTTAATTGATTTCTGTTTTTATTTTAGTCCCGCACTAACTTTGCACTACGCCAAATCTGCCTGTTGATAGGCTGAAACTCAAGATATTATATGGTGCAAAGTTAGTGCGGGATTGATTTTTGGTCTAATCTATGCTAACGGAAAAAGCTTTGCTTGTCAAAGTTGGTTTTTTAACTGTCAAAATTATATAGAAATGACATACCGTTGTGTTTTTTTTGGCTTAAATAAAAGATTTTTATTCTAATTTAGTAAGTTTATCCAAATTAGAAATTCATAAAATCTGCGTTTTCATAATGACGCAAGAAAATAATTTCTAACCAAAGAATTTCATTATATTCCGAAAAGTGATTAATTTCTAAATTTTTCCTTTCAAAGTTGCCAGTTTTGTTTTCAGGTTAGGTATGTCTGTTTGGCAAGCTTTCCATACTTCCTCCGCATCAACATAGGCATATTCGTGGATAAGCAGATTGCGCATCGATTTTAATCCTCGCCAATCAATTTCCGGATGCTCGCTGAGAAAATCTTCCGACAATTTTGCCGAGGCTTCACCAATAATTTCTAGCGCCCGCGCTACGGCAAATTGTTTTTCCAAATCAGAAAAGAAATCTTCTTTGGTCGCGTCATGTAAAAATGTTTCCAAGTTTTTGATGTTCTCTAAAATATCTTCCATATAAACAATGTTTTTACTATCCATAAATATATACGGCGCTTTTTAAAATATTATCTCTAAAAGACGGTTTTATGGAATTGCTTTTGATTAAATCCACTTTTTTTTCTAAAGCATCCTCCAATGTGTAATTTAGCTTGGCAAATTTTAACAAGCCTAGAGGCTCGTGCAATTCCACCAAAATATCCACATCACTGTCCGGTTTTGCTTCTCCTCGTGCGGCACTGCCAAAAACCGCCGCTCGTTTGACGCCGTAAAAATCTAAAACAGGCGTGATTTTTCGTTTAATTTCCTCTATACTCATAGAATTATTTTAGCATATTTAATAAAAAATCGCCAGAAATGATTTTCAACCAAAGAATTTCATTATATCCCGAAAAGTGATCAAAATCATCAAGCCGATCAAGAGCGCGAATCCGGCCGTATGAAAAATCTGCTCGACTTTTTGGCTGATTGGACGCCTTCTGATTTTTTCAATCAGAATAAACAAAATCCGGCCGCCATCGAGCGCCGGAATCGGCAAGGCGTTGATGATGCCCAGGTTGATGCTTAAAATAGCCGCAAATTGCAAAACATAAATCATCCCTAAGGAAGCCACTTGCTTAGTCAAAAAAGCGATGCCGACCGGACCGGCTACTTCAATCTTGGCGCCTTCGCCCAAGATCAGGCTTTTCATCATCCCTCCGACACCGACCAGAATAATTTTAGTCAGATCCCAAACCGATTTTAATCCTTCCCAGATTGCCTGATACCACGGATAGCGCACTGCCACGGTCTGTACTAGTCCTACTCCCAGCGCGCCTTCGTTGTTTGGAATTTCTGATCGCGGCACCGCTTTGAATTCAATAATTTCTTTTCCACGAATTACTTTCAAAGCGATCTCTTCCCCCGCCTTAGCCTGAATATAATCCTGGACACTTTTGACGCTGTGAAATTCGAAGCCATTCTGGACCCGAGCTATTTCATCGCCGATTTTCAGCCCGTGGCTTTCCGCCGGCGAATTGGCTGCCACCTCGGAAATTTGGATTTTGCCCTGACTTAAATTATCTTCCAGACTGACGGCTTCCGGAATTCCTACCCAAAAAACCAGGGATAAAATAACCCAAGCCAGCAGAAAATTCATCGCCACTCCAGCACCCAAAACTTTAACCCTGGTCCACGCTGGCTTGACCGCGAAACTATCCGCATCCTGACTTTCCCGGTCTTCGCCTTTAATCCGGACGAAGCCGCCAATGGGAATCCAATTGAGCGAATAAACCGTGCCGCCGGCGAAACGGTTGTCCTTGGCTTCCTGCAAGTCCATTTTTTCTTCCGCGTCATCCCCATCATAACTCCCCCAGATAAAACGCCATTTTCTGACTGATTTAACACGATCCACTTCTTGAATTTTTTCGGTAATAATTTCCTTGATTATTTCCGGCTCCCCTGCATTTTGCGTATCGGAAATTTCTACCTCCAAACTCTTAGATTCGGAAATTTTTTCCAATTTTTCTCCGGCTACGAATTGCACTCCGACAATCCTGGGCGGAATCCCCAGGCCGAATTCCTGCGCCCGGATACCATTCCTTCTCGCCGCCCAAAAATGGCCTAGCTCATGGACAAAAACTAAAACCCCCAGTATTACAATAAAAATTATAACTACTGTAACCATAAAAAATTTTAAATAGTCATTATGTCTTTTTCTTTGGCGTCTTTTAAAGCTTGGATTTTTTCGTTATATTCATTGATAACTTCTTGCAGGCTTTCTTTACCGGAAAATTTGTCATCCTCGCTGATTTGTCCGGATTTTTGAATTTCCTGAATTTCCTCCCAAACCTCTTCTCGGATCTGGCGGACCGCAATTTTGGCTACTTCAGATTTTTGATTGAGCACTTTGACTAAATCTTTCCGTCTTTCTTCCGTCAATTGCGGGATATTGATCCGCACCACTTGTCCGTCATTGTTTGGCTGCAGATTGAGTTGGGATTCCTTGATCGCTTTTTCAATATTAGCTAAATTGCTTTTATCCCAAGGAGAAACCATAATCGTCCTGGGTTCCGGAGTGGAAATATTGGCAATTTGTTTCAAGGGAGATTTGGCACCATAATAATCCACTAGCAAATTTTCCACCAGCATCGTAGAGGCTCGGCCGGTGCGCAATTGATTCAGTTCTTCTTGAAAATGTTCGATTGATTTATCCAGATTGGGACGGATTTTTTCAATAATTATTTTATCCATTTTTTTATTCGCCTGCCAAAGCAAGCACGTTTTTTAATAATTTATTTTGCTCAATCCTAGAAAAATATTCTGTGGATTTTGCCCGTCATAACGGATCAAATTAACAGTTTTCTCCGTATTGAATTGCGCCGTGGTCCAGGTCTGGCCGCCATCGGCCGTCTTAAAAGACGCTTGGGCGGAACCATAAATAAATTCCTGGGAATTGAGCGGATTAATGGCGAGCGCCGTTACTGGAGAACTTTCCGGGTTGTTAAGTATGCTTATTTTCTCCCAAGTTTCCCCGCCATCTTTGCTCAACAATAAGCCGGTTTTACCGGCCGCGTAAACCCATTTGGTATTTACCGGATCTGTTTCTATAATTCGGATATTATTATTCATATTCCAGGTGGCCAGAATTTTTTTGGAAATATCTTCGAAAGTCGTTCCCTCGTCCCGGCTGCGGAATATTTCTCCGTTCAACGTATTGAAATAAAGCAATCTTTCATCAGCCATATCTAGCGCCATCTTTACCACCGGGCTGCTGGCGGCAAAAAGATTTTTCCAGGAATAACCGCTATCTGTCGTTTTTAATATCTGCTTGTCGGAAGTGGAAATATAAATTATATCTGGGTTTTTCGGCGACATTGCCAATGAAACTATCAATGTTCCGTTGGTCACGCTGGTATAAATTTCTTCCCAGGTAGTTCCTTGGTCTTTGGATTTAAAAAGCTTCCCTCTTTTTTGCCAAACACCGCTGGCGTAAATTATCTGCGGGTCGCGCGGATCCATGGCCAGTCCATAAACCTTTTCCGATGTAAAATTAATCGCCGCCCAACTTTCTCCGCCATCAGTTGTTTTATAAATTCCGTTTTTGGCCGTGCCAAAAAGAATATTGTTAGAATCTTGCGGATTGATGGCTAGGCTTAAAATATCCACTTCCGGAACGCTGGCATTATTAGCCATCTTGTTTTTTATTTCCCAAACTTTTCCTCCGTCCGTAGATTTCCAAAAACTGCCGGCCGTCGTGGTGGAAGTTCCCGATCCCGGAATAAGCGAGCAACCGGACAAAACCAAAATTACCGGCAAAAGAATAATTAAAACATGTTTTTTCATGGAACTGATATAACTAAATTATATTAATATTATAGCAAAAAATCCTTTTTTGGCCAAGCGATTTAAATAAAAAAGCCCGGCCAACGAAAACGTCAACCGGGAAGCCATGACTCTCAATTTCACCTTTTCTTTTTTGAAAAAAGAAGTCTAGCTTTTTTGCCATTTCTTCAAACTACTCAAACCAATTGTTGTAGGGGGTAAGTGCTACAAAAAGAATCACAACAATTACGATAATCAGCGCCAAGTCCATAGTAACCTCCTTATAATATCTTAAATAAGTTGTCCGAAGAACTTTCCTTGCTTTATTTCCGCCTTATTTTTTCTTGCCTCTACCCTAGCCTATTTATCCAAAAAAATCAAGTTCACCCAATAAAAAAAGCCATCTTCAAAAAAATAGCTTCTGCATTTGTCAAAGACGGTCCTTTAAAAATCGTCTGAATTTGTCATTTTACGAGCTGGGCGGGCTTTTCTTGGACACCTTCTTTTTAAAAAGAAGGTGAAAAAAATAAATAAAAAGAATCCCCGATCAGCGAGCGCGCCAATCGGGGAAATCATTGTTCCTAATTTAGGGAGGAACTTCCCTGCGGAGTTGAAGATGAGACTCCAGGACAATCGCCATATGGATCTATGCCTCTCGGACCACCCCTTTTGCAAAGAGCGCCTATTTCCCAACAACCGCACTCATTCCGACAATAACAGCGGTCAAAACAACCTTCCGTGTCGCCATAATCATGGTCACGGGATTTTATCCCACTTACCATCGGCGGCGGAATCTTACCTGCCGTTGTTGCAGTACTTGCCTGTAACGCCACACCATCTCCCTCTTTCTTCTTTATGTCATTTTTCAGATCCGTTTTAGACCGATAAAAAGGATAAACCCTCCTAGAAGCAAAAGGCTTAAAAAAACAAACCCCTTTGCAATGTAGATGCCCGCCTCATAAATTTCTGCCCTGGGTAATTTAAAAGCAAGTTTTCCAACATAATCGCCCCTCCTTTCAAGGGTGCATCTCTTTAATGTTAGTCAAGCTGGATGTTGGCGTTAACCTTACGACTAGTTCAAATATTGCGACAGCTAAAGCTATCACAATGCCACTTGCCATTAGGGCATATTGAATTGTCATCCAATAAACCCAAAAGAGAGCAAACACCAGAATAGACAGCAGTAAAACGTTTGCGCTCAGCAATATCCGTTTTTCATGCGACTCTAACTCTGTGACATATATTCCCCAAAACATGATAGATACTATCACCAAAATCAAGAGAACGTACAAAATAGAGTATCTGATGGCGACCCAGATTAAGGCCTCACCCAATTCCATGTTAAAGAACGTTTGTAGGAAAATGACCATTAAAATAGCCGACGTACTTATTATCCACCAAAAAAATCTCTCCACAAAATCTTTCATGGCCCGCCTCCTTTTATTTTAGTGAAATATTCCTTGTTTTTTTCTCGCTCTGTGTGCAATATATTCTATTACTAAAAGAATAATAACATATACAATACCGAATCCGACAAAAACACAAACTAGAGCCCCAGAGGTTGGCATATTGTTAAAGAGCTTCTTGAGAATAACCGTTGCCAAAGTTATAACTGCCCCTATTCCTAATCCCGCTAAAATAGCCACTCTCTCTTCTTTCATGTTCGCCTCCTTAATATAATAAGACGGGATTGTTTTTTTCTTGCCCTCACCCTAGCATTTTTATATAAAAATTTCAAGTATTAACAAATAAAAAAAGCCATCTTTGAAAAAATGACCTTAATTAATAGTTTTGACTTTTGACCTTTGACTTTTGACTTTGTTTGGTGCGCCCACTAGTCCGCCGGCTGGCGGAGAACCTACGACCCTCTGCTTAAAAGTCCGCCAGTTGGCGGATCAACCAGACTGAGCATATATTTTTTATTTGGTGCGCTGTGTAGTCCGCCGGCTGGCGGAGAACCTACGACCCTCTGCTTAAAAGTCCGCCAGTTG
>CAYTIK010000006.1:24193-38949 GCA_964438025.1 uncultured Bdellovibrionales bacterium
GCGGATCAACCAGACTGAGCATATATTTTTTATTTGGTGCGCTGTGTAGGATTCGAACCTACGACCCTCTGCTTAAAAGGCAGGTGCTCTACCAGGCTGAGCTAACAGCGCGTGTTTATTTTTTAATTAACTTTTTTATAGATTCTCTTCCTTTGAAACTTTTGAGTTGTTTTTCTCGAACCATGGCTTCTTTTCTTGTTTTAAATTCTTCTTTATAAATCAATTCCCAATTTCCGCTATTTTTTGCCGTGAAAGATTTTTTGTTATTTAATAATATTCCGTTATGCCTTTTGAGCCTAACTTCTAAATTAGCAGTCTGACCAATATATATCTTTTTTCTAGCGTAATTATATATCGCATAAACAAAAAACATACAAATGAACTTGAGGTCTTTTTTAAATTAGATGCTCTGCCAGTCCGCCGGCTGGCGGATATAGGCGCAATTTCTAGTAATCTTATTTTTAAAAACAACTTTGCCAATTATATCACTTCCGCTTTGGGCGTCAATGGTTTCGGCTAATTATAATGCTTCCGGCCGAAGAAAAACATAAAAACGAGCGGCGCCACCATCCAGATTATCGGCGCCCAACCGGAAACTAAATAATGGTAAGCATTGGCCGAAACATAACCGAGCGCTTCTTTGGCTGGCAGAAAAGAAAGGCCGATACTTAAAACCAGCATGATTTCCAGAAAACTAATAAAAAATACTTTCCATAGAAAACTCGAACCGCTGCCGGAAAAATAAACATCTAAAAATCTTTTATTCGCAAAAGTTAAAATCGCTAGAATTCCCAAGAAAGTAAAAAATTTATAACTGTCGCCCGGCCAAAGTGTTTCCGGTAAAACCGTAATGAGCGCGAAAGAAACATACGTACTGGTCAGCACGGCCATAATCCGATGCTTCCCTATCAGCATCCCGAACAAAAAACTGGCTACTAGAATAATCAAAATCAGCGAAACGTCTTGGGTCAACTGCTCCGAAATACCTATTTTTAAAAGTAAAGCACTTAGGTCCATTATTTTATATTTATTTTTTTATAAGTTTATTGTAATACAAATCCATTGAAAAATAAAACACTAATTTAAAATTTTAAAAACTATAATCCCTCTCTCTCCAACTCCCGCAATAAATCTTCCTGCCGGCGGTTAACTCTTTTCGGAATTTCCACAATAATTTTAATCAATTGATTGCCCCGCGCACGCCCGCCTGAATAATAAATGCCGGAATTTTTCAGGCGAAAGACTTCTCCCGATTGGGTACCGGCTGGAATTTTCAAAATTAATTTTTCTTCTAAAGTTTCGACTTCGACTTTACCTCCTAGTGTCGCCACGGAAAACGGAATTTTTTCCGAACTTAAAACATCGTGTCCTTTCCGGGAAAACTTTTTATCTTTTTCAACGCGTACAACAATGTATAAATCCCCCGGCGCCACGCCTCGTTCTCCAGCTTCGCCTTGACTCTCTAAAACCAAGGTTTGTCCGTCTTCAATACCGGCGAGAATGGGAATTCGAATTCGACTTTCTTCTTTCACTCGTCCATCGCCTCCGCAACGAGAACATTTTTTCCGAAAAATTTGTCCTGCTCCTTGGCACTCAAGACATTCGCTCACTTGGGAAAAAACGCCAAAAAAACTGCGGGTGGTTTTCTTTATTTGCCCTGTTCCCTTGCAAGTCGAACAATTTTCTTGTCCGGATCCTGGATCACCTCCCGAACCATGGCAATGCCGGCAAACAATTCCTTTATAAAGATTAACTTCTTTTTCCACGCCCATCACCATTTCCTTGAAACTGATTTCCAAATCGACTTGAATATCCTGGCCTTGACCTCGTCTCCGGCGGCGGCTGCTCTGGCCTCCACCCGCGCCAAAAATATCGGAAAAAATATCCTCGAAACCTCCGCCTTGATTAGAATATCCTGAACGGGAAAAAATATCATTAAAATCCCAGCCCGAGGCTGGTCCGCCTTGGGCGGAGAAACCATCAAAGCCAGAAAAACCACTTCCGTTGCGCGCCTGCTCGAAAGTCTGCCCGTATTGATCATATTGGCTGCGTTTGGTCTTATCCGAAAGCACCTGATAAGCTTCGTTGATTTCCTTGAATTTGGCTTCGTTGCCGCCGGATTTATCCGGATGATGCTGATGCGCCAATTTACGGTAAGCCTTCTTTATCTCATCATCGCTCGCGCCTTTATTAACGCCTAGAATATCATAGTAGTTTTTTGCCATATTTTTCAATAACTTAATTCGCCACCGCCTCTGGCGGGGTCCCGCCGTGGCAGGATAATTCGTAAAGAAAACAATTTTACAATCATGATTTAAACTATACCACCATTAATAAAAATTAGCAATCCCTCGCTCCGAGTGCTAAAGTGTCTATTCCAAGACTTCCCGTTCCGTTGTGATATAAGCCAGTCGGATTAGGCCGGCCTGGCGCAAAAAGAAAAAGATAATATAAACCAAAGCAAACCAGAGATAAACCAAAACCGAGCCCAGCGCTATCAAGGAAAAAAACAATCCCAGGGCCACGGCCAAAAAAATTGGCGAAAATTTTCCATCCTTCTCTTGGGAAACCGGCACCATGTCCACGATTTTTTTATTGATAATCTGCGAAATAACATCGGTCACTTTTTCCTCTCCACTTAAATTAAGTCCGGAAATTTCCGATAACTTTTTCCGGCTTTCGGACATCATTAGTTCTTGCTTCATAGACTCCAGCGCTTCCGGCATTGCAAAAGATGCTGGGATTTGCCCTTTCAACGCTTCCGGCACTTCCACAGACGATTCGCTTTGCCCCTCCACAATAAATTGATCGACTGTCGAGTTGTCTTCGATAACTTTTTTAAAAGAAGGATTGATTTTAGAAAGAACATTATAAGTTATGGACTTGGCCACGCCTTCCAGCTTAAATTCCGGAATCGGACTAGCCATTTTATTTTTTTGCGAAGCGAAATAATAATGGCTGGCCACGGCGAAAGACCAGGCGCAGACAAAAATCAGACTGCCGGCGTGGATGATCTTCCACAAATTTATCTTGATGCCATGGGCCATTTCCCCTTTTGCCCGTCCGATAACCCATAGCCCCAAAAGAAAACTGATAATGTTAAAAATGGGGGAAAAGAAAAGTTCTCCCAAAAAAGAACCTGCGAGCACCAAGAATTTAAGATAGCGGACTTTGATAATAATCAAATCCAGAAAGAATAAAGCCGCGAAAAGCGAAAACCAAATAATCGGCGCGAGCCAAACGCTGGCTTCGGAAACCGTGATGGCTCGATCAACTGCCTGCCAAAAAAACCAGGAACAGAGCAGTGTCAAAAAAGCTAAAACATAATCCAAAATTTTTCTTTTCATGGTGAATTTATTTTAACATCAAAAAGAAAATAAAAAAAATAGCCGACGTGTGATAAATCGCCAGCTACTCATATTAATTGGATTGAGAAAATTATCTCATTCAACTTCTTTGTTTAGAAACTCCTTGAAAAAAAATCTAATCAATGAAGTCTTCCTGTCTTTAGCCCTTAGGATAGTTTGAATTTCCGCCTCGACCTGCCTCCGCTTGTCTAATCTTTCACTAGAATAGAGCAAACGAACGGCCGAAGCATAGAAATTATTGAGCATTTCCTCGGCCAATTTTTTTTCTTCAGGATTTTTTAAATTTTTCAATATATCCACGCGCCAAAAAAACTTTTTATCAAAAAACGGCTTCGGAACAACTTTTTTATTTTTCCTTTTTAGCATAACCCATCCTCCTTTTTTGGATTTATTTTAAAACGCCCCTTATTTTGAATTTTATGAATTATAGGCACGAATAAATCCTTTTGTCAAGCAAAAACCGTTTATTTTTGACATCCCGCTAAAAATATGCTATCATCCTTTACTATAGCTGTTTAAAAATTGAATAAATTTTTCCCTGAAAGGAGGGATTGGATATGTTTAAATTATTTGTCGTCGGAGAGATCATCGGTCTGATTGGAGTCATTGTTGCTCTTGGTTTTGGTCAAGAATGCGGATTATATGCAATAATTGTCGGGGCACTCATTGCCCTGCCATCAACTTTCGAACCTAAACCAAAAAAGGAGAAAGGAGAATTATGAACATTTTTTTGATTATTATCGGTTTTGCTCTGTTCCTTTGCAAACTAATTTGGGATCTTGATTCCAGGATTATTCAAGTTAGTTTTGCTTTTCTCGTACTCGGAGGACTTGATTACATTTTTGACCTCCAACTGTTTTCAAAAAACGAAAAAAAGTTTTAAAACCTTAACAATAGGAGGAAAAATGAGCCCAACGGTATTGGAGAAAAACATGGAAGCCATTGGCAGCGGCCGAACCAGTGAATGCCTTGGTTGTCTGGCCCGAGATATCGCGATAGCCTATATAATCATCTGCGATTCTGATTTTAGAGAAGGCTATGCTCGAATTATTAGAGCATGAAAGCATTGAAGCACAATATCCGGCCTATTACACTTTGTGTATGTGCCAGGATAAACTCAGCCAGGAAGCTATCAGGAAAATCAATACTTTCAAAAGTGATCCGCTTCACAGGCGAGTTTTACGGAAAGCACAAAGGGAATACGGCATTTCTTTGGAATGCTTCCCTGAGAAATAAGTTTTTTTACCAAATTATATGAGAAGCAAAAATGGTCGACACCAGATATCTATCGTGTCGGCCATTTTTTTATTAAGCCTGGAAACCGATGCTGCTTTTCGGTGCTTCAGATTCGGAAATTGTGCCGAATTGCGCTTCGTATTTTTTCAAATTTTCGGAAGTAGCCTTAAGCATTCTTTTCAGATGTCCCGGCGAAAGAATAATTCGCGCGTTGAGCGTGCCGGTCGGCGGGAAAATATTCAGGAAATCCAGCACGAATTCTTCCTTGGTATGCAAAATCTGCATCATATTGGAATATTCCCCTCTTAATTTTTCATCCGTGGCTTTAATTTGAATTTGCCCTCGCCCGTCCGAAGCTTTAGCGAAGGAGGGTTGTTTTTGTTCCATAAAATTTTAAATTAATTATTTTTTACCCGCCTTGGGCGGGAAGCAATTGCTTGGGTACTTGCTTAAGCAATTGCTTTAGTACTTACCTGACATTCTTAAGAATGTCAGAATGTTGTTTTGTTAAGTCGGTTTAGGTGCGCCTAAATTTTATATTTATATTATAGCTTTTGCCATAAAAAAAGCGAGCTTGGCAACAAGTAAATGGGCTTTTTTATTCTTACACTTACATCAGAAAATAGTCTAAAATTTGATGAAATAAAAAAGGGCAGGAGACCAAACGTGATCCCTGCCCCAGAAAACTCTATCCTGAAGATTAAAGCGCCTTACATTAATTATTCTTTTTGCTGAAGGCATTGCAGGCAGGCATCTTGCAAATAGCATGCTCTGCATGCGCTACCCTGATCGCGACAGGCCCACTGTTTGATTTCCATCAATTTAGCCGCAATGGTCATTACCGCCGTATCAAATTTTGCTCTGATTGCGGCATCCATCCCGTCCCAATCGAAAATCGGGACAAGTCTCATGATTTCTTCCTTGAGTTTCTCGGCGGTAACCTTAGATCCGCCGATTTCTTCCTCGATCTCGCAAGACTGTAGCAGACGGAACAGATCTGAACCATGCGCTTTAGCAATCGCTTCCGGAGAGATTTTTCTCAGCAATACGTTTTCCAGATCCATCTGCATCTTTTTGAGAATCTTGATAACTCCACTTCCTGCATCGTCCATTCTCGGATCCAGCATTCCCCGATTAGGACATTCCGCGCTTTTCAGAGCGCACCCCTCGCAATTTCCCGGACACATAAAAATGGTTTTCTCCATAACCTCTCCCCTTTCATTCAGTTTTTTAGGAACTATTTATAAAAACACTTTCGAATACTGACTAGTGAATATAGGCCAGAAATTGTTTTTTGTCAAGCATAAAATCGAGGATAGTCCTCGATTTGGATTATTACGTGATTAATTACTTGCCTGACATTCTCACATTCTCGAGAATATGAGAATGTTGTTTGTTTACATTATTTTCTAATTCAAATCGGTTTGGGTGTGCCTAAATTTCATTAATTTTTTGTACTTAGCGCTACTTTAATTCCCAGAAGAATCAGTGCGCCGCCCATTATCCGTTCAAACCAATGGCCGCTTTTTCTTATTTTAACTTTTAGCCAGTCATTGGAAAACATTAATGCTACTAAAATAAACCAAACGCCAATAATCAGTGCGGTTTCTAATCCCAGCGCGATTTGGATTCCTAAAGGCGTTCCCGGAGAAATAAACTGGACAAATAGACTCAAAAAGAAAAGCGTCACTTTCGGATTCAGCGCGTTAGTTCCCACGCCCATACCAATTGCCTTTAATGGTGAAATTATTTTTTTAGTTTCCAATGTTTCCGCGGATTTATCTATTGCTTTTTGTTTTTTAGCCCACAAAGAATTCCACCCGATATAAATTAGATAAGCGGCGCCTAAATATTTTATCAAGCTGAAAAGAATAATCGATTGAGAAATAATCAACCCAATTCCCGCTAGTGTATAAAAAACATGCACCAAAACTCCCAGGCCAATGCCGATGGCCGTAAAAATTCCGACTTTGCGAGAATAAACAAAAGAATTGCGCGTGACCAGCACAAAATCCGCTCCGGGACTCATTGCTCCCAAAAGCGCAATTATTCCGAGGCTAATAAATTGAGAGAGGTGTTCCATAAAAATTTAATTACGTAATTAATTACTTACATTAAATTAATCAACATTCTTAAGCATTAGCAATCTTTTAGTAAATCCGCCGCGCAGCCGGGCTTTTTCTTTTTTCACCTTTTGGATATCTCTTTTGCTTAATTTATTGTGTTTAATGATAGCGTCGAAAAGTTCTAAAATATCCGCCATCTCCTCCACCAAATGCGTCTTATCTTTCACTTTGGAAAATTCCTCAGCTTCTTCCAAAACTTTTTTCAAAAGATATTTTTGGTATTCCTGGTCATTTTTCAATATTTTTAATCCTGGTTTTTTCCCAGCGCGCTTTTCAATAATTTCCGGAATCAAATCCCGGATGAGTTTGGGATATTCACTTTCTTTTTTTAAATTGGTCTGCGTATGTCTAAATTTCATAAAAAAATATCTTAAATTTATAAGTGATTTTAACTTAATCACAGATTAGTGCTAAAATAAAAGCAAAGGTCGAATAAACTTTGTTCCTAAATTTTAACCCTAATCTATGACTATTAAAAAACAAAAATCAAAACCCAATTGTTACAATAAATTGCCCAGAAAAGTCACTCAGAACGAGTTCAACACTTTCATCAAGCCGTGTCTTTCTAAGGGCAGACGCGGTAAACCGCCAAAAATATCTTACTACAAAATTTTCAATTACATTCTCAAAGTTCTCCGAACCGGTATGCAATGGGATGAATTGGAAACACGCCACAATGAAATTTCCTGGCAAAATATCTATCACTACCACAACCGTTGGAGTAAGGATGGAAGTTACAGAAAATTATTCGAGAACTCAATTATCACTTTGGACGCGCTGGGAAAACTGGATTTGACGATTTTGCACGGAGACGGCAGTAATGTTGTGGCTAAAAAAGGGGAGAAAAAATCGGTTATTCGGGACACAAACATCAGAAGGGTGAAAAAGTGCTTTGTATAGCGGATAATCGAGGAAATATCATTGCTCCTCTAACAGTAAACTCGGTTAATGTTTCCGACATGGTTTTGTTCGATCGATCGTTTACCAATCTTCTGGAAATTGCCGATGACTTGCATTGGAATCTGCGAAAATCTTTCATCACCTTGGATGCGGGATTTTATTCAGACTTCAATCGTTCTCTTGTCCGTTACGCCGGAATGATTCCGGTTATCCGTCCTAATCCTGGAAGAATGAAGGATCCGGAAAAACTGGAAAAAATCTGGAATGATTTTTACCCGGTCGCTCATATTTGCAAAGAACGTTACAAAATCGAAAGATGCTTTGCTTGGGAGGATACTTACCGGAAATTAGCGGTGCGTTATGAGAAACTGCAAAGCACCTTTATGGGCTTTCGATACCTGGGATATTCGATGATTAATTTTCGGTTGGTGTTTGGGATAAAACGGAGATAATGTGAAATGAGCTCTTATATTTATATTATAGCTTTTGCCCTGAAAAAAGCGAGTTTAATGGGTTTGATTCGGTTCTTGACTTTTTTCTTACTTTTGAACACAATTGAATACCGACAATAAAATCCCAAAACCAGCACCTAAACAAAGCCTACGGGCCAAAAGAAAGGAGAATTTATGCTCGGAAAGATGGCAATATTGGTAATAAGCGAGAATTATATCACCGACGTTATTTCGGCAAATCTCATTTGCCCGCCAGATTCTGGCAGAATCAAATCTTACAGCAAGGAAGACATAAAAGAAATGACGAAAGATGTTGCCGTTGGCGTATCTGGAAATATGCATATGGTGGAAAGGCATCTGGCCATCGTAAATTGGCATCTCGACCATGGCTTCACATTCCTCGCTCCGGGAATTAAACGTTCCGGCGATGGCATGATTGCAACTCGAATCTATATGCGGACACCAGTCAAACCCGACGTGGAAGTGAAGCTATAAACAAAAGAACCTTGCGGCTACTCTTAGCGCAAGGTTCTTTTCATATCCAAAAAAATCTTTTTATAGCTACACTACCATATGTGGACGTATGGAAGTGTAGAAATATACACTCAATCGCCTATTCAAAAAATATTCTCACATTCTCGCCTGCCCCGTAGTAATCTCTGATTTACTACTGGGGAGAATATGAGAATGTCTTTTTGTTTAACCGGTTTGGGTGTGCCTAAATTTTATATTTATATTATAGCTTTTGCCATAAAAAAAGCGAACTTGATGGTGTAAATCCAGCTCTTGACTTTTTTACTCATTTTGAAGTATATTACACCATCAGCGGCAAATGGACTGTTATTTACCAAATTTCTGCCATCAGGTAGAACAAACTAAAAAGGAGGAATGATACTATATTTCTGCCATCAGGTAGAACAAACTAAAAAGGAGGAATGATACTATGAAAAGCACGAAAATGAGAATTTTTGAGATTCCTACAAATCGGCAAGGTATCATGGTGCTTCTTATTGAAGCAATACCTAACAACTGGCGGAGCGTGACAGGCTGGCTTGACGTTCCACGGCATCTCGTTGATTCCGGACAAGCGGAAAAAAACACAGGATTTTTGCTTGATCGTGATCAGCAGATTCGACCGAATATCATCGACAAGGAATATGGGAGATGCGATATCTTCAGCAACGTAAATCTCTTTGCGATTATGGTGCAACGCAAATTCCCTGGTTTCGTTCGCTTTAATTATGCGGGCGAAGGATCACCCAATCATGTTCGTGCGGACTTTCAAGAGGCTGTACGCATTGCCAAGGGATTCATTCGATTGGGTTACCGAGGAGCGCTAAGTTTCAGAGGAAGTGATCCTTACGAAATTGATTCCGAAAACTGTCAGTTAATTTTTATACCGTTTTCTGGAACCATTCGCGATTCAGGTGAAAACGGTCCGCCGCAAGCGAGAATATATTACCGGAGTTGTGAAAAGGAGAGTAAAAGCGATATGGAGCTCTTTATACAAAAATGCGAATCGCTCGGCCTGCGTGACTTGACGGATCAATACAAACCAGACTAAAACAAAAACATATCTAGTCTAACTGAAAAGGGAAGCTCGAACCAGAGACTTCCCTTTTTCATTTTCTAATTCAAACCGGTTTGGGTGTGCCTAAATTTCATTTTTTTATAATTTTTTTATTCTTGACATCTTCATCATAATACGCTAGTGTCTAATGTCAAAGATTTAAGACGGAGCTTAAAAATCCAAACCAAATTCAAGGAGGTGAAAAATGTACAAAGGTGAAGAGTTCTACCACAAAGCGTGTCTTTGGATCACGCCAATCACGGCACTTTTAATGGCTCGAAACGCAGAGAGGTTGAGTCTTAACGAAATAATTCTTGGAGCTACATCCATCATTGCCTCAGCCATCCTGGCGGTGGCGACCAGAAAATAGTCGCCGCCAATTCATCTAACCGATGAAGAAAGGGAAGCTCGAACCTGAGACTTCCCTTTTTAATTTTCTAATCAAAATCGGTTTGGGTGTGCTTAAATTTCATAATTGGCAATTAAAATTTTGTCCCTCTGATTTTGCTCCTCTGCTGATACAATCTTTCCGTAAATCCGCCTTGGTGCAAAAAATCTTCCGAGAGTTTCTGGATCTGGCGGTCGAGGAGATAATTGGTCTGATGGATAAGGCAGATGAGGAGGTTGGCGAAACTTTCTTGATTAGACATATATGACAAATATGTCATATTGGTCTTATTTTTAATATAGGCGAGTTTGCGGATGGCTTTCACTTCATCTGAATTTTTATCCCAAAGTTTCAATTTATTCTGACGTAAAAAATCTTCGTAATCCAAAAGCAATTCTTCGAGGCTCGCGCGCGCTACATTGGTCAATTTGATTTCGGTTTTTTTAGAAGTGGCAGCCGCCTTGCTGCCTTCGGCGATGTTCTGCCTTCCGGAACGCGCCGCTTGTTCCATCTGGTCTTTGGTACGACTTTTGTAATCAACAAACTTCTGACAAAATTCGATGGTAAAGCCATAAACCAAAGTTGCCATTTTGAAAGATTCCAAATTGCGGTAACCGCCATGGGTGAAGGTGAGATTTTGATTTTGGTTTTCCATTTTTTTTGTTTGAACAATTGGACACATTGGACGAATAAGACAGATATGTCGAATTTGTCTTATCAGCCAAATTCGTCTTATCTCAATTCTACCACAAAAAAGCTCCGAATAAATCGGAGCTTTTTTAAGTTTACTTCTTGTCTGCCCCGTCAGATTTTGCGGGGTCTTCTTTCTTTTCCGTTTCGGCCTCTTTGGGAGCATCACCTTCCTTCGGCTTTTCAGCCCCTGGAGCTCCAGCTTGTCCGCCTTGGGCGGACTTGGCTTTTTCGGCCTCTTGCGCCGCTTTATAGAGTTTTTCACCAATCTTTTGAGCCTCTTGGGAGAGCTCTTCGGAGGCTTTTTTGATGGCTTCCGTGTCGGTGCCATCCTTTCCTCCTGAGGCGGACTCGCCTTGGGCGAGAACCTTCTTCAGAGCCTCTATTTTCTCTTCCACGGGCTTTTTCTCGTCCGGAGTAATCTTATCCCCGGCCTCTTTTAAAGCCTTCTCTGTGGTGAAAATAAGCGTATCGGCCATATTTTTAGTTTCGACCGCTTCTTTCTTTTTCTTGTCTTCTTCGGCGTAGAGTTCCGCGTCTTTTTTCATCTTTTCAATTTCGTCTTTGGATAGGCCGGTCGAAGCTTCGATACGGATAGACTGCTCTTTGTTGGTCGCTTTATCCTTGGCCTTGACATTCAAAATGCCGTTGGCATCGATATCGAAAGTCACTTCAATCTGCGGAATACCGCGCGGCGCCGGCGGGATGCCATCTAAAATAAATCTCCCGAGAGTTTTATTATCCGCGGCCATTTCTCGTTCGCCTTGCAACACATGAATTTCCACTGAAGGCTGGCTGTCAGCCGCGGTGGAAAATGTTTGCGCTTTGGAAGTTGGAATAGTGGTGTTGCGATCAATTAAAGGAGTGCGCACCCCGCCTAAAGTTTCAATACCGAAGGTGAGAGGCGTGACATCCAAAAGTAAAACGTCTTTCACATCTCCTTGCAAAACTCCGCCTTGAATCGCCGCGCCCAGCGCTACGACTTCATCCGGATTAACGGTGATGTTGGCTTTCTGGCCGAAGAATTTTTCGACAGCTTGAATTACAAGCGGCATGCGCGTCATTCCGCCCACCAAAACTATTTCATTAATTTGACTGACGGATAATTTCGCATCTTCCAAGGCTTTTTCGGTCGGGCCTAAAGTTTTTTGCACTAAGTCGCCGACTAATTCTTCCAATTTGGCGCGCGTAATTTTCATCACCAAATGTTTCGGTCCGTTGGCATCGGTCGTAATGAACGGCTGATTAATTTCCGTTTCCTGCGCGGTGGAAAGTTCGATCTTGGCTTTTTCCGCGGATTCTTTCACTCTTTGCAGTGCCATCGGGTCTTTGGACAAATCGATGCCTTCTTGTTTCTTAAATTCCGCGATTATCCAATTGATAAGAATCTGGTCGAAATCATCTCCACCTAAATGCGTATCGCCATTGGTGGATTTTACTTCCACCGTGTCAGCGGAAACTTCCAGAATGGAAATATCAAAAGTCCCTCCGCCCAAATCGTAAACGGCAATTTTTTCGTCCTTCTTTTTGTTGAAGCCGTAAGCCAAAGCCGCGGCGGTCGGTTCATTGATAATTCTTCTGACTTTTAATCCCGCGATTTCGCCCGCCTCCTTGGTGGCTTTTCTTTGCGCGTCGTCAAAATACGCCGGGACCGTAATGACCGCTTCTTCGATTTTTTCGCCCAGTTTTTCTTCCGCGTCCGCTTTGAGCTTGGCCAAAATCATGGCTGAAATTTCTTGCGGGGAATATTCTTTCCCGCTCATCGCCACTTTTACGCCGCCGTTAGCTTTGACGATTTTATACGGCATCAATTTCAAATCGCGCTGCACTTCTTCATCGGTAAAAGCGCGTCCGATGAGGCGCTTGATGGAAAACAAAGTGTTTTCCGGGTTGGTGACCGCTTGGCGTTTGGCCAAAAGTCCCACCAATCTTTCGCCATTTTTGGAAATGGCCACCATTGAAGGAGTCGTTCTGGCTCCTTCCTTGTTCTCGATAATCGAGGGCGAACCGCCTTCCACGATGGCCATCGCGGAATTGGTCGTCCCCAAATCGATACCTAATATTTTGGACATATATTTTTGTCAGACAATAATTTAGAGAATTATCTCGCTAAATTTTGCCTGAAAATTATTGATTACTTATTAATTTTTCTGGCCATGCCAGATCTGGCGAAGCCAGACAATTTTTAAACTTTATAAACTTTACGAACTTTATAGACTTTATAAACTCTTTCTGTCTTGACTTTTCTCTCTATTTCTGCTAATGTCTGAAGCATCAAATACGAAGGAGGTGTTCTTTATGACCAACCCTACAAGCAATACCGAGCGGAAAAAGATAATTAAATGTAACCGAACTATGCCTTGCGCATCCTGCCTGGAACTCCAGCATGAATTTGGACAGAAAAAAGTTGCAGATGTCTTTGCTAGCCTTGGCCCCATGGTCGCGGCGGTGGAAGTAAAAGCTTTTATTATCCACGGCGGTCTCTGCCCCGAGGCTTAATCCTCAACCCGTTGGCGTTAATCCGCCAGAGCCGGAAGAATCTTCCCCGGCTTTTTTATTTATTCAATTTTCAAACTTTATGAACTTTATAACTTTACAAACTTTATAACTTTTTACTCTACTATCACTCTCGCCGCCCGGACAATTTTTTCTTCCATCTTATATCCTTTAACCACTACTTTGGCTATTTTATTTTTAACCACCTTCTCATTAGCATTATGTACCGCCTCATGAATCTTGGGATCAAAATCATCCCCCTCTTTCGTTTTTATTTCCTTAACTCCATTATCTTCTAAAATCTTTTCCAGTTGTTTTTGAATATACATAATCCCCACCACCCACTGGTCATCTTTCTGCTCTCCTGGAATATGGTCAGTTGCGGCGTGAAAATTATCCAACACCGGCAAAATTTGCATAATCAGATTCAGTCCGGAATATTTGGCCAGTTCCCATTGCAAAGTTTCTTGTCGCTTTTTGTAATTCTCAAAATCCGCCTGACAACGTTTCCAACCATCCAAATTTTTTTCGGCGTTCTCTCGCCAATTTTTTGGTATTTCTACTTTTTCTTTATCTGGGCTCTTCGCAACTTCTGTGGTTTTTTTTACATCTTTCTCTCCAGCCTCCTTATCCTCTGTTTTTTTCTTACCTCCAAACATATATTTTTCATATTTTATTTAAGATACCAGCTGTATTCCTCCTGCTATAATTATCACCACCGATGAACCGCTTAACAACTTTTTCATGTAGTCTATCAGCGATTTGTTTTTAGCATATTTCATCCGCTTGGGACCGATGAGCGCCAATACCGCTTTTTCTCCGGATTTGGTTTTATAGGGAGAAACCAGCATCGAGCAATTCGGCAGCTGCTTTAATGGATTTTCCTTGCCGATAAAAATTCGCGTTTCGCCTTCTTTGACGCTTTTAAGTAGGGTATCGATATTTTCATCGATATAATCCATCACATCCACGATCTTGCAGAATTCATCCGCGTTTTTGAATTCCGGATTTTCCAGCAGTTCGTGCATCCCAAAATCAGATAGATCTTCTTTGCCGCCGCTAATCGCCAGGCTGCCGGACAGCGAAGACAAGAGTTTAGCTGTAGTACGTGAAAGCCGGGTTTTTTGGGCGCGCAATTTTAAAATTTCCATCTGCAGGTTCTTCTGCTCCGAGAGCGTCAGTTTCTGTTCCGGCATAATTTTCTCCACGAAATAGCGGTAGCCTTTGTCCGTTGGGATGCGGCCGGAACTGATGTGGGGCTGATATAAAAGGCCCGCTTTTTCTAAATCGTTCATATCGTTGCGGATCGTGGCCGGGCTGATGCGAAAATTATATTTTTCCACCAAAACTTTCGAGCCGACCGGAATGGCCGTGTTGGTATATTCATTCACTACCGCCGCTAAAATTTTTTGCTGTCGAGTATTCATCCCGCACTAACTTTGCACTGCGCCTCTGGCGCAAAATTGCGAAAGTTTTAGTCAGTACACCCCCGCCGAAGGCGGTGGCTTGATGAGCGGGATCGCCTCAAAG
>CAYTIK010000007.1:0-13303 GCA_964438025.1 uncultured Bdellovibrionales bacterium
GCGGAAGCGGAAGGATTCGAACCTTCGGTCCCCTTGCGAGGACTCCGGTTTTCAAAACCGGTGCATTAGACCACTCTGCCACACTTCCGTTTTATTAAGTTTTTCTGGCTAAGGCGGATCAGCCTCTGACTGACAAAACTGTTCCCTTAAACCACTTGGGTACGCTTCCCTTACTTTAAAATACCAATTAGCCATCAATTTGTAAACCTGTATAAATATGTTAGCATGGATATTAGTTGATTCAACTTAAATTAAATTTATGTATATCAGTCATCCCGACAATCAACCTTCCATTCCCAAAGAAGAAAAAACTCAAGAATATGCGTATTCTTCCAAAAAACAACCTCCGGAAGTGCTTTTTTCCTGGCAAGCGCCGGAATTTGAATCTTTCGAACGCGAAAAAAGATGGTATTTGTGGGTGGCCTTAATTTTATTGGCCATCATCGGTTATGCTACTTACACCAACAGCCCTGTCATGGCGATTACTTTTATTTTAATTGGCGTGGTCGGTTATATTTATCTTAACAAAGAACCACGTACCCTTGATTTTCAGATTACCGCCAAGGGCATTGCAGTGGGAAAAGATTTCTATGATTTTGATTCGATAAATTCTTTTTGGATTTTTGAAAATGCAACGCAATTTGATATTTTAAGTTTGCATATTAAAAATCGCTTCATGCCTTTTATCCAGATTCCCTTTCCGGAAGAAACTTCCGTTAAACTGCGTCTTCTGTTGCGCGACTATATTCCGGAAGAAAAGCAAGAATTGACTTTGGCCGATTCACTTGAAAAATTCTTCCGTCTGTAGTAGTTTGAATTATTGTTATTTTTGTAGCCCCCTTAGCTCAGTGGACCCCGCACCAAAATTTGCTCCCGTAGCTCAGTTGGATAGAGCGCAAGCTTGCGGAGCTTGAGGTCACAGGTTCGAACCCTGTCGAGAGCACAATTAATTTCGCAAATTTGGTGCGGGGCAAGTGTCGCGTCTGGTTGTTTACCCCGCACTAAACCCTGTTTTAGTGCGGGGCGGTCAAAGAAATTATAAGGTCCGATTCCTGCCAAGCGCACCATTTTTATTTCTTTATTATGCCTACCGTTCAATCTTTACTTAAAGACGTCGGGAAAATTACACCCCGCTATGTTAAAATATTGGCGGATTTGGGTCTTTTCACCGTGAAAGACCTGCTTTTTTATTTCCCTGCCCGCTACGATGATTTCTCCCGCATTGTTCCCATTGAAGAAAAATATCTGAATCAAGTAATAACCGTAGAAGGAAAAATTATTAAAACTAAACTGGCACGGATTTGGCGCCGCCGAATGACTCTTTTTGAAGTCATCATTCAAGACGGCAACAAAATACCTCTTAAGGCGCTGTGGTTTAATCAGCCATACTTGGGCGAAACTTTAAAAGAAGGGGTGACAGTTCGTTTGAGCGGCAAGATGACTTTGAATAAAAAATTTCTTTTTCTTTCCAATCCAGCTTGGGAAATGGCAACTAGGGAAAGCACGAATACCGGACGGATTGTTCCTGTTTATCGGGAACCCAAAGGTTTAACATCCAAATGGCTACGCTGGAAAATACAAGAATTTTTGCCCTGCGCTTCACAATTGGCAGAAATTACTCCGACTAAAATAGCGAAAAAATTTAATTTATATTCTCTAGCTAAAGCTCTTAACCAAATTCATTTTCCTAAAAACTCAGATAGTTTAGTCCGCGCGCAAAAAACTTTCGCCTTCCAGGAAATGCTGCTGCTCCAAATTAAAAGCTTACGCCTGAAAAAAGAATGGGAAGCGCATAATTCTTGCGCTATAAAATTCGACCAGAATTTAATTAAAAAATTTGTCGAAGCCTTGCCTTTCCAGCTTACTAACGCGCAAAGAAAATCCTCTTTTGAAATTTTGCAAGATTTGGAAAATCCCCGCCCGATGAATCGGCTACTGAACGGCGACGTCGGATCCGGAAAAACTCTGGTGGCCGCGATTGCCGCCTTGCAATCTATCCAAGCCGGCTACCAAGTGGCCCTGATGGCGCCGACGGAAGTTTTGGCTAAGCAACATTACACGAATTTTTGCAAGCTTTTTGAAAAATACGATTTCAAAATTAGCTTAATTACTAGCAGCACAAAAATTTTGAATCATGAATCACGAATTACGAATCAAAAAAATAAAAAAATTCATAATTCAAAATTCATAATTCAAAATTCTAATCTAGTTATTGGCACTCACGCTCTTATCCAAAAGGATGTTTGTTTTCAGAATTTAGCGCTGGCCATTATCGATGAACAACACCGTTTCGGCGTGACCCAAAGAGCTGCCTTACAGCAAAGCGCGCTGGAGCTCAAAGACGGTAGTCCGAAAACTATTCCACACTTACTCACGCTCACCGCTACGCCCATTCCGCGGACGCTGGCTATCGCCTTCTCTGGCAATTTGGATATTTCTCTTTTAGATGAAATGCCCAAAAACCGCTTGCCAATCATTACGCAAATTGTTCCTCCCTCTGGAAGGGACGAGGCTTATGCTTTTTTAAAAAAACAGATTCTATCCGGACGACAGGCTTTTGTTATTTTACCCTTAGTGGAAGAATCCCAGGCTTTGGCAGAACTTAAAGCGGCCACCGCCGAATATAAAAAACTTTCAGAAGAAATATTCCCCGATCTAAAGATTGGCTTGCTCCATGGCCGCTTAAAGTCCGCTGAAAAAGAAAAAGTGATGTCCGAGTTAAAGGATAAAAAAATGGATATTTTAGTCGCCACTTCCGTCGTGGAAGTCGGCATTGATATTCCCAATGCTACAATTATGCTCATTGAAGACGCCGAACGTTTCGGTCTTTCTCAATTGCATCAATTCCGAGGCCGGGTTGGTCGCGGCGAACATCAATCATATTGTTTGCTTTTTACCAATTCCGATTCCGCTAAATCGCTGGAAAGATTAAAAGCGCTGGTCGAAACCAATAATGGTTTTGACATTGCCGAAAAAGATTTACAACTGCGCGGTCCGGGACAATTTTTCGGCACGGTGCAATCCGGCCTGCCCGACATTGCGATGGAAAGTTTAACCAATATCAAGTTGATAAAATTCGCTCAAGCGGAAGCCAAAAATATTCTCTCTGAAGATCCAGAATTAAAAAAACATCTGGCCATTCAAAAAGAGCTGGAAAAATTCCAAGAGAAAATCCATCTAGAATAAGAAAAGGCCGCGCTTGATAAGCTACGGCCTTGTTTTTCTAAATATTTTTGACCCATTTTTATTTTACTCCTTAAGAGGTTCTATCCCTTTGTCCATTAGAATTTTGTTTGCATAGCGACGCTCCCTGGCGTTCTTTTTTATTTTCTACCCTTATCCGCCACATGATTACAGCAGCTACTGCAAGCGAGAAAAGAGTTACTAGCACATACCCCTCCGCCCAATATTTTGATGCATTTACGCATAAAAATACCAAGCTGAATAACGCCACTCCCAGCACTATTTCAAAAAAACTGGAAATATTCTTCATGCTAAGCTTCTGCCGCCACTCCTTCATCGTTTTCATCTTTTTCCCCTCCTTCCTTAAAAGATTAAGTTGGATTAGATCAAACATACTAGGAAAGAACCTTCCTGAATCTAGACCAATTTAATGCTAAAACACTTCCGTTTATTTGGCAAATTATTTTAATTCTAACGTAAACCGCCACAAATAATCCTTGCAATGCTTGGCATAATCCACGCCCACCCTTTTGGTTCTTTTAATTTGAGCTGGTTTTATTTTCTTCCCCGATTCTATCCATAATTCCTCTCCCCTGGCTATATTCCAACCGTTTAATTCTTTATCTATTTTTAATTCCCGGCAGACTTTTCCCGGACCGTTTAATTTAACGATTTCCCCCGACATTTTACAAATCCCTCTGTCCTGCGGACTTCTCCCTTTTCTAAAGGGAGAGTTTTTTATGATTTCCACTCCTCGAATTAAAACCGCCGCCGGGTAATCCTTTTTCTCCGTCACAATATTCAAACAATGATACATGCCGTAGATTAAATAAATGTAGGCCCGCCCCGCTTCGCCAAACATCAATTCCGTTCTCGGTGTTCGACCCTTGGAAGCGTGACTCGCCAAATCTTTTTTTCCTTTGTAGGCTTCTGTCTCCGTAATAATTCCTCGGATTATTTTATTCCCTATTTTACGTACTAAAATACACCCCAAAAGTTCTTGGGCCACTTTAAGTGTATCTCTCTGATAAAATTTTCGATTTAAAATCATATGCTTATTTTAACTTATCTGAGTTTAAAAATACAGCTATCTGGAATAAATGTAAATATATGCTTTACAACATTTCTAGCAAAAATTATGCCTTTTATAAAGCTTAAAATTGACAATTTATCTAAAATATGCTAGAATTGTATAGTTAGTATGGACATTTGTCCAAAAAAGGTTTATAATCATTAATCAAATAAAAATGAAAAGAAATATCTCGGAAAATCTAAAAAAGGCTCTTTTACAATTAAATCTAACCGAAAAAGAGATTGTCTCTTATCTGACACTCTTGGAGCAAGGAGCTTTATCAATCCAGGATATTTCCAAAAATACCGGTATTAATCGCGTTACAACCTATTCCGCCATAGAAGAACTGAAACAAAAGGGATTAGTTTCAGAAAGCCGCAGGGGAAAGCGCAAGCTTTTCGTAGCTGAAAATCCGGAAAGTCTGGAAAATATTTTGCAAGAAAAAAAGCACCAGTTAAAACAGGAAGAAAATATTTTGCAAAACATTATTCTCCCCTCTCTTAAGGCTATTAATATTAATCAGGAAAACAAACCCCAGATAAAATTCTTTGAAGGCGCTGACGAGATAAACAAGATATTCGATAATATTCTGAAAAGTTCAGAAGTAATCGACTGCGGAAGTTATGATACGGCCATCAAGGCTACTACGCAAGCTTTCGAAAAAGAGTATTTTGCGGAAATAAAAAGAAAAAAGATTTTTTTTCGGATGATTTTGGAAGATACTTCCCTGAATCGGAAATTCGCCGAGATGGGAAAAGGAGCTATTCATGTGAAGTTTTTGCCGCCGGAAACCAAGAGTTCGGCAGATATCATCGTTTTTGGAGAAAACGTAGCGCTCATGTCATATGATCGACAAACAGCTACGCTCATCGGAAACAAATCCATCGCAGACAGCATTAAAATGTATCTGGATTTTATGTGGGATAGACTGTAAAATACTTTCAAAATAAAATCGAGGAGGTAGCTACATGAAAACAATTCTTTTTCATTCGGCAAAAAGCGGATCGGGACAATCTACGTGCTTGGCAAATTGCGCCGTAAGACTTGCCTTAAAAGGCAAAAAAGTCCTAATACTTGATTTAAATATCGAGGAAGCGGCTGGACGGGTTGGTGTTATCCTGGGCATCAAGGAACGTAAAGGAAGTTCGGAAATAGTTGGTTTTACAAAATATCTCATAGGAAGCACGGGATTGATTAAGGAAGATATGACACGGTTGGCATCTCTTTTCCCCGTAATAGCTAAGACGGGAGGAATGCTGGATTTACTTTCCGCAGACCCAAATCCTCATCTTATGGATATTATACAAAGACGATACAGTAGACCAGGAGAAATGTTCGGGAACATCAAACAGTTTGTAACAAAAACCCTACCAGATTCATTTGACTACGGCTTTTTGTTTCTAGACCTGCCGGCAGGCTTTAACCCGATTTCAGACTGCCTGAGCTCTTGTGGTAAAAAGGTTTTTGTTTTCAGCAGTCCTGATCTGACTGGAGCTACAGGAAAAGCCAGGATTTTAGATTTTCACTTTTTCGAGAATCGGGTTACCTACAATATTGTTTCTTTCTTTCCAAATCCAAGAAAAAACATTTGGTGGATAGAAGAGTATGGTAAAAGATGCAACCATGAAGTGGACATCGCCATACCCTACAACAAACGGCTGTTTTTCGAAAATGGTATTATCACCGAGGGTCTGGCGTCAGAAGCATTCAATTTGATTACAAAAAAAATACTGACTTAAGAAAGGAGAGGCACATGAAAAAAAGAGGACTGAATTTATTGAAAGCCGCGGAAAGTTTTGACAGAAATCGCGACAGACTTACGGAGCAGTTTAGTCTTATGGATGACGACAGATTCGCAAAGCAGATTGAGAACATATTAGAAACGAAGAATGTTCACAATATCTTTATGCTTATCCAGTTTCTCAATGCCTGTTGCCGTCATTCTATGAGAAGATATGGTTTGATAAAATTCAGGCTTGGAGAAGAACTTGTAGCCAAGCTTGAGGACGAAGGTTTCCATATCTGCAACTGCACTAATTGGGCGAAAGTCGGCAGAAAAAACAGATAAACTAAAGGGGCGACCGGATTCATGGCCGCCCTGTTTTTATTTTATAAGCGATCCGTATATCTTGAGCATTTTTTGCGCGCAGACTTTGTCGGTAAAATTTTCCCGGGCGATTTTAGCGGAAGCTAGAGACATGCTTTTGCGCAAGTCGCTGTCGGCGATTAATTTTTCCACCGCCCGGCAAAATTCTTTGGCGTTTTCCGGTACTAAAATTCCATTGGCTCCGTTTTTGACTAGACTATTAGTACCAGTAGCTTTAATCGCGACGATGGGCAAGCCCATATACATTGCTTCGCTCACATTCATCCCCTGCGTTTCGCTTTGGGATGCGCCCACATAAATATCTCCGGCCGCTAAATAATTTTTCAATTCAACTTTGGGAACCAACCCGCAAAAAATAATTTTTTCAGACAATCCTTCTTTTTCCGCCAGCGCTTTTAATTCCGGTAAAAGATAGCCGTCACCGGCTACCAAAAATTTTAGGTGTTTATTTTTTTTGAGTAATCTAGTCAGTGCTTGAAAAATAAAACTGACATTTTTTTCTTCGGTTAAGCGTGAAGTCAGAAATAAAACCACGTCATATTCTTTGATATTAAATTTTTTCCTTATAGCTAATCCATTGGAGTTTTGAAAAAGCGCTTCTTCTACGCCGGAAGCCACGGCTTCAATCGGAGTCGTTACTCCCCATTTTCTTAAAATTCCGATGATAGAGTTGGTCGGTGCGATTACCAAGTCGGCTTGATTGGCGTATTTAACGGCATTCTTTATTGTCCAGGCCGCTATCCAGGAACTAGGCAAAAAAGGCACAAAATTGGTGTAGCGATCATAAAGCGTGTGCCAAGTGAAAACCAGCGGTATCTTCTTCTTTCTGGCCCATTTTAAAGCCGATCCACCCAAGAGATTGGGATGTTGGGAATGAATAATGTCGAAATCTGTTTCGCCTATAAGTTTATTCATTTTTCGGGAATAAGGTATTGGCAAAGCAAATTTAAAACGGACATTCGTATTGATGGATGGATAACGAAAAACCCGAGGATTTTCGTCCGGATAATTTTTTTCTTGGGGCGCAAAAATAAAAACCTCATGGTTCCAGGTTTCAAATTTCTGACGGAAGCTTTCGATGGAATTGGCTACGCCGTAAGGATTAGGGAGATAGTTGTTGGTAAATATTGCGATTCTCATAATACCGATCCGAAATTACGAATTACATCCGAATCTACGAACATTTATTTAAAACTCTCTTAGTTTTAATAAAATCATCTCTAAAATTCACGATTAGTCCGAGCTCCTTATTTGTTGATATTAAATATCTTTTTGTTTGATAAAAATCATTCTTTGTTATAAATTTTTTAGCTTTAATTTCTACAACTATACAATCATCAATAACAAAATCCAATATGTTTCGCGTAAATTTTTCATCCTTATATATCCGATTTTCTCTTATATATTTTATTTCTTTTTCCTTTAATCTTTCTTCAACTTCATCGGCATATTGCTTTTCTTTGCAATATCTTCCCAAGCTTTTATGTACTTTAAAAAACATCCCATTAAGTTCATAAGAAAGTTCTGGATATAAAATATCTATATTTTTTTTAATTTGTCCCCTCATCTTTGTTTTACGCTTTTTATTTTTGTGATATTTTTTTCGTAGATTCGTGTCGATTTCGTAGTTTCGAATCGGTTAGTTTTCGTTTAGAAAATTTAATATATCTTCAAAGACATACTCGTTTTTAATATCCGAAATAAAGGTGTGATAAGCTTTTTTGATATATTTTTTCCTTTTTATCGGCGAACTGATGCGGTTATATATTTCTTCCAAACTTTTTAGAATGACAATATGGTCGCTTTTGGATTGGATTAAAAAGCACGGCTGGGTAATTTGATTTAAATTTCTTCTCGCCGCTTCAATCAATTCAAAGGTTTCCAAGGCACTCTTAACCGAGTATTTTTGATAAGAAATCAGCCGTGTGATAGTTGTGGCCGCTCCAAAAGTCGGCGGGTAAATTTTCTTATTAAAAGGCTTGATTTTAACTGTCAGTTTGGCGAAAAAAATCATTAATTTTTCCAGTCTGATTTTAAAAGGCGTCGCCATTAAAATCAGACCAGCAATATTTTTTTTCTTCTGTGCTAGTAGCATCGCCAGACAAGAACCAATAGAAGTTCCTCCCACGTAAATCTGACTCACTTCCTTTTCCATTTTCTCATAAGCTTTTTCCAAATCATCCAGCCATTCTTCCCATCTAACATTTTCCAAGTCTTCCGGCCGAGTTCCGTGCCCTTTCAGCATTGGCCCATAAACCGTATAGCCTTTTTCATTGAGAAATTCGCCCAAGCGCCGTACCTCATAAGCTGTCGAACTCCAGCCGTGTACCAAAAGTACGCCTTTGCCATTAGTCCCTTGGAAATAAAAGGGCTGACTGACTAAAGCCTTCTCTTCCGCAAAAAGAAACAAAGGATCCTTAAAAAGGACGCTTTTTATTGATCGAATAATATTTTTTACCATACTATCCAGTTTAGCACCTTTTAAAAAAGTTGCCAGTCTTTAATCAAGGACCGTCCTTGATTAAAGGACGGCCCTTAGAAAAATAACACTTTGACGCTTGATTAATCATTTTATTTCTGATACCATTATTTAAGTCTAGCGGAAATACCCATAATCTATTATGGCGCTATCGTCTAGTGGTTAGGACACCAGGTTTTTCCGCCCTAGGCGGATCCGTCCTTTGGCGGACATTTTGGAAATTATGAACTTACAAAACAAGGTACATGCCGCGTTCGTCTAGTCTGGTCTAGGACGCCAGGTTTTCATCCTGGAAATCATGGGTTCGAATCCCATACGCGGTACTTTTACAAAAAACTTTATGCTAATTTTAGGCCTGGAAACTTCTTGTGATGAAACGGCTGCTTCAATTCTAGAAGTTAAAAAAGGCCGGATTCAGGTGTTATCCAATATTATTTCTTCTCAAATAAAGTTGCATCAAAAATGGGGCGGTGTAGTTCCCAATCTGGCCGCTCGAGAACATTTGAAAAATATTTTTACGGTTCTGAAAAACGCTTTGCAAGAAGCACGAGTAAAGCCAGCCGACTTGGATTTTATTGGAGTTACAGCTGGTCCTGGCCTCATCCCAGCATTGCTCATTGGAGTCAACGCCACCAAAACCTTGGCTTATGTCTGGAAGAAACCACTTTTAGGGATTCACCATATCGAAGGACACATCTACGCGAATTTTATCGGAGATAAAATTCGCGAATGTCAAATGTCAAATGTCGAATGTCGAAATTTAATTAACTATCCAAATTCTAAGCAGGCTAAAAACTATAAGCTAAAAGCTAAAAGCTCCAATATTAAATTCCCCATCTTATGCCTGGTAGTTTCTGGCGGGCATACGCAATTGGTTTTGATGAAAAAACATCTGCATTATCAGATTATCGGCGAAACGCAAGATGACGCGGTGGGTGAAGCTTTTGATAAAGTCGCGCGCATTTTGGGGCTGGGTTATCCCGGAGGACCGGCCATTGCTCAAAGAGCAATGGAATTTCCAATTTCCATCCGCCAGCTGGCGGACCAATCTCCAAATAAATCACAAAAAACAAAACATAAAAAATACAATTACAAAATAAATTTTCCTAGACCCATGATAAATAACGATAACTTCAATTTCTCTTTTTCTGGCCTCAAAACCGCGGTTTTATACGAGACTAAAAAGCACCCGGAATTAATGAAAAAATCGGATTATATTACCACTCTTTGCCATGAATTCCAAAAAGCTGCCACGGAAGTCTTAATTGCCAAAACTTTGCGCGCCGCTCAAAAATATCATCCCCGTTCGATTCTATTAGCCGGAGGTGTTTCCGCCAATCTAGAACTGCGAAAACAATTAGGAAAAACTATCCATAGGGAACTGAAAAATACATTATACATTATACCCGATACCTTATACTCGATAGATAATTCCGCCATGATTGCCGCGGCGACTTATTTCCGCTGGAAATTATCCCCTAAGAAAAACCATCCTTGGCAGACTATCGAAGCTGACGCTAATTTAAAACTTTCCTCATTGTAAGTCTATGAAAAAAATCCAATTTTTAATGCTGGGAATTATTACGGCTTTGGGAGCACTTTTTTTGGAATTGCTGGTTTTTACTTTCTTTAATTTAAAAATAGATTCGTCTTATGTTTATGCGGATTCTTTGAATTTCGCGATCATTTTCTCGGTATTTTTGGAAGAAAGCGTCAAAATAATCATCCTTTTTCAAATTTTGAAAAAAATAATCCGGCAAGCGGCCGGACAAAAACAAATTTTCTTATCTGCTATGATGGCCGGTTTGGGATTTTCCGTCATGGAAATATTTCTTAATCTGCTTAATCCTCAAACCAACCGTTATTTTTCACTTTTAGATGGGCTTGGTATCCTAGTTGTCCATACTGGAACTTTTGTCTTTTTAGGCTATGTTTTGGCTAAAAAAATTGATTTAAATTTCTCTCAATTTATTTTCTTGTTCCCCATAATTTTTTTATTTCATCTGCTTTACAATTATATCATTATCTGCCAAGGAACTTTCGGATTTTATTTTCTTTTTCTGTTTTTATCCTGCCTAATGCTGCTGATTTTTTTCTGGGATTTAAACCGGCAATCTGACAAAAAAAACTTGCCAAAATCCGAGATTAGATTATAATTACTCTAGACTAATTTTTAATCCTTTTCCACGGCTATGACTAAAATAAAGCGCTCCTTTTTGGAAAGATTGACTGGCGCCAAAAGAATCGAGCCAGAAGAAAACTACGCTGAAGAAACCCCTATCCGACCAACCAATAATTTTTATCAAGAAGAGACCGAAATCAATATGAATTCGTCTTTTAATTCACCAAAAAATATGAACGAAGAAAATATTTCATCCAGTGATTCCAATGAAGGACAGCTGACCATTGATGTTTACCAGACAGAGAGCGATATCGTCATTAAATCCACCATTGCAGGAGTCAAGCCGGAAGATCTGGATGTTTCTATCAATAATGACATGGTGACTATCAAAGGTGAGCGGAAAAATGAAGAAGAAGTCCCGGAAGAAAATTATTATTATCAGGAATGCTATTGGGGCAAATTTTCCCGTTCCGTCATCTTGCCAGTAGATGTTTTAGCGGAAAAAATTGAAGCTTCCATGAAAAATGGAATTTTAACCGTCCGGCTGCCAAAAGCCGATGTGAATAAAACCAAGAAGATCCAGGTGCGAGGCTTCTAACGGCCGAATAATTATTTGAAAAACTCCCGCTAAAATGGGAGTTTTTTTATCTCCGCCAATTGATTTAATGGCTATTTTAAGTTATTCTAAGCATATGCACAGGAAGAATTATTTTATTTTTTTACTCTTGGCCTTTTTGCTGGCCCCTTTTTTTAGTTTGGCCGAAGATCCAATAGCCACTGCCAGCCCGCTAAGTTTTCAAGAGAGTTTTCTAAACAAAATTCCTCCGGAAATTAGCTTGCAGATAGGAGAATCGGCTTATCCTCTTTCGAAAAAAACTCTCGAATCCTGGCTGGAAGAAAAATCAACCTTATCTTACCGGAATAATTATATTTCGGAAATTGAAAATACCGACCTTTGTTACGGAGAATATTTTATTGCCTGCCGGCTATCTTGGGATATCAAAAGAAGTTTCCAGATAAAAAAAATATCCCGCTTGCTTGTTGATCAAAAACTAATCTCGAGCTTCCTGGAAGACTTGGAAAGACAAGTCAATAAAGATCCGGAAAATGCCAAATTTAAGATGGATGAAAATGAAAAAGTTTCTCTTTTTTCTCTGGGCAGTTCAGGACTCAAGCTGGATAAAGAAAAAAGCTTGCAAATTATTTTGGATTATCTGAAAAATGATGGCCAGAACAACCGCTTAAATCTAAGTTCTATTGAAATTGCCCCAGATTTATCCATAAATTCCATCGATAACTTAGGTATCACTTCCTTAATTGGCGAGGGCCGCTCCAATTTCCGCGGTTCGCCGTCAAATCGGATCTTTAATATCAAAGTCGCTATCAGCCGTTTTGATGGAATACTTATTAAGCCGGAAGAAGAATTTTCTTTTGTCAAGATCTTGGGAGAAGTTGACGGTGAGCATGGTTATCGGCCGGAACTAGTGATAAAAAAAGACAAGACTGAGCCAGAATTCGGCGGCGGCATCTGCCAAGTTTCTACCACCACTTTTCGCGCCGCCATCAACAGCGGCCTGAAAATAACAGCGCGGAGAAATCATGCTTACCCGGTCCAATACTATAATCCCCAAGGTATGGACGCGACCGTTTATATCCCCCGGCCGGATCTGCGTTTTATTAATAACACTCCCTCTCATATTTTGATCCAGACAAAAATTGAAGGCACTGAATTGATTTTTAAATTTTTTGGGACTAATGACGGCCGTCAAGTGGAAATTGTCGGGCCGAAAATTATCGAAAGAAAACCTGATGGTTCAATGAAAACCACTTTTTCCCAAAAAGTTTCTGCCAAGGACGGCACATTATTTATCAATGACACTTTCAATAGTAGTTATGATTCACCGAATAATTATCCCCATCCGGGAGCCGAAACTGACTTAACCACTAAACCTGCCGGCTGGTCGGATAAAGAATGGTCAAAATACAAAAAAGAGAATAAAATTTAATTGACTCGCCCTTTCTCTTTTGGTATCATTACTTCTGTTATTTTTTAATAAGTCCTCGTAGTTCAACGGATAGAACACCAGCCTTCTAAGCTGGTTATCGAGGTTCGATTCCTCGCGAGGACACAAAATTTTAAGAATTGGTGCGGGGTGAAATTCCCTGCCCAGCGCACCAGAATAAATTAAAAATTGATTATCCGCGCTCATAGCTCAGTCTGGTAGATCCGCCAGCTGGCGGACTCTTAAATAAAACAGCTCGTCAATCAAAATTAAATCGACTCACGCGCTCATAGCTCAGTCTGGTAGATCCGCCAGCTGGCGGACTCTTAAATAAAAC
>CAYTIK010000007.1:13403-38118 GCA_964438025.1 uncultured Bdellovibrionales bacterium
CGCGCTCATAGCTCAGTCTGGTAGATCCGCCAGCTGGCGGACTCTTAAATAAAACAGCTCGTCAATCAAAATTAAATCGACTCACGCGCTCATAGCTCAGTCTGGTAGAGCAGTTGCCTCTTAAGCAAACGGTCCCAGGTTCGAATCCTGGTGGGCGCACTACAAAACAAAAATATTAAAAAATAATTGAAGTTTTTAGCGGGGTGGCTATAGTTTAGTGGTAAAACACAAGTTTGTGGCACTTGGGTCGAGAGTCCGATTCTCTCTAGCCACCCCCCTGAAAATTTCTCATTCACATACACTGCGCCCGTAGTCCCGACGTTTACTCCGACAGAATCGTCGGAGAAAAGTCGGGGTCCCGACCGCAAGCGTCGGGACTCAATTCTCAATAAAAAATATATGCGCCCGTAGCTCAATGGATAGAGTATTTGGCTTCGGACCAAAGGGTTGTAGGTTCGATTCCTACCGGGCGCACTTTCTACAGGAAACCAAATGGTTGTAGGTTCTCCGCCAGCTGGCGGACTACCGGACGCACTCCGTTGGAAAAGAAAATTTTTTAATTTTTTTGTTTTAGGAAATCCTTGGGGATTTCTTTTTAGTTGATTATTTTTTCAGAATTGAACAGCCATGCTATTGACTTTTGTGGCTTAATTTGCTAAACTATTTTGAAGTTTAGAAATGGCAGGTTTTAGCTGAAATGGATGTGTTTTTCGTACCTTAAAAATTTAGATCTTAAATCAAAAAAAGGAGGAAATAAAAACATGAAAAAAGCAGGAATAATAGGATTTGGAAACATGGGAAAAAAGTTATACGAAAAACTTTTAGAAAATGGATGGACAGTGGCTTTTATTGTTACAAGCAAACATGTTTTTATTGGTAGCACTGATGTTCCGAAAGATAAAGCTGAAAACTGGCTGGATTATTGTTACAATGTCAATATCGTCTTTTTGGCCATACCGACATTTGATGACGGTGAAATAGCGTTGAATTATATCACTGCCGTAACGGAAAAAGGAATACCTGTTGTTACTTGCGAGAAGGGAGCACTCTCTAACTATTTTGTCGAGCTTGAACCAATTCTTAATCGTATTGGTTATAGCGCTACCGCCGGCGGTGGATCAGGAATGATTCATTTTCTCAGACAGAGATTTTTTTCTGGAATGCGCGAGATTCACGCCATCGTTAATGGCACCATAAATTACATCTGGGACGGCTTAACGATGGGCAATCCTCTCGGGCATATAGTGGAGGAAGTGAAAAGGCTTGGTTATGCCGAACCCGGCGAAAAAGATCCAATCAAAATTATTTTAGGCGAAGCTGGTCCGGATGTAACCAAGAAAGTTTCAATCCTATTTAATCTTGGTTTCCGCCCCAAAACGATTCTCCGCGCGAAAGACATTAAAGTCGTTCTTACAGGCGAGATGGTAAGACAAGCGATTACGGAAGCGATGGACAGAAAATTCGTCGTTTCCTTTGAAAAGGATGAAAATTTCAAAAAGAAAGACAGTGACATCGTAGCTTTTACTCATCACATTGAAGAGTGGGTAATCAGTGGCGGATTCAAAAGAACAGACAGCCCTTTGATTGCTCGTTTATGCAATTCAGCTGCATGGGTTAATAACGCCATTTTGACAGTCGAAGGCGAGGACGGCTCAGGAGGCATCTATCTCTGCGTTGGCCCCGGTGCCGGAACCTCACCTGTGGCAACGACGATGATTCGAGACGCTGAGGAACTATTACCGTAGAGTCCGAGTGTTTTCATCGCAGGGTGACTAGATTAAATTCGAAGTCACCCTTTTTTATTAAAATAATTTGTCGTCAAAGATAAAATCTGATAAGAATAAATTACCTCGCAGCAAGCTGGCGAGGTATTAAACTCCCTCAAACAACTTGAGCTGATTTTGATAGATTTGTTTATACTCCAGGCCTTGATTTCTGACGTATTCGCTGATGGCCGTTTCTGTTTTGTTTTTGCTGACAGTATTGATGTAATATCCTTTTGTCCAGAATTCTCCTCCCCACAGCATTCTTTTCACTTCGGGCTTTCTTTGGAAAATTAGCCTGGCGGTGATGCTTTTCGTTATCTTGGCTAGGTTGGTCGGCGGTATCATGGGGACGCTTTGGATGAGAAAATGCACATGATCTTTGTCTGCTCCGATTTCGAGAAAATGGATGTCGTAGCAATCTTCAATTTCCTTGCATATGCTTTTCAGTTCTGCTTCGATTCCGGCAATTTCTCCAAATACCTTTCTGCGATATTTGGCTGGACATGCCAGATGATAGATTAGCAACGATACATTATGGGATTTTTTGATGTGTTCAGACATGCTTCCATACTATCATTACTTCCTCCCGAAGCAAGCTTCGGAGAAAAACTCATTTTATTTTACTTTAACGAAAAAATGTCCGGCACGTTTTCCACCGGCCTTTGAAAATAGTTCCGACGGCTTTCCTTTTCAGCCATAACTTTATCAAAACTGTTTCTATTGAAGGCAACTTCCTCTTCTTGACGGGATTCAATGTAGGCCTGTTTTTTGCTTTCACTCCATTCGGGCTGATACAAATAGTTATGCCAAAGACAAGCACAATAACCGAGAATAATCAAAGAAAAAATTACCAAAAAAATCCGGTTTTTTCTCAACAAGAAATCAAAGCTCCAATTGAAAAAATTAACTTTCTCCCATCCGGATTTAATTTTTATTTTTAATTCTTCGAAACTCATGATTTTTATTATTTAATATAAACAATCAGATTGATCAAGCTTTTTAATATCTCTTCCCGCGGTTTTTCTCCGGAAACCGGAGCATCTCCAGAATCAACAAACGGATTGCCCGATCTTTCCTCGATTCGCTTTTCTTCCTTTTTTAGCTCTAGAGTCACCACATTGGCCGCATATTCCATATTTTCCAGTTTTTTTAAAAATTTCATCAACTCCGGATACTTGCCCTTGAGCTCCAATTGGATAGTGATATAATTTTTATACGGCAGTTCATTGGGAATATTTTTTTCTTCTTCTACCTTGGTGCCAGTTTTTCCTTGAACATTCTTGATTGAAGAATCTTCTTCTTCAATCAATTTTAGGCTGATTTCATTTCCAGTCTCTTTGGCCAAGTTTTCCAGGGATTTAATAAATTCCACTTCGGACTCCTTCTGCATAATTACGTTTAAATCTTTTTCCTGGGAAGAAAAAATGGCATAATCACTCATCAATTGCGGAATTTTGGCCAGACTTTTTTTATTAAGCTCTTCATCAATTATTTTTTTCTGGATTCCATCCGCTTCTGCCTGAATATGCTTGACTATGGTCAAAATTCCACCATAAATAAAAATGCCAAGCAACAGACAATAGCCGACTAGTACTACTTGGACTTTATATTTTTTATAAAAATTTTTCATCGGATTATTTTAATGCATTCTTCCTTGATAATAAACTGCATTTGAAAAACCGTGTTTTCTTTATTCATCAGGTTGGCCAGTGGAAAATCCACTTCGGTAAAGCATTTTTCTTGGGTTAATTTTTCTTTAAAATTTACCAGATCATCACGATTAGCGGCTATTCCGGTTAAAAACACCTGGTAGTTTTTCGTGCTTAAACTGTCGATCTTGATGCCAGGAAAGATTATCTGATTGAGTTTTTCTAAAAGTATCGACCAATACAGCTGGCCTTTCTGGATTTTTCCCACTTGCTCCACTTGGGCATTGGCAGTTTTTATTTTTTCCCGATAATCCTGCATATCTTTAAAGGAAAAACTTTGGCGCGACATTTCTATTTGTTGCAAATTAACAGTAGCTTCTATTTTTAAAACGTAATCCAAGTTCCAAAGTAAAACTAAAAAAACCAGCAGCACTAAAAAGATTTCCACTTGCCAACGGGCTAAGAGGCGCAAAAGATAAATTTTCCTGATCTCTTCTTTCCGCGCTGGAGGGATAAGATTTAATTTAATTTCCATAGTAAGGTTTTTTTATAGCCAGCCCAATTACTGTGGCATAACCGATACTGCTTTTTTTGTTGATTTTATCCAATTCTTCTTTTTCTAAATTTAAATTGACCAGCGGATTGCCTAAAAATACTTCTTTGCCAATCCTTTGGGAAAGATAGTCTACCAGACCTTTTAGGTTAGACCCGCCGCCGCAGAGAATTATATTTTTTATTTCCTTGGGAGTTTTAGACATGACAACGTAAAAATCAATGGTTTTTTCTATTTCCGTCACCAAATTCTCCAATAAATATTTAATGGAATTGAAAATGGGATTATCCTTATTGAAATTTTCAATGCCGAAAGCTATCTTAACTTCTTCCGCTTCTCTTTCATTGATGTTCATTTTTTTGGAAATAGCGTCATTGATGTTTTCCGAAGAAAAAGGAATGCTGGAAGTAAAGCAAGGCACATTGCCTTCTACCATAATAAAACTGGTTTTTTTGCCTCCGATATCCACAATTAGAGAAATATTTTCTTTTTTTTCCGTACTGCTGACTAGGCTGCGAGCGCTGGCAATAGATTCGATTTCCAAATCATAAACTTCCAGGCCGGAAAGTTCCAGCGTTTCCATAAAATCATCCACCACTTTTTTGGAAACTGCCACCGTCAAAACGCTCTGCTTGTTCCGGCTGTTTTCTGAATCATTTTCCAGGAACTGCCAATCTAAATAGACTTCTTCTATCGGCAAAGGAATGTTGGCCTCCATTTCCCATTTTATGGCTTGGTCAGCTTCTGATTTTTCAATTTTAGGAATATTGATAACTCGCAAAAAAATATTGGATTCCGGCAAAGAACAGATAATTTTCCGGGTATTAATTTTTTTCGGTCCGGCTTTTTTGACCGCTTCCCGAATAATTTGAGCGACTTTGGCTTTGTTGATAATTTTTCCGTCTTCGATATTCCCCCGCGCAATCGGCAGAGAGCAAAAACTGCGGATCCGATCGATCCGGCCGATTTTTTCCACCTGAAAAATTTTCAAAGACAGATCGCTTAAATCCAGCCCGAAAAATTTCGGTTCAAAACTGATTATATTTTTATGTAAAAAATTCATTTTTATATTTTTGTTCCTCTATCCGCCAGCTGGCGGACTAAAAGCTATAACCTAGAAGCTAACAGCTATATTATAGCTCATCCCACAAATCTATGGAATATTCCGTGCCAGTGGGAAAATAAGGCGGCGGACAATACAAAAGATTATTATCGAAATTATATAAACGCTCCGCAAAACCGCTGATTCCATGCGCAAAATACGGCTGCAAAAAAGAAGCAATGGCCCCATTGAATGTCAGCGAGTCTTTGCCGCTAAAGCCGTTGTCGTTAATGCCAACCGTTCCCGTCTGAGCCAGCAAGGCTGCATCTATAATAAAATTGGTTGGACAAGCATTTAATACCCGAATGTCTCTTTGCGCCACCAATCCCAAGATGTTATCACAATTATAGGCAGCATAGCGTAAATTATTATTACTAATACCAATATAGATATCTGATAAGCTCCCACTGCCGGACAGATTGGCAGCCGCAATCGTTAGTCTTTTATTATCAATAGAGCCCTCCACCCAAGCATTATCCTCCACGAAGACAACTCCGTCATTAACGATGGAATAATTGCATAAACATTGTCCGCTGCAAGTAGTACAAGTGCCGCTCACTACATTGCCGGTACTGCAATTTATTTTGCTATATTTGCTGATGGTATGCAACTGAGCATTGGCCGTATTGACAATGCACATATCGTATGTTCCACCACTTTTCAGAGTAATTCTTCTGCCTAATCCGCTATTGTCAAAATACTTTCCAAAACCAGCTTGCGCTTGGCTTTTCATATAAGCCAGATCCGTCGCTACTCCCGTAAAACTAATCTTCGGCACTGGAAAAGCCCGCCCACCCATAAAAACATCCGGCCGATTGGGTACCGTACCATCCGGCCAAGGATAAGTCGGAGCACCAGGATCGGTCGGATTGACAGTGGTGTGCACGCCAAATTCTAATCTATTTCCACCATAAGTCGGATCATTAAAAGATGGCAACAAGGAGCTAATTGTATTATGTGCTAAACCATCAAAGCGGATGCCATTATTAGAAAAAACTTTGCCGTAAACTTCAGATTGATTGCCAAAATTTAGAAAACTATCGGATAAAAAAATGTATTCGCTCCAGGATGGACGGCGAAATCTGATTTGCACCACACGCTTAGTAGCCGCCTCTTTATATGTCCAGCCAGTAACTTTAGCTGTAACACTAGTCGAATTTGAACTGGCCTTGGTAACTTCTATCTGATACCGGCCGATACCGACATTAGTTTCCGGATCTTTATATTCCATTTCGTCATATTCTTTCATGCCTCCCGGAGCTTCGCTTGTCCAAAAATCTTCGAGTTGGGCCGTGGTCATACCAGCCGTTTGATGCGCCAAATACCAGCGATAATAATACACCCCAGCTTCGGCAATTTGAAAAGCTTTTTCCTTTTCTATCCGATTTGAACTAAAATTCATTTGCCCCACGACATACTGCAAAATGGAAGTCAATAAAATAATCACGATCGTCATAATGACTAGGGCGTAAACAATAGCCGAACCTCGGAATGAATAATTGGTTTTTTTGTATTTTTTTGGCATCAGAATAATTTGTTTTTGTTTTTTCCTTATTCCTAAAAGACACCCCCGCCTATCTCATTTATACTCCAAAAACGCCGAACTTTCAAAATTTTAAATCCCGAACCGGTCATGATCATTGAGATTACGGATTTCAACAAAGGATTGGAGCTGGATATTGTCTGGTGCGCGGTTGGGATCGATATTCATATGCAGATCAATGCGGATCAGACGGACATCGGGAACGGTAGCCGGCGTGTCAATGGGATTATTAACACTGTCTTCCGGATAACTGCTGTCATAATAAGCAAAAATCGGCGTATTGGCATCATTAACAATCCTGGAAGCAATAATTTGCGTTGTGGCATCGCCGGAAGCATAAGTTTTCGGAAAACCAGTGCTTGGCTCGCGGATGCCCATAATAATATCCGAACCGCTGCGATAAAAATGCAATCGTTCGGTAATGCCATCTTCATCATAATCACCAAAAACCACCAATTCATTATCATTCGCCGAAATTACCGGATAAGCGCCGTCATCGCCCTGCCGGACTTCGCGCAAATATTGCACCATTTTATTTAATCCTTGGGAAACTGCCATGGAAGTTTGTCCCATTTCCAGCGTGTAGGCGTCCTGGCGCCAGGAATAAATAAATAATTGGGTAAAACCCGCCGTACCGATAGTAAAAATACCAATCGCAATCAGCATCTCCACTAAGCTCATGCCTGAATATTTTTTTTGCCTAATTTTTTTTTTCATAACTCAAGGAGTTGCAACTAAAATTACTTCTTCTGTTTTTAAATTATTTTCATCCACAGTCACTTGGCCGGAAGAACTATCATAATCGGTGGCCGTAATCGAGAAATCATACATTCCCGCGACAAAAGGAGGATCGGCGACATTCGGGAAAAAAGCCATTCCATTTTCATCAGTGGTCAACGTAGTGTCATAACCCCCAGCATTTGTCAGATGTATGCTAGCATTGGCAATCGGCGCCGTTTCATTTTTAATTTTAAATAATAAAGCGGTAACATTGTCTGGACTGATTTTAACGGCTAACTCCAATGTCTGTTCGGAAGCCAAGGAAAAAGGAGAAGCTTTATTCATTCCAATCAAGGCATAGCCTAACTCTTCAAAAGTAAATTCATATTGGCCGGGACTAATTGCGCCGAAATCTTTTTCTCCACCAGATCCAGTCTGCGTATGCGTATCCATGTTGTACACCGGATAAGTTGGATCTCCCAACTCCGCCGGCTCCGTGGTTCCCAGTATGCGCCCACCTTTTAAATAAAAATTGATATTCGCCGCATTTTGATTGAGATAATCCGTTGTTTTCACGCTCAGATTAGCTGTCTTATTTTGAATAATATCGATGGTGTTGACGGCACCCTTAATCACTGAGGCGTGCTTATCCGTTGGGTTATAACTAGTAATCGGATAAGGCGGCAAAGAAACAATTGTTTCATAATCATTTTTAATCAAGGTCACTGCGTATTTTTGGGTCGACTCCGACAAACCAACCAGCATCAACCGGCCAAAATTATCGGTTAGCCGAGTTTCATCATAGCTTGTATCAGTATTGGTAATATGCACTGTGCTGCCAGCCACGCTGCTCTCGCTTTGATCGCTGTAAGCATTTATCACTAGTACGCCTAAATTTGCAGCTGAACCTTCCATTCCCGGTGGTACAAAACGCGAGGCTAAAACTACGCTATAAGCATCTCCATTCCAGAAAACTTCGATACGGACGTTTTTATAATCTACAAAATCAACGTCATTGGGCGATCCGCCTAGCGTGCCGTCCAATGGATCGTCCACATAAATAATATCCGTATGCACGTGAAATTCTCTTTCGGAGCGCGTAATATACTCATCTTGATTAAGATTACCCGGCGGATCTCCGCCTGTATGCGCAATTTTGTCATACGGCAGATTGCGGACTACTTCCATTTTCTCACCCGCCAAAGACATGGCAATAAATCTGTTTTTGACAAACAAAATATAGCGAGTACTGACTGACCAAGTCGCATAAAAAGTTATCGTGATCAGAGAAAAGATAAACAAAAAAACCAGCGCTTCGATTAAAGTAAAACCGGCCTTTCGTCCGCCAGCTGGCGGATTGACTTTAGACTTTCGACTTTTCATTTGATATTTTCCATAATACTATACATCGGCTTGATAATTGAAACCGCAAAAACGCCCACAGCGCTTCCAATCAACAGCATCAAAATCGGTTCGATGATAGAAGATAGGTTTTTGGTGATTTGGCTTACTTCTTCTTCATAAAATTCAGCCAACTTAGCCAGCACTTCTTCAGTTTTTCCGGTTTCTTCTCCCACTTCAATCATTTGCGGAACTAAAATCGGAAAAATCTTTTTTTCTGCATAAATTATCTTGCTTAAGTTTATGCCTTTTTGCACGCCTTCCACTGCTCTCAGAAAAGTTCTCTGGTAATAAAAATTATTCAAAGTCTTGGATAAAATTTCCAGAGATTTAGTGACGGAAACTCCGCTTTTCAAAAGAGAACTGTAAATCCGGCAAAATCTGGCGCAGTTAAGCTTAACCACTATCTTGCCAATCAAAGGCAAGTTGATTGTTATCAGACCTCCAATTTTCTTGCCTGGCTTAGTAATTAAGAAAATTTTCAGGCCGACTGCCAAAATAACTGAAGTTAAAATAACCAACAGCCAATATTTTACCAGTAAATTGCTTAGATTAAGGACAAATTTAGTCAAGAGAGGCAGTTCCACATTCATATCGGCAAAAATTTTAGTTATCTGCGGAACTACAAAAATCATCATTACCACGCCAATACCTAACATGGCTACCAAAATAACGGCCGGATAAACCAAAGCGCCGCGCACTTTCCGCAAAAGATCATGTTCTTTTTCCAGTTGGTTGGCTAAAATTATCAGGACTTCTTCCAAATTGCCGCCTGTCTCTCCCACTCTCACCATATTTACAAAAAGTTCATTGAAGATTCCCGGAAATCTGGCCAGGCTATCGGAAAATGGGCTGCCGGCCTGGACGCCTTCTTGAATAACTGCCAAAACTTTAATAAACTTCTTATTTTTAGTTTGCAGAGAAAGATTTTTCAAAGCCTTGGAGAGAGGCAGTCCAGAAGCAATCATCACGCTTAAATTCCGGGTAAACATCATCTTCTCGCTTATGGGAATACCAAAAAAACGATCCAGCAATTTGATTTTTATTTTTTTATCATCTTCATTTTCCAATTCATTAAAAGAAGTTAAAACAAAACCTTCCGACCGCAATTGGTTGGCTAATTCCCTTTCGTCTTTAACATTGACTTGGCCAGATTTTATTTCTCCAGAATAGCCTTTGGCCGTGTAGCTAGCTTTCATAAAAATTTTTATCCTACTTCTTATAAAGCGCAGGGATTATTCCCTCGTTACCCTTAATAATTCCTCCAGCGATGTCGCTCCTTGCGCCGCTTTGATAAATCCGTCTTCCACCATCGTGAGCATCCCCTTTTCTTTGGCTTTATTTTCAATCTCCTCTTCAGTAGCTTTTTGAGAGATCATTTTTTCGATTTCATCATCTACCTCTAAAACTTCGTAAATTCCCAGCCGGCCATGATAACCTTCATTGCCGCACTGTTCGCAACCTTTCGCTTTAAAAAATTTGATTTTTTTCCATTCTTCATCGCCGGTTTTTTCGCTTTTTTCCGCTTTAATCACTCCACTTTTTTGGATGACTCTTAAAATTACTTCCATATCGTAATTGGCTTTTAAATTCTTAAGCTCATCCGAACTAAGGGAATACTCCTGACGGCATTCAGGACATAGGCGCCGCACCAGACGCTGAGCCATAATCACGTTTATCGTGGAAGAAAGCAAAAAGGGTTCTGCTCCCATATCAATCAACCGGGGTAAGGTTCCCGCCGCGCTATTGGTATGCAAGGTGGAAAGGACCAGATGGCCGGTCATGGCTGAATGGATGGCCATTTCCATCGTTTCGTTGTCCCGGATTTCTCCAACCATGATGATATCCGGATCCTGGCGCAACAAGGCGCGCAAGCCGGAAGAAAAAGTCAATCCTACTTTAGGATAAACCTGCGTTTGGTTGATGCGGGGCATACGGTATTCGATCGGATCTTCAATGGTGCTAATGTTGACCTCGGCCGTATTGAGAATATCCATGATAGTATACAGCGTCGTGGTTTTCCCCGATCCGGTCGGCCCAGTCACTAAAATCATGCCATTGGGTTTTTTAATATGCCGGTGGATAATTTCCAAAGCTCGGCCCGTCAAGCCCATCTGCTCCAAAGTCAAACCTTTAGAACTTTCATTCAGAATCCGCATAACTATTTTTTCGCCGTCAAAAATCGGCAGCACGCTCACGCGGAAAGAAATTTTTAAATCTTCTTTTTCAATTTTAAATCGGCCGTCTTGCGGAACTCGGTGTTCATCTAACTTCAAATTAGAAAGCACTTTGATTCTAGCTACGATGCCTGGTTGGGCCTGTTTGGGTAAAACCATGGCGTCATGCAAAATACCGTCAATGCGATAGCGCACCTGGACTCTTTTTTCTTCTGGTTCAATATGGATATCGCTGGCGCTTTGCAAGATCGCATGTTTGATCAGTGTATCGACGACTTTGATAATCGGCAGGCCTTGGGCTATTTTTTCCAAATCTTTTTCTGTTCCGGCTTCCGCGCCGTTTTTATCTTCTCGCACTTCCGTCAAACTCCGGTCAATAATCTCTCCGAATTCAGCTTTCAGGCTTTTTTCGTAATATTTGAGGACATTGTCGATACTGTCTTCGGAAGCCAAACAAGTAATGATTTTTAATCCCGTCTTTTTCCGGATAAAATCCACGGTTTGGATATCTTCAGGATTAAGCATGGCAATTTTCAGTTCCCGGCCGTTTTTTTCAAAAGCCACAATTTTGTATTTTTTGGCGATCGGTTCCGGAATTATCTGCAAAACTTCCTGGGGAACGATTTCTTTAGTCAAGTCCACAAAAGGAATACCCAATATATAGGCATAGATTTTCCGCAGTTCCACTTCGCCAATCAATTTTTTCTGCAAAAGGATTTCGCCTAATTTTTTATTTTCATCCTGTGTTTCCTGAAAAGCCGCCTTGAGATCCGGAATTTTTACTATGCCTGAATCCTGAATGAACTCGAAAAGTTGTCCATTCTCAATTCTCATTTTTTGTTTTTCCCACACTAACTTTGCACCATATAATATTTTGCGCCTTTAGCGCAGTGCAAAGTTAGTGCGGGATTTGTTTATGTCAATTTAATATCCCAATTATACCACAAAAGGTCATTTTTACCCAAGAAAAAAAAGAATCCCAATTTCTTGGAACTCTTTTTGAATTTAATTTCTTTTAATTTTTACATCATCCCGCCCATTCCCGATACTTGGGAAATTTGATTATTGCCGGCTTTTTCCGGCTTTTCCGCAATCGCCACTTCGGAAGTGAGCAGAATAGCGGACATGCTGACAGCATTTTCTAAGGCAGTACGTGTTACTTTCAAAGGATCGATGATGCCGGCTTTGATCATATCTTCCACCGGCTGGTTGTTGCGCGCGTCATAGCCGTAATTTTTATTCTTATTTTTCACTATTTCATTCAAAGCTACCGCTTCTTCCATTAGTCCTGCATTTTTAATAATCTGCTTGAATGGTTCCACGCAAGCGTTAACTAAAACTAGAGAACCATTGCGCAATTCTCTCTCCATCACATCATCCGTCACCGCTGCTTGGCTTTTTATTTTTTTCAGAATTATATTCGCGGCTTTAGCTAAGGCCACGCCACCGCCCGCTACCACGCCTTCCTCATAAGCCGCCCGTGTTGCGGCTAAAGCATCTTCCATTTTGTGCTTAATATAAGTCAGTTCCGTTTCGGTCGCCGCGCCGGCTTTGATGACAGCTACGCCGCCGGAGATTTTCGCCAGACGTTTTTGCAATTTTTCCTTATCATATTTATTATCAGCCGCTTTAATTTGCGCCTCAATCTGCACCACCTTGCTTTCAATCTCTTTTTTCTTGCCCTTGCCGCCGACGATAGTCGTATTGTCTTTAGTGGCGATAATTTTGGATGCTCGGCCGAGATCATTAATTTCTGCTTTTTCTAATTTTAGGCCTCTGTCTTCAGCGATAACTTTTCCCCCAGTTAAAACCGCGATGTCTTCCAGCATGGCTTTTTTCGTATCGCCAAATTCCGGCGCTTTGATCGCCAAAACATTCAGCACGCCGCGTAATTTATTGACTACTAATGTCGCCAATGCCTCGCCTTCCACGTCTTCCGCAATAATCACGATATCTTTTTTTCCAGCTACAGTAATCTTTTCCAAGAGCGGCAGGATTTCTTGCAAACTGGAAATCTTTTTATCCGTAATAATGACATAAGGATCTTTCATTTCCGCTTTCAGCGATTCGCTATTAGTAATCATATAAGGCGAAATATAACCTTTATCAAAATTCATGCCTTCCACGATTTCTTTGGAAAATCCAAAAGTCTGTGATTCTTCGACAGTAATCACACCATCCTTGCCGACTTCCTCCAAAACATCGGCAATCATTTGGCCCATCTCCGCGTTTTCGGCTGAAATCGTAGCTACTTGGGCGATTTCCTCTTTGCCGGAAATAGCTTTGGAATTATTTTGCAATTCTTTCACAATTTTTTCCCTAGCTTCTTCAATGCCCTTACGGATCATTATCGGATTCATGCCAGTAGCGACCAGCTTCAAGCCTTCCTTAAGAATAGCTTGCGCCAAAATTACCGCGGTAGTGGTACCATCGCCAGCTATATCATTAGTTTTACTGGCGACTTCTTTCGCCAACTCTGCTCCCATATTTTCAAATTTATCTTCCAAATCGATCTCCTTGGCGATAGAAACTCCATCATTAGTCACCATCGGCGCGCCAAAACCTTTATCCACAATAACATTGCGGCCGCGTGGACCGAGAGTAATTTTTACCGCGTCCGCTACTTGATCGACGCCGTTCTTAATTTTTTCCCGGGCTTCCCGGTCGAATTTGATTATTTTACTCATGGTTTTAAAATTTTAATTAATTACCCCGCACTAACTTTGCACTTTTATATAATAATTTAAAATTGGAAATTTATTATTCTTAAAAGTAAGATGAAAAAATTAATTAGACACTTTTTATTTTGCGCCTTTGGCGCAGTGCAAAGTTAGTGCGGGGTTAGCAATCAACTATATCGAGTGCTAATAACTATTCTAGCTTGTCTCTTGAAATAGTCAAATTGCTTAAAAATTCCGGCTCCGGCTCAATAAGGTTTCCAGTTTTAGAGAAAAATTTTCCATTATTTTGGTTTCCTGGTTTGCAAAATTAGGCCAAAAAGCCAGTTCTGTCTTCTCGCAAATTATGACGCTTCCAGGTTGGCTGGTCTTCGGATTTCTTTTTATTTTTTCTTTCTGCCATTTAGCCAAAATATTCTCGATAAAATCCCAATCAAAAAATTTTTCCAAAAAATTTCTAATTCCCTTTGCAAAGGCCGTATCTTTTATAAGCCTGGTGCTGGTTAATTTGGGAAAAAAATTCGGTTTAAACTCTTCGATCCAGGCATTTTGAGCATAAAATTGCGAAAAATCACCCCAGACCGGAAGCAAAAAAGCGTATTCATTGGCGGAAAAAAGGCTGTGGAGGGCTATCGTGCATTCATCTGTCAAAAAATGATTTAAACAGATTCGATCGGTTATTTTTTCCCCATGCCGCCTCCGGCCCATCAACTGAACCATGGCGGTTATTAAAAATCTGCCCGTGAAAAGCCTGTTTTTTTTTATAATCACCAGCAGGTCTAAATCGCTCTTGACTTCGGCATTTTTCATCGCCAATCTGCCTGTTACAGCCGCTCCCTCAAAAAAAGGCACGCACCGCAGCCAGCGGAGTGTATTTAAGACGCTCTTTATTTTTTTTTCAGAAATTTTGGTTCGAGCGTTTCTTTGCGCCACCAATTCTTGGCGGCCGGATAAAAAATAAAAGCCCTGATATTCTTCAACCATTTTTTTTAATTCCCTGCTTTCCAGCTCTGTTAAAATATTGGCTAGACCGAATTTTTCTTCTGTTTCTGGGTTTTTAGTTTCCGCCCGCATTAAATATTTCCCAATTTCAAAAGCCGTCAAGGGATAATCCAGGACATCGTAATAAACAATAGTAGCTAGAATATTTTTGGCAAGAGAAGAAAGCATATTTATTAAATTTTCAATTTTCAAGCACCAATTTACAATGAATTTTAAATGATTTTAATATTTTTTTAAAATTAATAAATTGATAAATTTGTAAATTGTTTGAAAATTGTAAATTGAAAATTGAAAATTCCTACAGATATTTCCCCGTCCAACTTTGCTTGCATTTTTTCAGCTTGTCCGGCGGACCGGCATAAACCAAGGCTCCGCCCTTGTCTCCGCCACCAGGACCCAGATCGATCACCCAGTCAGCATTTTTAATTACATCAGTATTATGCTCCACTATCAAAACCGTATTGCCCTTATCTGCTAAAGCATCCAAGACTTTCAGCAATCTCTTAATATCTTCAAAGTGCAGCCCAATAGTCGGTTCGTCCAAAATGTACAAGGTTTGGCCGGTCGATTTACGGGAAAGTTCGGTCGCTAATTTTATCCGCTGGGCTTCTCCGCCAGAAAGATTAGTCGCGCTCTGGCCCAATTTCAGATAGCCTAAGCCGACTTCTTCCAAAGTCCGCAATTTTTCCACAATTAAATAAGATTTTTTAAAAAAACGCAGCGCATAAGAAACACTCATATCCAGAACTTCGCAGATATTTACGCCTTGATATTCGATTTCCAAGGTTTTCTGGTTATAGCGGGACCCTTGGCAAGTTTCGCAGCGGATATACATATCCGGCATCAGATGCATTTCAATTTTTTTTGTCCCATCTCCCTGGCAAATCTCGCAACGGCCGCCACGCATATTAAAACTAAAACGGCTGGAAGTGTAGCCTCTTTTTACCGCTTCATCGGTAGCCGTGAACAGGTCGCGAATCAAAGAAAAAACTCCCGTATAAGTCGCCGCATTGGAACGCGGCGTCCGACCAATCGGCGCTTGGTCAATATTGATAACTTTATCAATATGGCTCAAGCCTTTAATCTTTTTATATTTCCCTGGAACTATTTTGGCATTAAAAAAATGCTGGGAGAGAGCTTTGGCCAGGATATCATTGACCAGACTCGACTTGCCTGAACCGGAAACGCCGGTGACCGCCACAAATTTTCCCAGCGGGATACTTACGTCTAAATTCCGTAGATTATTTTCGCTGGCGCCTAAAATTTCCAAAGTCTGGCTGGAATTTTTGCGGTATTTTTTCTTCTCTGAAACTTTTTTCCGGCCATTGAGGTAATCGGCCGTCGTCGTTTTGGAAGAAAGCAATTTTTTCAAATCTCCGGCAAAAATAATTTCCCCGCCGCCTTCGCCGGCTCCCGGACCCAAATCAATGATCCAATCCGCTTTACGGATAACGTTTTCATCATGTTCCACTACCAGCAAAGAATTGCCGTTGTCCTTCAGTGTTTGCATCGTGCCGATCAGCTTATCCATATCCCGGTTGTGCAGTCCGATGGAAGGTTCGTCCAAAATATAAGTCACGCCCATCAATTCCGAACCGATCTGCGTGGCCAAGCGGATCCGCTGAGCTTCCCCGCCGGAAAGCGAATTAGCGCCCCGGGCCAGAGACAAATATTCCAAGCCCACGTTAATCAACGCTTCGGCTTTCTGCGCCATTTCCTTGATTAACGGGGCGCTGATTTCTTTTTCCGAAAAATTTGGCCCGCTTAAACTTTTTTCTTTTAAATACTGGGTAAATTTAGCCAAGTCTAAATCAACGACTTGATCAATCGATTTTCCGCCCGCCAGAACCGACAAGTATTTTTTCTTGAGCCTTTTTCCTTGACAAACCGGACAAGTTTTCTCCAGCATGTATTTTTCCATTTCGTTGCGGGTAAAATCCGAATTGGCTTCGGCGTATCTTTTTTTCAACAGCGCCATCACACCCGGGAAAGATTCTTCATTTTTATCCGCTTTATTTTGCGGCACTCCCGAAAAAATTATTTCCAAAGCCTCCGGAGAAAGACTTTTTACCGGCTGTTGGATGGAAAAATTATATTTTTTACCTAAGCATTCCAAAATATGCAAATAATTCCCTTGGCTACCCTGCCTTCCATTAGCCTTATTCCAGGGCATAATCGCACCTTCGGCTAAAGTTAAATTGGGGTTGGGAATCACCCGACCGCGGTCAATTTCCATCGTGACGCCCAAGCCGGAGCAGTGTTCACAAGCGCCTTCCGGACTGTTGAAAGAAAAACTGGAAGGCGTGATTTCTCCCAAAGTTTCCCGGCACTGTAAACAGACAAAATCACGGTTGAAAGAAAAATCTTTGGCTTGATCCAGCGCGACCGTGATGAAGCCTTTGCCGATTTTCATGGCCGTTTCCAGAGAGTCCAAAATTCTTTCCCGGTCGAAATTTTTCCGGTTAATTTGGATCCGGTCCACCACGATGCTTATTTCCCGAGGCTCCGTTCCCAATTGGAAATCGGCTGTTTCGCTGACTAATTTGAATTTTCCATCAATGCGCACCCGGGCAAAACCTTGTTGGGTGATGCTGCGCAAAATTTCCCGGCTGGTTTGATTTTTCAGATTATTTTTATTCTTCACTTCTGCCAAAATCGCCACTTGAGATTTTTCCGGAAAACTTAAAATCTGCCCCAAGATCTCCTGGTTGGAAGTTTTCTTCATCAAAGTTCCACATTTGGGACAATGCGGCGCGCCTAATTTGGCGAAAAAAACGCGCAGATAATCGTAAATTTCCGTGAGCGTGCCGACCGTTGAACGGGAATTGCGGCTCAAGCTTTTCTGATCAATGGAAATGGTTGGACTTAAATTTTCGATTTTATCAAAATCCGGCTTAGCCGTAATATCCAAAAATTGGCGCGCGTAAGAAGACATGCCTTCCAAATAACGCCGGTTACCTTCAGCATAGATTAAATCGAAAGCCAATGAAGACTTTCCCGAACCGGACAGCCCGGTAATCACTACCAACTGGTTCCGAGGAATATCCACGTCGATATTTTTGAGGTTATTCACTCGCGCTCCCCGGACGATGATTTTATCCCTACAAATTTTATTTTCTTTCATTGAAAAATTAAAAAATTGATGCTAATCAATTTTAGAGGGTTTTTAAGATCTTGTAAAGGGTTAGTCCTGGAGATTAAAAAAACGTGTTGGAATCCGCGTAAAAAAATTTTAAATTGTCCAATCAAACAATCCTTGTGATGTAAAATCACGCATATGCCAGATTTTACATCACTAAATAAAAAGAGGCGAACATAAATAAATAGTCCGCCTCCATTAACGCATCGTAGTGCGTTACTGATTGAGAACTGGAAAATCCTTCATGGGCTTCAATTTGAGATACGCTTTGTAGCTATCCCAAGTTTTAAGCCCGAGATATTGCAAGGTATCGTGCAAATCCCAAAATCTTCTTTCAATGTATTTTTTGTCCTCAACAAGTCTCTCTTCTGAAGATATTTGCAGATCAATTCTGAAACGAGACATGGAATTGTCTGCAACGTTTTTTATTGCTTCTTTTTTACATCTGTCCTCCTGCTCATACGTTTTCTGCAAATATTCCGCCTGCATCTTAAGCACCTGATCAAAAAAGTCTTGCCATTTGCTTATTTCGGGCAGGATATTAGCTCCTACGTACATCCTCATCCGAAATATTTTATAGGCCAGTGTGCCTGATCCTCCGCCCCACTTGGCAATTAGCGCCGGATTATTTTTCTCTGCATAATTCCAAACCGCATCGCTGATGGCAAGATCTGCATTTTTCAGCAGTCTTTTTTTTCTTAACCATCTTTTCATTTTTTCACGACCCGTAGTAATGGACCATACGATGCCCCATCCTATAAGCCCTCCTGCTACAAGAGAATTTGACACCCACACCCATATCCAAGATGATATTCCCCACATACGACCCTCCTTGGGCTTTCCTTCGCCCTGTCGTTAGTTGTGGCTCGTCTCAAATAATGGCCCCGCGCCAAAATCCAAGACTCGCAATTTTAAGGTACTCTAATATTTAATTAAACGTCTTGAATAAATTATTGTCAAGATTTACTTAATTGCTGTAGATATAAATCTAAATAATCATGGTGATGTAAAATCCCGCATATGCCAAAATTTACATCTCTATAAAAATACTTCAACTAAAAATTGGCAGATTTATTTGAGATTAAATTTTCTTTTTATTTCATTTGCATGCAATATTTTTTCCGCGGTGATAATTTCAATGTATTTCTGCACTTCAAAGACTTCAGCGATAAAAAGCAACTCGTCTTCGCATTCATAGGGATAGACCCAGACGCTTTTTTGCATCTGGTAAAAACCCAGCTCTTTTATTTTATTCCGCAAGGCTTCTCTGGCTCGATTGTATATTTTCGGCTTGGTAGGAATATCAAAAATCAAAATCCGCCATTTTTTATCCCATATTTTTGGCTTTTTTATTTTCAAACTATCCACCGCATATTCCTTTATTCTTTTTTTACCTTTATTGGTTAGCTGTATCTGGAATTTTTCGTTATTATATTTTAAAATTTCCACCAGTTTCTGTCTTTTTAAGTTTCCAAAAACATTACGCAATTTCTTTTTATCATAAACCTCTCGATTTTCAAATAATTTAAAACATTCTAAAGCTTTTACTATACCGGGAATAGCCGGACCCACGCAAAGCACGCCTCCTAAAGCTAAAAACATCAGCAAGAATTTTGTGGTATTGGCTGGCATGCTATCTGAATTAAAAAAATTTTCTATTCTTCCCTTGATATCTAATTTATTATTTTGTTTTGGTTTTTTTATTTTCATTTTTTTAATTAAAATAAACTACGCCTTCTTATTATAATCTTTATCACACTTTTTATTATACCACAGAGATGTAAATTTTGGCATATGCCAAAATTTACATCTCTAACGCAATATATAAATATACCCCTTAATACTACCCGGCTATCTTTTAGATCCGCTATTTTCCGAATTAACCATCTCCCAAATTAGCTGCCTCTGGATTAGTCGCTTTCCAAAGAAAAAAGGCGTATGGTGCAGCATACGCCTGAAATTGTAAGCCAGATGCTTAGCCAGACCCCCGGGGAAGGGAATTCGACCTGGATATCTCTTCGGACACAAGCCTACTCCGATATCCATTCAGTCTTCAGATTCCTGCACAAACTGAAGGAAAGGAGGCTACTTTAGTCTTTTCGACGGCCGCTACTTAGCTTGGTTGCAAGCTTTTCGCCTTTGCTAAGGGAGACAAAAGTCATTTTCCCCGGTATTCCCAATGGGATTATCGACCGATTTCAATAATCCCACCCCTCCAAAAAGAGGTTTCATCTGATTTACAATTTTTTAAAGATACTTTTCCAGTCCCCTTTTTTTCATCTCCTTTACCAAATCGGAAATGCGCACGACTTTTTCTTTCGGAACTACCACGATGGCATCCGGGGTATTTACCACCACCATGCCTTCCAATCCTACTGCCGCTATCAGCTTTTCATCCTCTAAATTATAAATTAAGCAATCTTTAGTTTCAAAATCAATTACGTTTCCCATGACGACATTACCAGTCACTTTTTTTGCCAGAGCTTCTTTTAAAGCATAGAGTGTTCCCGGATCGCTCCAACCCATATTGGTTTTAAGAATTACCGCGCTGGAAAGATCGACTTTTTCAATAATGGCATTATCGAAAGAAACTTTTGGCGCTTCCGCGTAATTTCCACCAATCACTTTTTCATAAATTTCCGGTGCCAACTTCCGATAGCACTCTTCCAGAAAGGCCACGGACGTAATAAAATATCCTGGATTCCAAAAGTATTCTCCACTAGCATACATTTCATCACACAAGGCTTGTTCCGGTTTATATTTCCAGCCGGCGAAACTATAATATTCTTTACCGTTAGTTTCTCCTTTTTTCTCCCCCACTTTCATCCAACCTAAATTATTATTGGCAAATCTGGGTTTTTCCGCGATGAAGACAAATCTACTGGGATCTACGTCAATTAATTTTTCTCCATTCTGCAGCGCTACTCTAAATTCATCCACCTTATCCATTAGATGATCCGCCCAGATAATGGCCAGCGGACCAGAATAGCCCCCCTTGATGAATTCATTGACTGTATAATAAACCGCCGGTCCGACATCGCGCCTTTCTGGTTCCAAAAAAATATTTTCCGTCGGCAACTCAGGCAGTTGGTTCCTGATGTCTTCTGCATATTTGACGGCAGTTTGGACATAAATATTTTGGGCGCCAAAAACCGGCGCGACGCGCTCATAGGCCAATTGAATGGTTGACTTACCCTCAAAAAATTTGTCAAACTGCTTGGGCGAATTTTCTCTAGATAAGGGCCAGAGTCTAGTCCCCGCTCCGCCAGCGAAAATAACGATTTTCATAAAATAATTTATTTAATTAAATAAATTAACGAGTTAAAAAATTAGTGAGTTATTTTCTGGAAAATCAACTCTTTAACCCGTTAATCCTTTAATCCTTTAATTTATTAATTATTCTGTTATAATTAAACCACAATGGTTAAAAAAATAAAAGCCGAACGGCGAGAAAAGAAAAAAAGAAAAATTATGCCGGTCTCCGGCAAGAGCGTTTTTGCTTTAGCAAAGTTAATCGGCCATAAGACTAAAAAACGTTAAACTTGACGGAAAAGTCTATCCATGCTAGTATAATTTAAGTTTCATATCTTTCTTAATCAGTTTTTTGGCTTAAACAAAGGTTTTTATGCAAATGCTACGCATCATTAATATTATTGAAATTGTGGTGGCTGTTTTACTTATAGTTTCCATTCTCATTCAAAATAAGGGCGCCGGCTTATCTTCGACATTCGGAGGCGAATTCGGCGGCTATTACAGCAAAAGAGGCTTTGAAAAATTCTTAGTCTGGTTTTCTATCGCTTTGGCCGCCATCTTTATCGCTTTAGCCATATTTAATTTGGTTCTGACCAACAAGACTTTATAATCCCTAACATTCAAGAAGATCAGCGACTATCTTAAAACCAAGTGGCCTTCTTTCAGACAATGGCCAAAAATAAATCAATGCCTCAATCTTGAGGAAAAGATTTTTTTCTATTTTCTAATTGCTCTGCTGGCAGGTTCGTTCTTGAGCTGGGGCCTCGTCAGCTACTATGCCAAAACGCAAGCCGTTCCCCAATTCGGCGGAGAATATATTGAAGGTATCGTCGGACAACCGCTATATATTAACCCGGTTATTTCCGCTTCCAATGGCACTGATGAAGATTTGGTCCAACTGATTTTCAGCAGTTTACTCAAATATGATTCCGCAGGCAATTTAAAAAATGACCTGGCAGAAAGCTACGAGATTTCCGAAGATAAGACGTTATTCACTTTTCATTTAAAAAAAGACGTTCTTTGGCATAATGGCCAGCCACTGACGGCTGCCGATATTCTTTTTACTATCAATTTAATTTCTGATCCGTCTTATAAAAGCCCTCTGCGTTATAATTGGCAAGGCATCACCACCAACCTGGTGGATGATTCTACCTTGACTTTTCAGATTGAAAGCCCTTATGTCGGATTTTTGAATAATCTGACTTTCGGCATCTTGCCCAAGCATATCTGGGAGTCCGTCAGCCCGGATAAATTTACTTTAATCGATCTTAATCTCCAGCCAATCGGTTCCGGACCGTATAAATACGCTTCCTTGCAAAAAGATTCAACCGGCAACATTATTTCTTACAAATTGACCGCCAATCCGAATTATTTTGAAAAAAAACCTTTCATTTCCAAAATCACTTTGAATTTTTATTCCGATGACGATGCGGCGCTTACGGCTTACAACCAGAAAGAAATCATGGGCATCAATAGCCTGTCGCCCCAAAAACTTAGCCGGATCGAGCTTTCTAAGGGGACACAGATTTATCGTTTGAAAATTCCCCGTTATTTTGCCGTTTTCTTTAACCAAACGAAGAGTTTTCCTCTGGCCAACGATGAAGTGCGGGAAGCTCTCTCTTACGCTACTAATCGGGAAGCAATTATTGAAAACGTTTTCTCTGGCAACGCCTTGCCGGTTTATTCTCCCTTCCTGCCCGGCTTGATTGGTTTCAATGCTGAGGAAAAAAGGAGGGATTTCGATTTGGAGAAAGCAAAAAAAATTCTGGAAGACCATAAATGGGCAGAGGGAAAAGATGGCATTCGCGCTAAAGACGGCCGAATCCTGGAAATCAACTTGATCACTACGGATTGGAATGATCTGGTCCAAACCGCAGAAATTTTGAAAGAACAGTGGACAGAGGCTGGAGCTAGAGTCAATATTAATAGCTTATCAATTTCTGATTTTCAGCAAAATTATATCCGTCCGCGGGAATATGAAGCAGTGCTTTTCGGCCAAACTATAGGCGCCAACCCGGATTTTTCTTCTTTCTGGCACTCCCGGGAAAAAAAGGATCCGGGTTCCAATCTGGCTCTTTTTGGAGACGACCAGACTGACAAGCTGATTGAAGATGGCCGCCTTGATTTTAATAATGAAAAACGAGCTGAACTTTATCAAAAACTTCAAGAAAAAATCATCGAGGAGATACCAGCTATTTTTCTTTACAGCCCGGAGTATATTTATCCGGTTAATAAAAAAATCCGTGGATTGGAGATGGAAATTTTGATTTCCCCGGCCCGCCGCTTTTCCGAAATCGCCAATTGGTATCTTAAAACCCAACGGGTCTGGAAATAAGGAATTCTTTACGAATTACGAACCTTTGCGAATGTACGAAATAAAATTATTCATTCGTATATTAGTACTTTATTAGTAATTAGTAAAAAAATTATATGGAAACAAAAATAAATAAAATTGATTTTCAGAACGTTCTTCAGCATTACGCACCACGCACTCACGAAAAAATGCAGGAAGTCTTAATGAATCCCCAAGGTAGTGGTCCAGCGATTCATTATTATATGCTTCGTGGCGGATCTGCGCAGCGGAATATTACCGTTTGGGAACCAGGAATGGTTTCCGGAGAATATATTAAAACCTATGGGCATTACCACGTGGGAAATTTAAGTGAAACTTATTGGATTCTTTTTGGCCAAGGAGTGGCGTTGCTGCAAAAATTAGCTGAAGATGAAAAGGAGGAGATGATTCTTGATGAAGTCGCGGAATTCCAGGCTATTCCTGTTAAGACGGGACAAAAAATATTCATGCCTCCCAAATTTGGACATTTGTTGGTTAACACCGGTGAGACTTATTTTGTAGCCGCCGATGACAGTCCGGTGGACTTTGGAAATCAAGATCCTTCCAGTTTTCCCGGACACGCGGATTACGCACCTATCAAAAAAATGCGCGGCTTCGCTTATTACGTAGTGGAACATAACGGCCAAGTAGCTCTCAAAAAAAATCTTCTTTACAAAAGTATTGCCAAAGAAGATTTGAGTGGCTTGCCGGTAATCGGCTAAAGGCATACTGAACTTAATAATTCCTGGAATTAAAAACAAGATTCCCATTGATTGTCTCTAACGGGAAACTTATTTTTGAGTTTTGACAAAAACTTTTTGAGTTTTAAGAAAAACTTATTAATCCAATCAAATAACTAACTTTAATTTTATCCTTCTTGCCATTTTTAAAAATGACCAGACTGCTTAAAATCTAAAAAAATGATCAAAAAAATGATCCAGCCTCTAAATAGGCCGTTAGCGCGGAGCTACGCGAGAAGCAATCTCCGCATCATACCCCTCGGAGGACTCGAAGAAATCGGCCGCAACATGACCATCTTCGAATATGGTTCGGATATCCTGATCGTCGATCTGGGCCTGCAATTTCCCGATGAGGACATGCCGGGCATCGATTACATCATCCCCGACATTTCCTACCTTAAAGGCAAGGAAAAAAATATCCGCGGAGTCATCATCACACATGGCCATTACGACCATATCGGCGCCATTCCGCACATCATGGAAAAAATCGGCAATCCGCCGATCTACATGACCGAACTCACGCGCGGCATTGTCATGAAAAGACAAGACGATTTCAAAAATAAGCCCGCGCTCAATATCCACACAGTCAAAAAAATCGACCGCTTGCGCTTGGGTATTTTTAACATTGAATTTTTCCATGTTAATCATACCATTCCTGATG
>CAYTIK010000008.1:0-35323 GCA_964438025.1 uncultured Bdellovibrionales bacterium
ACCTATTCGAGTCTCACCAGTAAAACTGGTGGATTACCTTCTGTTAAAAACTATTCAATATTTTTATTACGCCCCAAATGCCTCTTTTTGTCTAGTTGACGGGCTTTTTAGCTCTGATAGAATTTAAGGAAGAATAAAACAATGGTCGACACTCGGTTCTTGAACCAGTGAAAGCTGCTAAAAGCGATTCTGAGCTTATCCGGCAGCTACGCTTCAACGCAAGCACCTTAATAATTTCCGCCAGAGGCGGATCAGCCTATGGCTGAAAATAACTCTTAAATTAGAAAGGAAGGTGAACATTATGGAAGAAAATTTTGAAACCGACGAAGGAAAGACGAAACAATGGATCCAGGATAATCTCAGGATTATCATCAGCGTTTTGATTGTCATTGCCATCGCCGCTGGAATTTATTCTTATTCCAAGAGGACTGAAGCTCCCTTAGTCAAAGATTCTAACCAAGTACTAGAAACAGCCGGTGAAGAAGAAATTCCCGTTATTTTAGAAAATGGGAAAAACACTCGATTGGAAGCCACTGAAAAAACTGCAGTTTCCAGCCAAGAAACAGAACGGGCCTTCATTGAAATCGCTGCTAAAGGAGAAGGCCGCACCCATCTAGCTCGCCGAGCGTTAGCGAACTATCTGGAAAAAAATCCTGACTCGTCCCTCTCTCCAGAACATAAAATCTATATTGAAGATTACCTCAGAAAAAATGCCGGTGGAAAAACTAGTCTCAATCCGGGAAGTTCAGTAGAATTTTCCAAAAACCTAATCCAAGATGCAATTTCTAAATCAAAAAATCTTAATCAAAATCAGCTGAAGAATCTGCATAAATACGCCGTTCGAGTGCCATCTCTCACTTGATCTTTCCCTGAAGGAAAATAAAAATTCTACTGTTCTTTTTTTCGCAAGTATATTATTACTTCTTAAAATAGCAAAAACCCTTCGCTTCGGCAGAGGGTTTTTGCGTTAAATAAAGGTCTCCATTGAGGACGGTCCTCAATAAATTGATTCTAAAATTTCACTCTATCTCCTATTTTTATATCTAATTTATCCGCCAGACCGTCGTTAATTTCCAGGACTTTATCCGCCTCGCGTTCGGGTTTAATAAATTCCAGTTCTTTTTTCCGAGAAACGTTTTTGGCGATATGCACAACTTCATTGCCGCCAATCCAAATTATATCCAAATTAAAATTCATCTCCTTCATCCAAAAGGCATAGCGGCTTTTCTTATCAAAAACAAACAGCATGGCACAATTTCCACAAAGATCTTTTCGATTAGAAAGCCCCTGCTCTCTCCTGATGGGATCAGCAGCTATTTCCGCTTGAAAAATATTATCTCCAATTTTAATTTCCCTAATTTCATTTTCCTGAAAGATTTTTTGTCTTTTTTCCAAAATATCGCCACAAATAAAAAAAGCAGCTATCGAAAAAATTACGAGCAATCCCGCCAAAATTCGCCAATTAAAAGATTCCCCATTGAACATATTATTTAAATTTGAGCAGAAAGTTTTTTTATTTTTTTTCTAACCAGCCAAAGAAAAACCAGCAGCAGCACAGCGGCGGCCAGCATTGTTAAGCTTTTGCCTAAAAATCGAGTATTTAGCGCTATTAGCGAAAGTAAGACAGTTACAGAAAAGAAAAAAACATTCACTTTTAACGGCGACCAGCCCATTTCCAAAAGCTTAAAATGTAAATGCTTCTGATCTGGCTTAAAAATCGATTGGCCTTCTTGGATTCTTTCTCCGATGACCCATAAAAAATCCATGAGTGGCAAAAATAAAACCAGAATGGCGGTGGCAATCTTAGTCCCGGAAAGAATAGCCAGGACAGCCAAACTAAAACCAAAAAATAGGGAACCTGAAGTTCCCGCTAAAATCTTAGCCGGATAAAAATTAAATGCCAAGAAGCCTAGCGCCACCCCGGCTAGCGCTATCGCTAAGATAGCTACTGGCGGCTGATTGACTTCCGGTTTAAGGCTCAAGAAAAAAATCGTCAGAGAGCAGATTAAGGTTATCCCGCCGGAAAGGCCGTCGACGCCATCCAGCCAATTTAACGCATTCATTAAAACTAAAATCCAAAACAAAGCTAGCAGGAAAGAAATAATCAGACCTCCGCTTCCGGAAAAATCAATCACGCCCGCAGTCATAGGATTAGTAACATGTTCAATTCTGATGCCCCAGAAAAAAACTAGCCCAGCCAGAAAAATTTGAAAAAACAAAAGCGCTTTCCAGGCAATCTCTTTTATGTCGTCGCGGATCCCTACAATTAAAATCAGCGCCAGTGATAGAAATAGGCCCTTAATTTCCCAGGATAAAAATAAATTCTGGTCCAGAATTAGTGTCAGAATAAAGGCTGCAATCATAGCCATTCCCCCAATACGTAGCGCCTTAGCTTTACCGGTCAAATGCCTCGATTCTTTTCTCCCTTGCCAGGAAATTTTTTTTGCCAAAGGAAAAATAAGCCAAATAAAAAAGACTGCAAGAAAAAAGGCCAAAAAGAACGGAATGATGAATTTTCCCATTATTTTCTTATTTTTTCAGTTACCCAAAATTCTCCGAAATATTTGCCTAAGAGCAGCCGCGTCTGAGAATCAATGGCTGGCATAGCCCCTAAAAAAGGAGCGATGATTGGCACTAAAACCCACTGCACCAGCATATAAACATTTTTCCAGCGAGAATATTTTTGCGGGCGCGGCGGCAATAAAAGGAAGCTTAACGACATGGAAACAACTAAGCCCAGCATGGCCAAATTCATCAGCCAGCGGGTAATCAAAGGCAGATTATGGGCTAAAACGCTCTGATTAAATTGTTCGCCGCCGATAATCAGCGGCACCCAGCCCAAGATCGCTAAAATAAAAGGTGCAGTGGCCCAGGAATGATGGCCTTCCAGCATTTCAAAAGCCACTTTGGCTTTTTGCCTCAAGCTTATTTTTTTGTTGGGCCAGATCGCCCGCATGATGATAGGAAAATTTTCAATTCCATAAGCCCAGCGCCTTTTCTGCCTATATTGGTTGGCAATTGTTTTCCAATAATTTTCCGCTAAAACTGCATCGAGCGAGATCGGCAGATAAATCGGCTTGACCTGATAATCTCCGTTATAATAAGTGAAACATTTCCAATAAATAATCGAGTCTTCGCTGATCATATTGACCGGCCAAAAATCTACCTTGACTAAGGTGTCAAAGGGCTCACTATGCGAGGAAAAAGTCACCATGCCTTCCGACCGCGTGCTTTGAAAAATATGCCAAAAACTGGAACTGGTAACGATCACTCGCACAAAAGCATTGGTATCCCATAAATTATTGTGATACATCGGCAGCGGCTGGTAGCTTTTTTGCAACCGCTTGGGATCAGTAATATATTCATAAGTCAACGCGGCAAAATATTGCGGGTGCGCTACGCTGTCGCAATCAAAATTGGAAAAAATAACTTTTTGGAAATCCACGTTTTTAGTTTTCAGATATTGCTCCATTTTTCTCGCAGCGAAAGTTGCATTTGAGCCTTTGGCTTTCATTTCCCCGTCTTTAACCTGGTGCGTCGTTACAATAAAATCGCGAAAAATTCCGGCAAATTTATTTTTCAAATAATTGGCTTTTTTTAACCGGCTTTTTTCCGGTTCGCGCTCTTCCGTAGCCAATAATAGAATTATCTGCTTTTGCGGAAAATTAGCTTCTGCAATTGACCGGATGGACGGTTCAATTATTTCCGCTGGCTCACCAGCCGTAGGCAGCATCACGACATGGACAATTTCTTTCCAATCCCAAATTTGTTCCCGGATTTTTTCAATTTTTTCCACTTCTTTCAAATATTTTTTCTGTTCCCAGATAGCCTCTTTTAAAATTCTTGTTTCTGCCAAAGACAGGCTGTTTTTTTCTTTGAGCGCTTGCGTCATTGATTGGATTTTCTTCCGAATAATTTCCTCAAAGGCTGCCGGATTTTTAATATTTTGGCATCTTTCCCACCAATCAATCCCCTTGCCTCTTTTAAGCTTTTGATAGCCAGCGATGGAATAAGAGGCAATGAAAATGGTCCGAAAGATCCAATACACATCGAAAACTATCACAAAAACAGCTACCCAGACTGGTAAGAAAAAAGAAAGCACAAACATACCAATAAAAGTCATCCAGGTCAAAATTCCGGGAATCATTTCTAATATCCGCTGTATTCTCTTTTCTTTTTTCCTGGCGACTTTGGGATCGGGGAAGTTAAACATGGATTAATAATTAATCAAAATTATGCTTAAAGAATAAATCATCAGATTGATTTGCATCATTAAAGTTGCCATCAACAGCAGGTAACTGACAATCCTTTCTCCTTTTTTGTAGCTATAAATGGCCAATATGGTATTTATCAGAAAAAGGAACAGGCCGACGAGCGGAATACTAAAAACTTGCCAATAGCTGCCTTTCAAATCTACTCCGAAATAAACATTATAGTGTAAAATAATCGGAAAACCCACCGGTTGGATAAGTAATTTAAGAATCAGCCAATTGGCCAGATTGGCAATCAAAGTCAAAATTAACAGCCAAAAGATGATAGCATTTTTAAAACATTCCTGAATAAAAAAAGACTTCAGATGAGAAATCAAGCCTTTTTTTATAACTTTTGTTTTTTCGTTTATGTTAATCATCGAAAAATTTACCCTCATACCAATTCTCCCGCCACGACAGGACCCCGCCCGCTCCGCCAAAGCTTTAGCGGGGCGAGCCAAAGGCGGTGGCAATAAGGATTTGTGTAATATAAAATTACAAAACGAAGCCGCTTAACAACTCTAGTTTGTGCTACGTATAATTTTGTCAGAATTGGTGCGGGGGCCTTACTTCCTAGTCGCCATAAAGCGTTTCAGCCAGGGAATTTTATTGATAACTTCTTCGTGTGGCCCTTCCAAAAAATCCAGAATGAACTTGTCCAGCATATTTAACCGATATTTAAATTCTTCTCCGTTCATCAGTACAAAATCGACTTCCTTGCCGATTTCCGCTTCCAGACAGCCCATCAGATTTTTCAACTTGGCGCGGCTGATGCCGTCGCCTACTAAAATCATATCCGCCTTGCTTTTGGCATAATTGATGAAACCCCCGCTGATGACGGCTAATTTTACATTGCCGATATTTTTAACTCGGTCTAAGCTGCCCGATTGGGGATGGACATTGTCTTTGGCAATCAAATTTTTCAGTTCCGGATAAAAAACAAATCCTTGATTCAAATAATAGGCCATTTTCCCTTTGTACGTTTTTTTGAAAAGAAATCTGAATTTATTTAAATTTTCCAGCTCTTTTCTGGTTTTGCGGCGGTTTAGCATGTTTCTTTGAGCTACTTCCGTTATTTCGTAATGCTGTTCCGGGTTATGCAAAAAAAATCTCAAAATCCGCGTTTTTTCTTTCGAACCGAAAAGATACTCTAAAATATCCGACATGGGTTTGGCTTTAATGATTAAATAATCGCTTAAATTGGCTAAATATAGGCCACTTTTTACTAAATCCGGATGCTTGCCTAATTGCTTTAAGTATAATGGCAGATAGTTAAAAAGTAAAGACAAGCTTGCTGACGGCTTTGGACTTATCGTAAACGCGATTTTTGCTATTTTCAAATGTACCACGAAACTACGGCCGTCGGATTATGAGTGGTTTTACATTGTGCCCTAAAAATACCTTTAATGCTTTTTTAGCATGCGACCGCTTGTTAAAAAAGCATTCGAAGTTTTTACGTAATTCAATATATAATTATTCTTTTTTTTGAAGTTTTGTTGAAGTCAGATTCCAATGGTTTTTAATCTAACTTTAGGATTATCAAATATAACTTCCTCCGGATTAAATTCTTCCGGATTGAAATTTTCATCCCCGACCCAATCCACGATATCTTTATATTCCGAATGGTTGGGATTTTTGAGTATTTCCAATTTCTCATAGTATCCCCAAATAGCTCCACTATCTTCAAAGGGACAAGTCATTTTTCCCGCTACGCAAATTGGGTATTTTTTACCGCTTTCTTTTGGTAATATTTTTTCTAAAATTACCGGGTGCTCCCAATTGTCGCCAAAATCATAATCGTAATTCATCTTTTCAAATCTTGAAAACCAATCTTTTATTTTTTCTTTCCATCCGGGCAAAACTTCCCTGAAACCATCGGGATCTGGAATACCGATATGTTGCCTACCGCGAAGTTTTCCTTTTGAAATAACAGTCGTAAATTCGTGCAGGTGGCAATCTTCCCAGCCCATCGCATCCTGGATAGCAACATGCAAATCCCAAAAAGAATAATTTTCCGGAACTTGAATTCTTCTCCAAATCGGCGGTTTGGAATCTTTCAAAACAATTCTGAATTGATAGACATTTTGATATTTTTCTTTTTTCATAGCTATTGATAAAAAAATTATATGCCTACAATTAAATTTATCCAATGTATCATAATCCTACGGCCGTCGGATTATGAGTGGTTTATTTTTTCCAGTCGGAAATAATAATTTTCTTTCCGCCGAATTTTTTGACAATCAGTTTCTGCCGTTCCTTCCAGCCGAATTCCCGAATGATTTCAATGGGAATCGTGACACACAGGCTCTTTCTGCCTAATTTAGTCAGCTTTCTAATTTGACTCTCATTTTGCGCGCGTTTAGCCATATATTTTTTATTACATACCGAATTACGTAATTTTTACCCGCCTTTGGAGGGAAGTATGTAATTAATTTATTACTAGCAATTTAGTTTAGTCAACGACTGTCCTCGACTAGGCTCTTATAAAGCAAATTTGGCAGGCTGTGGATAACTATTTGAAATATTTGTCAAGTATGGTAGTATTAATTTGGATCGGGGTGTCACCCGGTCGGTAAAGGGTTCCTGAAAAGGGACTTTTTATTATGGAAAAATTTTTAATCCATATCCATTATATTTACCCGAATTATCACAGTAAATTTTATCCTTTATGATTTCAAATGGAATATATGGTTCTTCGGAATTTAAAACATGCCTAGCCAAGGGATAGGCGCACAAATCGGCTATTTGCAAACCATTGATATTATCCTTTTTATAAAATGATTCAAATGATCCTATTCTTCTTTTTATCCTGTCAGAAGAAACAAAATAAGTTCCTGTATCCAATATTGTGTTATACTGATCTAATAATTGCTGATCTTCTCTTTTTCCTCTTTTTTCAATTCTGATATCAACTACGGCATTATTATCAACCTTATCTAAATAAAAAATTAACCTTTCAATAATAAAAGCTAGTGATACAACATAAGGATCCTTAGCCCCTTTGCCATACTTTTTGATATGTCGGTCTTTATTAACTCCTGAACCAATAATCGTAAACTTTCTTTTTTTCATAATTTCATTCAACCTGTCATAAAATTTTTTCTTTTTTTCAATATCAAAAAGTATCTGAAATGCGCCTTCGCATTTTCTTATTTCCCTTGAATGTAAAATAACTTCCGTCGTTCCAAAAAATTCCATTTTAAATTCTCCGATTTCCGCCTCCATTTTCATTAATTCATTTTCATCAAACAAGCATCCCGCCAATAAAAATAACGGGAAATTTTGATCCACAAAAGAAAGTCCATGATCACCCGTTTCGTCTAAATAAAAATAGTATTTCATATTTATTTTCCTTCCACAATTTTTATCTCCTCCTCTGTCAAGCCGTAAAGTTCATAGACTTTTTGATCAATCACTTTGTCCATTTTTTCTATTTCTGCCTTAACAGAATTCCATTTATCGGAATTTTTGGGAATTAACTTTTGCTTATTCCTTTATACCTGAAAGCTCTTCTAAAGCCAGCATCTTCTGCTTCCCTAGTTGTACAACAATAAAACTCGCCTCGCTTTGGTTCGATTACTATATTATCATATTGCTGATCAAACGGAAGATGATAAATTTTTTCCTCACTAACTTTTCCGAAATCTATCCAAAGCCACTTGATTTCGTTCGACGCTTGGAAGTTTATGATATTCTTCTTTTGTCAAATATTTTGTTACATAATCTTCTCGTTCTTCTTCTGAATAATTCTCAAACACACTTTCATCAGGAATTTCTAAATCTTCTTTTAATTCGAGAAGAAATGGTGCTATGTTTTCGTAATATTCAATTATTGCTTGCGTAGTTCTTTTCTCAAACTCAGCCTCCCTGCGACGCTTTGCCTCACCTTTTATTACTTCGGATGCAGATACTGCTGGGTGAGACTTATTTCTAAGATAGCCAGCAAGTTCGTCATCAATTAATTTTTCGTAGTATGCAATATTAGTAAACAAACTAGGAAAGCCAGACGCTCTTTCATTTAATAGCTGCCTCCACATATTTTCTTTATGCTCAACAACCTTAAGGCTTTGTTCTATTGAAGTAAGTTTAATTTCCGTCTCTGAAATTATCCTTTGTATTTCTGCTTTATGAAACTTCTCAGATTCTTCAACCATTTCTTTGTGAACATTATAAGCAACAACAAAAAGAAATAATCCAAAAGCAACCACGCCAAAAAATAAATATTCTGCTTCCGTAAGAAGCCAATAAATTATTATTGGAATACCTAAAAAAAGCGAACCAAACCCATATATTAAAACACTCCAAAAAAACTTCTCTGTAAAGCTTTTAAACATAATTTAAACTAATGCTTTTATGTACACTGTATTTTTCTATCAGCTTGGCTATATTTTCTTTGGCTTTTTCCATAATTTTTACTTTTTCCAATTGCTAACTATATTCTACAAAATCCTTTAAATAAAGCAAATTTTTAAAGTTATCCGCAGTTGACTTGAAATATTTCTAAAGTATGCTAGTATATCTATGTAGAAGTAATTCCTCCTGTGTTGAGATACCGTAAGGCGTCTCGTTAAAACAGGGGGTTTTCTTTTTTTTAGGAAAACAAAAGCCTTTCTTCAACGATTTTATTTTTTATTTCTCCATAATATTCATAATCCCCTCTCTCATATTTTCTAAAAATCGCCCAGCTGATAAAATCAACCGCTTGCAAACACTTTTCGGTATGTGATGGCTTGATTTTGATTTCAATTCTTCCATTGCTACCTCTTTTTACCAAATTATCCTTAAGATACTTTTCAAAATTTTCTCGAATGAATTTGTTGGTATCTTTCTGATCTATATATAAACTTATCAGCTCATCAGTTTCAATCAGTTTTTTATTATGCAACCTGTCCAATAAAATATTGGCAGTATAGTTATATAGATAATTTTTCTGATTTTGCAAATCCACGTATACTTTTTTCTTGTTTAAAATAATACAGAGGATTTTCAGATCTTCCAGTTGGGAAAGTTTTTTGAGCATTTTATGTTTCGTAATCTCATCTGAGTGATACGCGTGCAATTCTTTTAATTTATACTTCTTTTTCAATCCTTTTCGGATATTTTTAATTACCTTTTCAATCTTTTTGTGATTATTAGTAAGTACGATTGTAAAAATAAACCACTTGCTTGATTTTGGTTTAAATCCCAAGTCTCCACTTTCGTCTAAAAAGATGTGAGCCATTTTATTACATACCAAATTACATACTTCGGCAATTTTTTAACTTAATCTGACTCTATTTTACCGCCAAATAGGCCAAAAGTAAAACCACTCCAAGCATACTCAACTACCTGTAAACCCAGTATTAAATCCGCCCTTTGGGTAAAATTTTTAAGACAAGAAAAGCCGATTCTCTTTTTTCCCAATTTATGCTAAGATGAAGGCAATAAATCCCGCACTAACTTTGCACCGTATGGCATTTCATGCCCCTGCTATCGGTAGACAAGTTTGGCGCAGTGCGAAGTTAGTGCGGGATAAATCCTTCATTTTACTATGTTTAATTTTATTGACTTAGCGGATCCGCAAGTTTTATTTTATATAAAAACTTTCGGTTATCCCACTCTTTTTCTCATCATGATCATTGAAGGTCCGATAATTACGGTCATAGGCGCTTTCTTAGCCAGTTTAGGATTTTTTAATATTGGAATAATTTTTTTCTTAAGCCTTTTAGGCGATATTGTCGGAGATATTATTCTTTACGCCCTGGGATATTTTGGCGGTGCTCAACTTCTTTCCCGCGCGGAAAAATGGCTCCGGATCAACCTTGTCACCATGGATAAATTGCGCCATTTCTTTACCCTCCATGGGCAAAAAACTATTTTTTACGTCAAATCAACTACCGGACTCTGCTGGATAACTTTTATCCTGGCTGGGACTTTAAAAATGAATTTTCAGAAATTTCTACGCGCCTCTTTCTTGGGCGGAATAGTCTGGAGCGGATTTTTAGTTTTAAGCGGATTTTTCTTCGGTTACGCTTTCGAAAAAATAAATGATTATCTGAAATACGCGGGAATCATTATCACTCTGCTGGTTGTTTCTTTTATTTTTTTTGTAACTCTTTATAAAAAACACCAGTCGCGCAAAATTATGGAAAATGTCCCGTAAAAATTATAAAAATAATCCGCTCTTATGCTGAAAAAAAGACTGGAGAAAAAACTTATTGAAATGGAATCCTTTTTTGAGGAAATTTTAGTCTGCAATGATAAGGATCGGCGTCCATTTTTAGAAGTTTTTGTGCATGAACCGGAAAATATCACCCAAAAGGATTTGGGCACGCTTTTCGGTATTTTTGAAATCAACGATGACTCAGAAGACTCTTCTTATGTTGTCAACTACCTGATTTCCGTCATTAAGAAAGAATATTTCTCCCGGCCCAAAAGAGGTTCTGTCGAAAGTTTTGAAGCGGCTCTGCACAAGGCTAATTTAGCTTTAGCTAAACTGGCCGAATATGGCAATATCAGCTGGATTGGAAAAATTAATGCCCTGTGCGCCGCTGCCGAAAAGCAAAATTTGCATCTCAGCCAAACTGGTAGCGCCCTAGCACTCTTGCTGCGCAAGGGCTATTTGACTAACATCAGCGAAGATCTGTCCCCGGATAATCCGGAGCCCAATCCCTTAAAAACATTCGTCAATATTTCCAGCGGAAAACTGGAAAATCGCGACAAGCTAGTTATCCTCACTGATAATATCCTCGACATTCTCGGCCTGGAAGAAATAAAAAATAATGCTTTGAATTTTTCCGAAAAAGATTTTGTCCAATTTTTAAGGACCGTATTGGTCAATAAATTGGAAAAGGCCGCCGCTCTGGTCGTCGACGTCAAGGAAAAAGAGGAAGCCTCCCTCCCAGTTCACCATCAAACGGAAAAATTAAATGCTTTCAGCAACTCGGCTTTTTCCAAGCCTTCTCCAAAAAAAGAATCCGCTCCGGAAGTTAAAACGCCAGAGGTGGCAGAGCAATTTTTCCCTCCAAAAAAAGAAGTGCCAAAAGTCGGGCATATCTATATCAAAGAGTCGGCTGAACCGCCAAAACTTAAAAAAACTTTTTCTTTTTCTTTTTTCCGAAAAAGAACTTGTTTTAGCCAGCCGGATTCTGTTTTTCAAACCTTCCTGAAAAAAATCCGGGAAAAATTCCAGCTTTTTTGGGAAAACACCAGGACTTACCCTTTCCAAGAAAAACTAGCCCACGTACTGCGATTTTTGGGTCGCAGCTTATGGACGGCTGTTTCTTTTTTGAAAGAACAAATTATTTGGGTTATTAATAAGTTTGCCAGCTTATTTAAAAAATCAGCCCCAGCTACAATTAACAACTTTCCTCCCGAACTGCCTGTCCAAGAAGTTGCAATCGTTCCAATTCAGCCGGCGGAAAAAAAATTCGGCTTTCTGCCTAATTTTTCAGTAATTAAGGATCTTTTCAACCGCCTGACTAATAAGCAAAAATTATACGCCTTGGGGGCAATTTTCTTGATTTTCGTAGTGCCTTTCTTTATCGTCCAGACCCAGAAAAATATGGCCGAGAAAAAATCCGCCCGCCAAGTTGAAGAAGTAGTGCCAGCCAAACTGCCACTGGAGAATGAGCCTAATTTAATCCGGCTGGAAAACTTGAATCCGGCTGCCAATTTTTCAGAAAAACTTTCCCAAATCATAAATCTTAACGGCAAAATTTTCGCTGTTTCAGCTGCCAAATTATTCAATTTAGAGAACCAGCAAGAATTTATTTTCCCGGAAACTTTTGAAAAAATTGCCATCGCTGCCGGCCTGAACGACCTCAATCTGATTATTTTAATCAATCCCCGAGGCCAGGCTTCAGCTTTCAGCCCCGTTTCCAAAAAATTCCAAGACAATATCCTTAATCTGCCGGCTAACACCAAAATAGCCCTGGCGGAAACTTATCTGACTTATCTTTACTTGGTGGATACCAACAATAACCAAATTTACCGCTATCCCCGCGCGGAAGGCGGTTTTGGGGAAAAAATCAATTGGAAAAAGGATGAAACTGCTATTACTGGCGTTACCGGAATGGCCCTTAGCGAAAACCTTTACTTAGCTGAATCGGGAAATATCCTCAAACTTTTCCGCGGAAAAAAACAAGACTTTGTTATTGAACAATCGCCGAATAAAATCATGCCCTTCAAAGTGGCCACCAAAATTGACGGCCAAAACATCTGGATTCTCGACAAAACCAACTCCCGCATCGTCAAACTTGATTTAACTGGCAAAATCCTCTCGCAATATTACCATCCCGAAATCGCCAATGCTACCGACTTTGCCGTCAACGAAGAAACTAATACCGTCTACTTCTCCGCCGGAAACAGCGTCCAATCGTTTTTGGCAGACTAAATTGCCGATTTTATCTTTTTTTGCTACACTTTTAATATGATTACCCAGACTATAAAAAAGAAAATAATCCCTATTTTAAAGCGCCAAGGAGTCCTCAAGGCGGCTGTTTTTGGGTCGTTTGCGAGAGGAGAGGAAAGAAAAAATAGCGACATGGATATTTTAGTTAAATTGAAAAAAAATAAAACGCTTCTAGATCTTATCGGCCTTCAGCTTGAATTGGAAGGTAGGCTTGGTAGAAAAGTAGATGTGGTTGAATATGGCGCCCTGCATCCGCTTATTAAAGACTCTGTTCTAAAAGAACAAATAAAAATACTATGAAAAGAAGTCTTAAAATTTTTCTTTTGGATATTTTGGAAAGTATTGAAAAGATTGAGAAATATACTGAAGGCTATACGGATAAAAAATTTCTTGGCAACGACGCAATCCAAGACGCAGTTATAAAACGGCTGGAAATAATCGGCGAAGCGACAAAAAATATCCCGTTAAAAATAAGAAAGGACTATCCGAATATTCCTTGGAAGAAAATGGCGGGCATGCGGGATATACTCACTCATGAATATTTCGGGATTATTATGAAAAGAATCTGGGACACCACTCAAAAGGATCTTCCCAAACTCAAAAAGCAGATTGCCAATCTGCTGGAAAAATTTTAACCGCCTACTTCTCCACCGGAAATGTTGTTCAATCATTTTTGGCGGATTAATAAATCTGATAAAAAAATAATTTTTAAATAAAAAACTATGCCAAAATCGCCAGAAATACCTTCATTGGAAGGTAAAAAACAAAAGTCACTAGAGGAAATGGATATGCATGCAATTGAAGCAGAACTCAAAGAAAGTGGAATTGATCAACCTCCAAGATGGTTTTTCTATGATGAAAAGCAGCAACGAAATCTACTTCAAGAGGTTCGAGATGGTAAAATCAAACCAGGACATAGGTGGTTAGCGGATACAGGGGATCTCAGTTCTTTTAAAAAAGAAAAGGAATAAATTACCAAAATTATCAAAAACAAATGAAAACCACCGATTTTAACCGGTGGTTTTGTTTTTTACAGAGAAAAATATTTAAGTCAACTTGATCCTTTCCATAATCTCCCGATTGACGATTTCTTTGTCCCGGCCATATTTGAGACGCGAGAGTTCTTTAAGGGCTTGGGAAATTTCTACGCTACCCTTGGTCGGTGGATAAGTTTTCATATTGAAAGGTTTGGTCAATTCATTGCTGATCAACAATTTGGCAAAGAGATTGCGGTTATCCACATTGACCAAATCATTGGCGGAAAAGACCGGCGTGAATTGTTTCTCCAAAAATTCCGCGTCTTCCGCGCCGACGCGGAAAGCGCAGATGGAACCGACGTTGCCAAAAACCGCTTTGGAAATTTCTTCCTTGAGCTGGGCGATAAATTGATGTGCGATAATCAGATCCAATTTGTATTTGCGCGCTTCGGAAAGAATCTGCGCGATAGAACTGGTGGTCACGTTCTGAAATTCGTCCAGATACAGATAAAAATCCACCCGTTCGTTTTCCGGAATATCCACGCGGGACAGCGCCGCCATTAAAATTTTTCCCACCACCACCATGCCCAATAATCTGGCATTAATTTCACCAATCCGGCCCTTGGAAAGATTGACCAATAGAATCTTTTTGCTATTCATAATATCCTTGAAATCCAGCGTGCTTTTCTGCTGGGCGATAATCGGCCGCATCATATCATTGGAAATAAAAGTGGTAAGCTTGGAAGTGATATAGGGCACCATATTGGCCAAGGCCGCTTCCCCGCCGGCTTTCTCTGCTTCTTTGGTCCAGAAGTCAGAGACAATCGGATTTTGGCAATGAGATAATTTCATTTTGCGAAAATCCTCGTCCGCTAAAACTTTAGAAATTTCCATCAGCGTCGAACCGGATTCCGGATGATCCATAATGAGGAGCATCGCATTGCGCATATACTGTTCAAACATCGGCCCGCCAGTCGCCTTCAAATCATAAAGTTGATCAAAAATTCCAATCATCTCATTGATCACAAAGGTTTTCTGTTCCGGATGATTAGAGTCAAATTCCAAAAGATTCAAACCAAATGGCCTCTCAACATCCGCCGGGTTAAAAATAATCACGTCTTCCGCTCGTTCTTTGGGAATAGCTTTAAGAATATCCTCCACCGCCTCTCCGTGCGGATCAATAAAACAAAATCCTTTGCCATTTCTGGCATCCTGCTTGGCCATTTCCTGCAGAAAAGTTGATTTTCCGGTTCCGGTCTGACCAATAGTGTACAGATGCCGTCGGCGATCATCATCCGTCATGCGGATAACCGTATCCGTTCCCCGATAATCATTAAAGCCTAAGATTAAACCTTCTTGCGGAATAGCTACTGGTGGTGGAGCGACATTGGATTTCAGCCATTTGATTTTCGGCGCTTCGGTAACGGAAATGGGCAAATGAAAGACGCTGGCTATTTCTTCGACATTGAGAATCATCGCTTGAGAAGGAATAAAGTTCCGGAAAATAAAATCAAAAGCGATATCTTTTTGGTTAGTCCTTTTTAAAATTTGGAAGCAATTCAAGTCGGAATTTTCGTATTGAGAAAAAGCATTTTCCAGTTGGGATAAAATCTGCTGCGATCTTTCCTGCGTGGCTGAAGAAGCCACCAGGCGGATATTGACTTCAAAGCCGGCTTTACTGGATTTCTGATCGATACTTTTAATCAATTCCTGCTCTTCCGGGGTCAGTTGGACAGCTTTAGCTTCCGACATAGCTGATTTTTCTTTGTCTGACTTTATCATGGTATCGTAAAAAACATTGCCCGCTTCCTTACCGGCTTTTCCCAAAAAAGAACTGGAATGCACTTGGCTTAGTCTTTTTCCCTGTTGCATTTCCCGGGCAATTTTCCGGCCTTTTATTCTCCAACCGGGCGCAACCGGACGGAAAACCAGCTGCACGGCCGCACCTTCATCCGCCCGATCCAATTTACTTAAAGCATTGGTTAGGGCATTGAGCGGATCGATTTCCTGGTTTTCATAAGTCTTAATGGGAAAGACATAATCATTTTTCAATTTTAAAATAGAGGCGCAAGTGGCGCTGCCCGGATAAAAAATATTAAAATCTTGGGAAAGTTCCAAAGAGGCATTGGGAAAAAAACTATTGATTTGTTTTTCGATGGCTTCCCGAAATTTTTTCGGTACCGCCACGAAAAAAATTATTTCCTCATCCTTAGCCGAATTGGCAATTTCAAAAGACAGATGCGGTTGGCCATAAAGCAATTGTTTCCACCAGGCTTTAACGTCCTTAAGCCCAGAAAGTGAAGCCAGCAGCTGTTCCATCGCTCCAATTTCCTCTTTCCAAGATTCTTGCTTCTCTTGCTCCTCTTTGGACCGGTTAATTTTGGAAACTCGAATGATTTCCAAATCCATATTCATGGAACGATGGACATTAATCCGAAAATTAAAAAAACTACTCAAGACTAAAAGTAAGCCGCTAATCAAAGCAGTTAGGCCAAAAAGGATTACCGACAAAATAAACAATGAATCTAGCACGGGCATAAAAAATTGAACGTTACGTAACTCTGTGTCATCCCGAGCCCTGTCGAGTGATCTAATTAAAACTTATCAATTAGATCTTTCGACTACATCCCAATCCGCCAGCTGGCGGACGGGACTCCGCTCAAGATGACAACTTTTTTCGAAAATTAAATCTCCTTAATCAAACCTTCTTTAAGCAAAGCCGCTTGGAATTCATGAGCTAGACGATCATGAAATTCGTCCAAGGTATAATTATCCTCTACTTTTCTCGCCACTTTAACCGCATAAATCACGCCTTTTTCTTTGGCTAGGCCTACTAATTTAACTACCTTGGCCTGGGCTTCTTTCTCCGCGCCAACCTGCTGGGCATCGGCTTCCAAATTTTCCGTATCGGCTGGTTTATAGGAAGTCACTTGAGAAAGTATTTTGGAATAAGTTTCTTCTTTTTTCTCCGAGGCGCTTTCTTGGCTTTTTTCCGGCGCGTATTTAATTTCTCCGGTTTCCTTTTTTATACTTTCCACGGGAGAATTTTGTTCCGAATTTTCCATCTTTCCTAAAAATTTATCCTGCAAATCCAAGTCTTCTTTTTGAATGGGTTCGAGAACAGCCATACATTTATTCTTTAATAAATTAAAATTTAACCTATTTCTTACTTTTTATTATACCATAAAAAGCTTTTTGGCGCTCTTTTTAAAATCGCTCACTGTGGATATCTGGGCAAAAATATAGTATACTATAAATACTTAAAACAAAACCAAAATGAGAAACAAAAAATGGTTCGTTTATGTTTTGTTGTTTTTGATTTTATCCTTGGGATTGTTTTTGCGGATTTATAACATTGAAAATGCTCCTCCGGGAATCTATCCGGACGAAGCTGTTAATGGTGAAGATGCCCTGCGAGCCAATGCTACCGGAAATTACCAATGGTTCTATCCTGCCAATCAAGGCCGCGAAGGGCTTTTTATGAACTCAATTGCCTTGTGTTTTAAGCTTCTCGGTGTCAGCATTCTCACACTCAAATTTCCGGCTATCTTTTTTAGTACCCTGACAATACTAGGAACTTATTTACTGACTAAGGAGCTTTTTTCCAAAGAAAGAACCGCTCTCATTGGAGCCTTTTTGGTTGCTATTTCTTTCTGGTCGATTAATTTCGGACGGATTTCTTTTCGCGCCAACATGCTGCCCTTCGTGCTGGTTTTTACTTTTTATTTTCTTTTCCGGGCTCTGCGGACCAGAAAAAAGATTGATTTTGCCTTAAGCGGAATTTTTTTTGGATTAGGCATCCACACTTACATCGCCTGGCGGATTTCTCCACTGATTTTAATCTTCCTTCTAATCTTTTTTATCCTTTCCCGAGAAAATTTTCTGAAAACTTATTGGAAGGGTATTGCGGCTTTCTTTCTAGCCTCTCTGATCATCGCCTCTCCGATGCTTTACACTTTCAAAGCCCATCCGGAATATTTTGAGTCCCGCTCTGATTCTATTTCTATTTTTTCTCCCCAAATTAACCAGGGAAATTTAGCTGGAACTTTCTCCCGCAGCCTTTCTTTAAGCCTGATCAAATATAATTTTTGGGGCGACCAGAATTGGCGCCATAATTATCCGCCTTATCCGATTCTTGATCCGCTGACCGGCGTGGCCTTTCTTTTTGGGATAATCCTTTCTTTTTCTCTGCTTTTTCAGAAATTTTATCGGCGCTTCAAATATAAAATCCATGATCCGGAATTAGCCATTCACGCCTTACTGATCTTTTGGTTTTTCGTAATGCTCTCTCCGGAATTCTTGACTGCCGAGGGCTTGCCCCACGCCTTGCGTTCTATCGGAAACTTGCCGGCTGTTTTTATTTTTAGCGCTTTGACTTTTAATTTCTTTTTGGAAAAATCGGAAAGATACGGACCGCTTTTCAAAAAAATTGTTTTTTCCTTGACTATTTTTATCCTTATGGCGCTAGGAGCTTTTAATGCTCTTAAATATCATTATTTTTGGGCCAACAAGACATCCGTTGGATTATCTTTTAACAAAAATCTGACGGACATTTCCAAATACATCCAGACCCTGCCCAAAATGCAAGAAAAGTTTGTTATAACTAGTAAGAACAACACCTTGGAGAGACTGCCAATTTGGCTGTTCACTCTGGATAATAATGTTAAGTTTTTCTATCCCAACGAAATTGATAAAATCATTCCACAAGATCCGGATAATTCCATTGTATTTTTTACGGAAAACAATCAAAATGCCAGAAATGAACTCCAGCCGAAATTTCCCAATCTTGTTCCCAAAAAAACCACCAATTCTCTCGGCAGTATTTATTATACTTTACAATAAATTATTATGAAAAAATTTATTACAGACAAATACAAAATAATAATCTGTTTAATCCTGCTCTTTCCGATTATTGTTTCTATTTTAAATGCTTGGAATGACGCTATAATTTATGATGAAGTTGCACATATTCCAGCTGGCTATAGCTATTTGATAGAGCATGATATGCGACTAAATCCGGAACACCCACCCTTAATCAAAGATCTATCGGCTATTCCTTTGCTCTTTTTAAGACCAACTTTCGATACTAGCTACAAATTTTGGCAAGAAGATGTAAATGGCCAATGGGATCAGGGAAGAAATTTGCTTTTCCATTCCGGAAATAATCCTGATTTAATAATTTTCTGGTCGCGTTTTCCTATAATTTTAATTTACTTGTTGTTGGGATTATTTATTTTCAAATGGACCTGTGAACTTGCTGGAATCATAGCCGGATTATTTGCATTAACTCTTTACGCATTCGACCCTAATATTTTAGGTCATAATCATTTCGTCACAACAGATTTAGGCATCGCCGCTTTTATTACTTTTTCTTTTTATTATTTTATAGAATTTCTCAAAAACCCTTCTTGGAAAAATGTTTTTCTGGCAGGAATATTTTTAGGATTAGTTCAATTGGCAAAATTTTCTTCTATCATGATATTCCCAGTTTTAGCGATTATTGTTTTGATCTATTCTTTGGTGAAAGATAACAAAGAATCTTCTAAAATAAAAATATTTGGCGAGCTGGTTGCAAAAAGTATTCTTGCATTTGTTATTTCTATTTTTGTCGTATGGATTGTTTATTTCATAAATACAAGCAACATTCCTTCGGAGAAAGTAATCGACTTGACTAACACTTACTTCCCCGCATCTGATCAAAATATAAAATCAGTTCTTACCCGAGAAATAATTTTTTCAACTAACAACAACACGATTACTCGCCCGTTATCAATTTATTTTATGGGAATAGCTATGGTTTTTAAGAGAGTGGCTGGCGGCAACACAGCTTATTTTATGGGCGAAGTTTCTAAAAATGCTTTTCTGGCATATTTTCCCGTTGTGTTCCTGATTAAGGAAACGTTGTTTTTTCTGTTTTTTATGCTTTGTGCTATTGCGATTTCTCTAGGTAAAAAGGTAATGCTATTGAAAAAATATATTGCTCAAAAAACTAACTACCGGGTAATTTTTGGAGATTTGTCAAAATACATTCGCCTTCATGTTGCAGAAATTTCCTTTTTTCTTTTCATCATTCTCTATTCCTATACCAGCATCACTGGAAATTTAAATATTGGCTTTCGCCATTTATTTCCAATCCTTCCCTTCTCCTACATATTAATTAGCGTTATTATCTTTAGATTTATTAGAAAAATAAATTCTTCGGATTCATTTTTAATTAAAGTGGTTATTTTCTTTTTAACTCTTGCCATGATTGTTGGAACTATCTTCAGTTATCCATATTATATGTCCTATTTTAATTCTCTAGTTGGGGGACCAAAAAATGGCTATCTATATGTTACAGATTCTAATGCTGATTGGGGACAAGATTTAAAAAGATTAAAAAAATATTTAAGTGAACATCCGGAAATAGAAAAAATTCATACTGACTACTTTGGCGGAGGAGATTCAAGGTTTTATAAAAATCGCGATGACATGCTTCAATACTACATTGGCGATAAATATATTATGTGGGGAGATAACTTCAGACCCGTAGAAGACGGCTGGTACGCTATTTCAGTTGGATATCTTTTAGGAAGTTTAAATGACCCTAGCAAAAAAAGTGAATCGAATTATTCTTGGATAAAAAACATTAAACCGATTGATCAGGTCGGCACTTCAATTCTAATTTATTACATTTCACCCGAAGAAGCTTCTATAGCTAATAATTTTTAGTTCTCGTCTTTGTTTTTCTTATCCATATTTTTCGCGGTGTTTTCTTTTTCAGCTTCCACAGTCGATTCGGATTTTTCCGTCTCTTTAAATTTATAATAAACCTTATTATCTATCCGCAAATCAATATATTCCAATTCTTTCCGCTTTTCTTCCTCAATTTTTTCTTTTAATACAATCCGTAACATTTCTATTCCTTTATCTATAGATACACTTTTATTGAAGTATGCCTGCCAACCTTCCTTCGTTTTAAAAATGACATCTCCCGAAATTATCTTGGAAACAGTCATTTTTTTTTCCAATGAGATATCCAGAAGTTTTTCCAACTTATCTTTCACTTTAAAAATAAACTCCAAATAATCTATCCCGGAATTATTTTCGAAAGAAAAAGCTCTCTCCGCGTTCGTCTCTTTTAAAATCGGCAGCACTGTCAAATCAAAACCGCTGGAATCAAAAAAATCATAGGGATAAACGTCACCGACATCATCTAAAATAAACCTCCCCTGGGAGTTTTCCAAAACGATAAGCGGATTCCTTTCTTCAATTATAATTTTTATTCTATCGGGGAACTGCTTGATAATTTTTACTTTTTTCACTATTCCAAACTCCTGGGTGAATAACTTGTCCAAATAACTTTCTCTTAGCAATAGCAGATTATTTTTTGGTATTATATTTAAATATTTTTCTGCCAGCAGTATATTTAATCGGCTAGAGAGTTTCCGCGAAGCAATTTTTTCCGTCGGTGAAAATTCTCTGCTTGAAATATTCAGAAATCCGGAAAAAAGAAAAATATATCCAATTACTCCCATAAAAGCTAAAGAAAAAAACCAATAAAAGATTCGAGGTAAATTTATCCTTTTCTTCTGAAAATATGAAGTTTTTTCTGTTTTTTTGAGAAAACTTTTTTTTACCATTTTATTTCGTCCTCTAATTTTGCGAAAAAGCTAACAACATATTTTCTAAAACCAATTTAATATTCGCATTAGTTTGCCTGAGCAGCCCTTGGCTCTCGCTTATTTTTTCCAGTATGGCCAAACCTTTTTCCCGGGAAACCCCCTTTAATTCATCCTTTAGTAATGATTCTCTGATTCCCACTATCCAAACATCCATTTTGACCAAGGCTAAACTTGGATTTTTAGCCAAGTTTTCTGCTAAGGCAAACTTGTCTGAAATAGTTTTATACAAGAGATTCTGGACTTCCAAAAAAGATTGTATTTTGAATTCTAATTTTTCCGAATTTTCCAGCATTTCCAAAGCCAGCCCCGGACAGCCAATGGACCAAAAAATTATGGCCTGTTTAACTTTAACACTGAGTTTTTTTTCTCGAGACTCAATTAGCCGCTTTATTTCCTCATTGGATACGATTCCGAAGCGGATTTTTTGGCAACGGGAAATAATCGTTGGAAAAAGTTTTTTTTCTTCATCCGCTACTAAAATTAGCGTAAGTCCCTGATTGGGTTCTTCTAAGATTTTAAGTAAGGCGTTTTGAGAAGATTTGTTCAGTTTTTCCGCTCCTCGGATAATGGCTACTTTTCGACCGCTCTCGGAACTTAAAAAAAGTTTCCGCTTAAATTCACGGATGTCATCGACTTTTATTTCTTTTCCTCCGTTCTTTTTTTTGCCAGTTTTTTGGATTTCTTTTTTTTCATCAATTGGTTTTTCTGCCGCTGATTCTTCCTTTGATTCCAAAATTACGAGATCGTCTCTTATTTGCTTAGAATTCTGGCCTAAAATTTTTTCCGCCAAATACAGCGCCACGTGGAACTTCCCTACTCCGGAAGGCCCGGAAAAAAGATAGGCTCCTACCAACTGGTTTTCCTCGTAAGCTTTATCCAGAAACTTGATGATTTTTTGATGGCCAATAATATTCATGGAACATGGAACATGCAGCATGGAACATTTTTTTGTTCCATGTTCTATGTTTTATGTTATATGATTTATATATTCTTCAAACTCTTTAATAAACCGCTCTTTACTAAATTTATTTGTTTGTGATTTTATAAATTCTTTGTCGTATTCTTTTTCTTTTTCCACAAATCTTCTGACACATTCAGCAATAATTTCCGGCTTATTGGAAGTGAAAAATTCGCCGGTTTTTCCTTCTGCGACAATTTCCAAGGCTCCGCCTTTTTGCAGCGCCAGCGCCGGAACGCCGTGAGAGAGCGCTTCCACCATTGTCATTCCGAAATCATCCACACCGGCAAAGATAAGCGCCCGGGCACCGGAATAATATTCCTGGATTTTATCATCCGCTTGCCAGCCTAAAATTTTTATATTTTTTCCGGCGATAGAACGTAAATATTTTTCCTGTGATCCTTCTCCGATTACGATTAGTGGCAATTCTAGTTTATTAAAAGCTTCAATAACCGCATCTATTTTTTTATAAGGCGACAGTCTTGATACTATCAGAAAATAATTATTATTTGGGATTTGAAATTTGTCTGGCTTCGCCAGACTTGGCATAGCCAAGGGATTTTTTTGTTCCATGTTCCATGTTTCATATTCCATATTTACTGGTGGATAGATAACGACACTTTCTCTTCCATAATACTTCCTTATCCTTTCCTGCGTAAACTGTGAATTGGCGATGAGATAATCCGGACGATCGGCAGATACTCGATCCCAGACACGCAAATAATTAAGCAAGAGACGCACAAAAAAATTGGTTTTGGCTGAAATTTTCTGCCCCAATAAATATTCTTCGCTTTCTTCCCAGGCAAAACGCATCGGGCTGTGCATATAGCAGATATGTTTTACATCTAATCTCGTAATAATCGCTTTGGACCAGACTCCGCAGCTGGAAATAATCAAATCAAAATCCCGCAGATTGAAAGTTTCCGGCGCCGTCGGCATCAGAGGTAATAGCCACTTTTTTCTTTTTCGCAAAAACTTGGGAAATTTCTGCAAAAAGGAAGTGTGGATTCCCTTGCTCTCAAATTTTCCGCGCATCGCTTCCTGGTCGTAAAGCAAGGTATAAATCGGCGCTTCCGGATACATTTCACCAAACACTTCTAAAACTCTCTCCGCTCCGCCATATTGCGTCAGAAAATCATGGACCAAGGCTATTTTTAAATCTTTTTTATCCATAATATAAATCTTGAGAGTGGTTAAGCGATATTGAATAATTTTCGACTATTTGTCATTCCTGCCCCCACTTTCGTGAGGATAAACTCCAGCAGGAATCCAGAAAATTAAATTTAAATTTATTTACTGGATCCCGCACCCGCTTCGACTCAGCGAGGCGAGTCAAGTGCGGGATGACACTAAAATTTTTTACTTTTTTTGGATTTATTGATAAGATGTATTTATAAAGGATTGCGATCGTATTAAAATCATACCACAATCTTTTATATAAGCCAAAAAGCTATCAATACTGTTCTTTTAAAACGAATATTTTTAGGAAGCCTTCGGCAAGGGAGGGTCAAATGAAAATTAAAAGTTTCTTCAAAAAAATGCTTACAATGTGGAGAACATTCAAGGAATTAAGTATCCTACAATGTGAGGTAAATATTCACGAGATGATTACAGGCCTCTAAAAACAACCTAAATAACAAGGCTTCCGAGGGAGAGGTTAATAATAATCTCTCCCGCTTCCTAAAAGTATTTGTTTTACTGGCTTAATCGTCAAGATTTATTTTTCTTTGAAAATAAAATAGAAAATTAGAATTGGGCAAATAAAAAAGAAAAAGGAGGTAACTATGATTATTAATCTGAATAATCTTAGAGAAGCTTTAGCGCAGCTTGAAGGTTTACCAGAAATAGAAGTCGTTAAACAGACCGCTGTCACCGATCTCCCATCGGCCATCCGAAATGAAACAAGTATCGCAAGAATGCTTCTTAAGGAAACAATTCGTTTGATTGAAGAAACGGCTACTCTTGACCTTTTGGTCAATTCACGAAAATAAGATTAAAGTTCTACTTTATTATGCGAGAGGACGCCCAACCTCTCGCCTCAATTCTAATTTTTTAGTTAAATACAGATTAGTCAAATTATTGCATATGCAAGATTTTGACTAATTTTTTTATATAACATTCGTATATTAGTACTTGATTAGTAATTCGTAGAAAAAGAAGTTATCCTAACAGCACTTGCGCGATTTGCTTTCCGCATTTTTCCCAACTGAAGCGCTGGGTATTTTCCAGGCCTTTTTTTATCAGATCTTCTCTGAAGTTTTTATCATTAATAAGTTTGTAAGTGGCTTCGACGATTTCGGCTGGTTTTTTAGGATCAACAAATATTGCACCCTCCCCTGCCACTTCTGGAATAGAAGCTTCTATAGAAGCTACTACTGGCACGCCGGCATTTTGTGCTTCCAAGATGGGTAATCCGAAACCCTCATAAAAAGTCGGAAAAAGAAAAACTTCGGCATTTTTCAATAACTCCTGCTTTTCCTCTTCGCTCACAAAACCAGTCAGGATTATCTCGGACATATAGGACGAATTAGACAAATAAGATTGGATTTTTTTATAGTTAAAGCCTGGCTTGCCTGCCAAAATCAACTTATGCGGAATTTTATATTTTTCCTTCAAAATCTCAAAAGCCTGAATAATGCCGATGATGTTTTTCCGTTCTTCAAGTCTTCCAACAAAAAGTAAATACGGTTTTGAAATTTTATCATTGAAAATTGATTGAAAATTGAAAATTGAAAATTGAAAATTCCGATTATAGCCTTCATAAATTACTTTAATTTTCTCTCCTGGAATATTATATAACTCTACAAGATCTTTTTTTGTATTATTGGATACAGCTATAATCGTTTTGGCTCGCCGGCAGGATTTTTTAATCGCCCAGCGCATATACATTCTTTCCCACAAAGAATAAGCTTTGGGAACAAATTCGTATTCTAAACCGTGGATAACAACTATTGTATTCTTTGGATGGATTATTGGCACAATATGCGCGGGAATAAAAAGCGTGTTTACGGGATGAAAAAAAAGTTCTATGGATAATCCGATTTGGGTCCAGAAATAAGGCCATTTGATAATTTTGATTTTCCAATTATTAGGCAAAGAAAAATCCACTTTTTGGCCAGAGCGGATATATAAAAAAACTTGAGATGATTTTAAATCCTCTCTCAAATTTTTAATAACCTGATAAGAATATTCTTCAATGCCGGTCCGTTGCCGTAAAAAAGCGCGAGAACCGTCGAGACCGATGATCATGAAACATGAAACATGTAACATGTAACAAAAAATTTTAAATTGTTACATGCTATATGTTGTATGTTATATGAATTATTTGGAAAGCATTATCGTCCTTTTATACTGATCCAGATTATCCAAGACTACGCCAATGCCTTTGATAACGCAAAGCAACGGTTCTTCGGCCACATAACACGGCACTTCGATAGTTTTCACGATCAATTGGTCCAGATGGTTGAGCAGTGCTCCCCCGCCGGAAAGCACCATGCCTTTGTCCATAATGTCAGCGGCGAGTTCCGGCGGCGTTTCCTGCAAAACTTTTTTAATGGCGGAAATGATTTCCCGCAATTCGTCTTGCATGGCTTCCGTGATTTCGTTGGAAAAAATCCGGATGGTTTTGGGCAGTCCGCCGGAAAGATCCCGACCGCGGATCTCCATATGTTCATCTTTTACTTGCGGCAAAGCCGAACCGATTAAAATCTTGATTTCTTCCGCCGTCTTGTCTCCGATGGCCAGGCAGTGTTTTCTTTTGATATAGTCAGCAATAGCCTGGTCCAGTTTATTGCCTCCAACGCGGGCACTGTGTGTCGCCACAATGCCCCCTAGCGAAATAACCGCCACTTCGGAAGTCCCCCCGCCGATATCAATAATCATGTTCCCGGTCGGAAAATTAATCGGAATACCGGCTCCGATGGCAGCTAGAACTGGCTCCTTAACGACATAAGCAGCTTTGGCTCCAGAACGCATCGCGGCATCAATCACCGCCCGCCTTTCGGTCGAAGTTACCCCCGCCGGAATGGAAATTAAAACCTCCGGCCGGACTAAGCGGAATTTTCCGCTAACTTTATTGATGAAATATTTGAGCATGGCTTCCGTAATCCGATAATCGGCAATCACGCCGTCTTTCATCGGGCGGCTGGCGACAATCGTATCCGGTGTGCGTCCTAACATTTCTTTGGCATAATTGCCAATGGCCAAAACCTTATTGTCCACCAAAGAAATAGCCACCACGCTGGGTTCATTGACCACGATGCCCTTTTTTGGAACATAAACTAAAGTATTGGCCGTACCTAAATCAATTCCTATCTTTCTTATAAACATAATTTAATATTAATCACAAACAAATTAACTATCCAAATCTCCGCCCAAGGCGGATCCGCCTCTGGCGGAAATTCCAATTTTTCTGACAAACATGCAATTTTTCTTTACGAATTACTAATCAGACACTAATATACTAATTTGATTATTCGTGTTTATTTATTAAGTTATTCTCGCTAACATAAAATTTTTTCTGTTTATAGTTTGCTATGATTTTTTTGCTTGGAAAGTATAATGGACTAGGAAGTTTGTCCAAAAGAAACCACTGCCATTCAACGATTTCATCTGGTTCTATTATTTGCGCCTCCCCATCGAAATTTTCTGAATACATGCCGACTGTCACAAAATGCACTCCTTTAATTCTTTCATTGTTTATACAGATTACCTCTAGTTTTTTTAAATCAATATCTGTTTCCTCTTTCACCTCTCGCCTAGCCGTTTCTTCAAATGTTTCTCCAAAATCCATTTTCCCACCTGGCATTGTCCAAGTACCCATACCATTCAATTCGCTATCAGCCTTTTTTGGATCTACGTGCCGTCGGCCTAATAATATTTTTCCATCTCGCATCATCATTACGCCAAAACCGACTCCGATATAATCTTCCCCTGATCTTAATTTCTGTTTCATATCGTTTAGTTATTAGGAAATTGAGATTTTATTAGAAATTAGGAATTAGAAATTAGAAATTTGGAGACTAAATTTTTTATCTCTAATTTTTTATTCTCTTAATATCTGCTCCAAGAGCAGAAAGTCTTTCTTCTATTTTCTCATAACCGCGGTCAACTTGATAAATATCCTGAATTGTAGTTTTTCCTTTAGCCACCAACGCGGCGATAATTAAGGCTACTCCGGCTCGCAAATCGAAACTTTTAATTTCTCTTCCTGTTAATTTAGTGGATCCGGTAATTAAGGCTTGATGGACATTTAAGATTTTCGCCCGCGCTCCCATCTTGTTTATTTCATCAATATAATTAAATCGCCCTTCATATAAGGAATCGTGGATTAAAGTTTTACCTTCGGCTTGCGTGGCCAAAACTCCGAGAGGCGCTTGCACATCTGTCGGAATACCGGGATAAATCCGAGCATCCACTTTATCAACTGCCTTTAAACGAGTTGCCGGAATCACAGTTATGCTGTTTTTCTCAATTTTAAAATTCGCTCCAAATTCTCTCAATTTTTCCAAAACTAAATCTAAATGATTCTCCTTGGCATTTTTGACCTTGATCGGACTATTAGTTGCCACGCCCATAATTAAAAATGTTGCCGCTTCATTGGCATCGGGAATAATTGTATGCGATGCACCGTGTAATTTTCGGAAACCGGTTATTTCCAGAGTATGCGTCCCCAGCCCTTCTATTTTTGCGCCGAGAGTTATTAAAAACTTCCCCAAATCTTCCACATGTGGTTCGCAAGCGGCAATTTTAATAATCGTTTTTCCGGGCAAAGCGGCCGCCAGCATCATAGCATTTTCCGTCCCTGTCACCGAAAATTCTTTCAAAACAACCGTGGCTGGTCTTCTTTTTTGGGCATTTACTTTATACGTTTTCCCGATTTGGTACACTTCTACTCCCATTTTCCGCAAAGCGTCAAAATGCGTATCCATCGGACGAATACCAATTTTACAGCCGCCCGGATGATAAATCCGGAATTTATCAAAACGCGCGCTCAATGACCCAAAAAGCAAAATAGAAGAGCGGATCTTTTTGACCAATTTAGGATCCATTTTATCCGGATTGATGTTTTTATTTTCGATAAGAATTTTTCTCTCGCCCAGCCATCGTACTTTCGAACCCATGCTTTTTAATATTTCCAGCATTTGGAAAACATCCTCAATGAGAGGAATATTGGAAAGAAAGCATTTTTTGGAAGTTAAAAGAGTAGCCGCTAAAATAGGCGTGGTGGCATTTTTAGACCCCCGTACTTCTATTTCACCTTCAAATTTTTTGCCGCCTTTAATTTCGAAAAAATCCATATATTTAGGTAAATTTAGCTTTTTTTGGAGCATAATCATAGTATCTCACTTTCACTTTTTTTTCAAGGCAACCCTTAATTTATACGATTTTTTGCTAAAAAACACGCTTCGAAATAAAAAAACCAGATTTTTACCTGGAATAAAAAATATAAATAAAAATTGTAACTAAAGAAGCTATTTTAATTTTTCTTCATAATTATCCGCCCAATAAAGAACTTTGGCGCCGTAATTTACGCCTTTATTGTCGCAATAAGACGCCCAGTTGCCGCCAGCCAAATAAATACAATAAGCTTTAGCCTCGGCGCTTTTTTTGTGATCAGTCACTCCACTGACTTTAGCCAATTTAAGCGCCATCGCGACTACACCATCCGTTAAATTCCAGGGATCAGGCGGATTATGTCCGGTAACTGCTGCAATAGATTTTTTATAACCGCTCCAAGTATCCGGCATAAATTGCGCCACACCCATCGCTCCGCCCGTGCCTTTATAGCCAGCGGGCGGACAGGAAACTTTTTGTTTTTTATAATCATAATCTAATTCTTCGCAAATATCCTTAAAAATTCCAGCTCGATAGCTACTCATATTACTCTGCTTGAAAGTACAACCACCAGTATATTTTCCCAAATTTGATTCTACTACTAAAACACCCAAAAGATAATCCTTTCTTACGCCAGTGGCTTTCGCAGCAAAAGCTGCCGCATCTACGATATTTTTATAGCTCACCGCGCTGCCCAAAAGCTTGGATAATTCGCCTTTTAATTTATTGATTTTGGCATTTAATTCAGAAAGGGTGGCTTGCGCCTCTTTCACGTCTTGTTGAATCTCGTTTTGTTCGCTTTTTTGGATATTCAAGAGTTTTTCATGGTCGTCTTTTTTGTCTTCCAGTTCGATTTTAGTTTTTTCCAATTCTTCTTTGGATTTTTTTGTTTCTTCCAATAAATTTAAAATACGTTCTTTCACACTTAAAGATTGGCTTAAATTTACCAAAATTCCGCTTAGATTATTCTCTTCAAAGGCCAGCTTCATTACCGGGTCTTCTTCGCCGCTATAATAAACTTGGCGTACATATTCGCTTAAAATTTTTCTGTTTAGCTCGATTCGGTCGCTTAAATTCTTAACTTCGGCTTCTTTGCGAGATATTTCCGAAGCGGTTTTTTTAATCAGACTCTGCGTAGTAATAACTTGGGTTGTAGTTTTTTGCAGCAATCCCTGGCTTTGCTGCAAATCCTTGGTCACATCTTCCGCTTTATTTTCTAAATTATTCAATTTGTCATTTCCTTTTTCGCACTCATCTTTTTCATCACCTTCTGGCAAGCTATCACAATTTACGCCTAAAACTCTATAATTTTGCCAACAAAAAATAAGCAGGGCAACTGCCATAATCAAGACTGGCAATGATATTTTTCTTATTCCTCCATTCATCTTCTTTATTATACCACAATCAAAAAATCGCCCTAGCTTGAGCGATTTCTTGAAAAGTTATTATTTTTTATCCGATTTTTCGGTTTTGGAAGTTTCCGCTCCTTCTTTTGGCGCTTCTCCTTCCGGAGCTTCTTTTATGACACCCTCAACTTTAGTCACATCTTCTTCCACTTTTCCTTCCAATTCTTTGAGTTCTTCTTCCGATCTGGGCGGAGCTACGGAAGCGACTACCGTTTCCCGATCAATTTTGATTTCAATCGCCGGATTAATTTTTAAGTCTTTAACGGCAATATGGTCGTCAAAAGTATTTAGGCTGGAAATATCAATATCAACATGCGGAGGCAAATCTTTGGGAAAGCATTTAATTTTCAGTTTGTCCAAACTCTTAACCAAGATCCCGCCAGCTTCTTTGACTGCCTTGGATTCGCCGACAAAAATCAGTTCGATTTCCGTTTCAATTTTTTCATCCATCTTCACGCGATAAAAATCCGCATGGATATAATTCTCATTCACTGGATTTTCCTGCAATTCATTAATCAGCACGCTGTATTGCTTTCCGCCAGCAATCTCTAAATTAATAATTACACTTTCCCCGGATTTTTTCAGCAATCTTTTTAAATCCAACTCTTTAATCCAAAGATTTTCACTGGCTATTTCCTTGCCATACAAAACCGCCGGAATCATTCCGGATTTTCGGCCCACATTAACTTTTTTGCCTAATTCCTTTCTTGATGTTGCTTTGAGAATTATTTCTTCCATTTACCCTGTTAAATAAGATTTGAATTTCCTTCTGAAATAAGCCTTATTTGTGTTAAAAAATTATTTTATCTAAAAAAGACACGCCTGTAATTTTGAAATTATTCAAATCTTAAATTTTGCTTTAGCAAAATTATTTAACAGGGTGAATTTTTCCGCTTTATCTCTCTCGCTCAGTAGAGCCTCTCGAACGATTAAAAATTATATCTTATTACCTTGAAATAGATAATTATGCACATCAATAACCTCGTCGGCATTTACCGCTTCCTGGCCGAAAAATTTTCTGGCTTCTTCCTGGCTTAAATCAGTAGCCATCCCCAAACTGATTAATCCGGCCTGATTACTGGATAAAAAGACCAGTGTGGCTGTCTGGCAATTCGGGCAAAGCGCATGAAAAATACTCTGTTGCTGGTTTTCTTCCAACACTATTAGACTTTCCTGTTTAAAATCCCGGATGCAAACAGAACATTTTATAAAAAATTGTCTGGCTTCGCCAGATCTGGCAGAATTAGAAAAATCATTTTTTTTATTTTTCATTTAAGAATTCTAGCATAAAAACCGCTTTAGTCAAGAGTTTTTATTCGGCGCAAATAAATGCTTTGCAAAAGACCCAGTGCCGAAAGCATGATAATAATAGAACTGCCTCCATAGCTTAACAGTGGCAATGGGACTCCGGCAATTGGCGCCAAGCCGATATTCATGCCAATATTGATAAAAATCTGCAAAACAAACATTATCATAATGCCGACCGACATGAGATATCCGACATTGTCCCTCGCAAAGCGGGCGATATTTTTCATCCGATAGAGCAACACCCCAAAAAGTCCGAGGACCAGCGCGCTGCCCCAAAAACCCAATTCTTCTCCGATAGCTGCAAAAATAAAGTCTGTATGTTTTTCCGGCAGAAAATTAAGTTGGGATTGCGATCCATGGCCTAAGCCCTTTCCCCAAACTCCGCCAGAACCCACCGCTACTATCGATTGGATAACATTATACCCACTGCCCCGAGGATCATTATAAGGATTGATGAAATTTTTTATCCTGTCTTTCTGGTAATCTCTCAATAAAAACCAGCTGGAAAAAATCGTTATCAATAGGATAGACACAAAAATAACCAGATTTTTTTTGCTGATGCCGCTCGCCAAGAACATCCCCAACCAAATTCCTATAATAATGACCGCCGAACCAAAATCCGGCTGTTTGAGAATTAGCCAGACTGGAATAAAAATCAAAATAGCTGAAGCCAAAATACGCACCCCAGTGCTTAATTCGTTTCTTTTTTTAGAAAGAAAATTAGCTAAAAAGATTATTACAATTAATTTGGTCAACTCTACCGGCTGGAAATTAAAACCACTCACTCCAAACCAGCCTGTAGTGCCTCTGGCTTGGATTCCAAAATAAATAACTCCAAATAAAATCACAATTGAAATCAGATAAAGTTTGGTGCTGAAAAAACTAAATGCCCGATAATCATAAACAATCAGCAAGGCCATTATGCCTATGCCGATAAAAATAGCTATCACTTGCTTCACAAAGTATCCGGAATTGAACTCATTGCCTGAAAAAGAAACGCTGTAAAGAGCCGCCAGCCCAATCGTCAAAAGTAGCAAAGCCGCTGTCAGCATCAACCAGTCTAATTTTAAAATTCTTAACATCTTCCATTCTGGATAATTTTATTAACTTTCACCAAAAAAATCATTATTACTCGTATTCTTGAAACTTTTGGCCCCTAAAATATCTCCTGGCAAAAGATTCTGAGCTAAAAACATTCACTTCTGTTTGAAATTCCATATCTCCGACTTCTCCGGGAAATTTATTCGGCCAAATAGCTTTGAAATCGCGGCTTTCTCCAGTTTTCACCGTGTTAAGAATTGTTGAATTGAGCGCCACTATCTTTCCAGCTGAATTTTTGAGAAGCATATTGACCTTAATGGTGCTGAAATCAAAGGGGCTTTCATTCTTGAGCAAGCCGGAAGCTTCGCTAAAACCTACCCCAGAATTTGTTTCTTGGTAATTGCGGTTGATAATTTTCAATTGAGGCTTCTCATAATTTATAAATTCTTCCCATTCCACTTCGCTGATAGTCAAAGTTATTTCTCCCGGAACGCTTGTTGATAATACATTAGTTGCAACCAAATATTTTTTTTCTCCGGGCAAGATAAAATTCCTACCAGAAAATTGATTTAAAACGATCCCGGAAGAATCTTTAATCTCAAACTTATAATTAAAGCTTCCGCTGCCAAAATCATTGTTTGGGTTATAAATTTCCCCAAAAAGATCGTATTTTCCAGAAATTCCGCTTTCAACATAGCCTTTTTCTCCAACCGTCAGATCAAACTGCGGCAGTAGATTGCATTTTTTTTGGCAAACTCCGCCACAATCTATGCCTCGTTCATTCTGATTAACTTTCTGATCAAAACAAGTTTTCGCAGGTTTAAGCCAAAAATAAACCATCAGAGAAAAAGCAACAAAAATTAAAAAATAAATGAAAACTATGATGAACCTTTTTATATCTCTTTTTTCCATTTTTTTTAAATTAGTCTTAATTTAACTATCTTTATTTTAGCACAAAAAAACAAACCCCGCACTAACTTTGTGCCGGCATTCTTGGTGCCGATATGGCTTTAGCTAGCACAAAGTTAGTGCGGGACAAATAAAAAAGAGCGTAATTTTGGCGGCGTCCTACTTTCCCCAAACGTAAAGTCAGGGTATCATCGGTGCTGAAATGCTTAACGGCCGAGTTCGGAATGGGATCGGGTGTAGCCACTTCGCTAGAACCACCAAAATAACGCTCTCTTTAAAAATAACTTTAGAAACTATTAACTGCTAATTTAACAACACACAGCCACAGCGAATAACCAAAAGTTACTTGCTATGTGTCTGCGTCATTAAAATTTAAGATAAGCTACAATTCAATTTATTAGTATCTCTCGGCTTAATCCGTTGCCGGACTTACACCTGAGACCTATCAACTCCGACGCCCTTGCGGAATCGGAGTCCGACTTACGTCGGACCTGGTAATCTTCCAGGAAATCGTCCTACACCATCACTCCATACAATTATTTCAGAAATAAACAAAACAAAATCATTTTATTATATTTCAGATAAATTATAAAGAAAGATAGTGTAGGAATTGCCTAATCTTGAGGATGGCTTCTCGCTTATATGCTTTCAGCGATTATCCAGTCCGAACTTAGCTACCCAGCTGTGCATCTGGCGATGCAACTGGTACACCAGAGGTTCGTTCTTTTCGGTCCTCTCGTCACATAATTCCCTTATTTCTAAAGGTGCAGACTATATCTTCACCCTGATTTATTATCAGGGGCCGGCATATTATAGCGCTATATTTCCATTGTCCATCAAACGCTATCCTTCTTCCGCTCCAGCGGAAGAAAAGTCGTTACGGGGTCAACCCTAAAATCTTAAATATTTCAGCCTTAGTTTTTTTTCTTTTCGTTACATAATTTTCAGACTGAATTTTTAGCATACATTCTGCCAATTTTTGCAGATCGCGGTGCGCTAGTTTCTTCTTTTGCAGAAGACGCGCGGATCTTAAAATTGACTTCGCTTGAATTTTTTTGAATTTAATGAAAGGAATTAATGCTTTAAGAATTCTGGCCATTTGCTGGTAACCATTAATTCGTAGCTCGGTTATATTATCATTTCTTTTTGATAAATAACCTATTCCTAACACTTTTCTTATCCAAGAAAGAGGTTTAGCGTGACGTGAATCCTGATAAAAGCAAATTGTCAGCATAAAGCGCGTTTTTGCATTGTCGCTTCGCTTTTTTATTTGCATCATCAGGCTTCCATCGCCATCCAAAAAACCTGCGATATACGCTCTGTTAATTTTAGAGAGACTTCCCACGGTATTGCCTTAAAAATTATCTGGTCCTCAAGCATTATAGCATAATTGAACGACCGAGATCAATTATTTTTCCTAAGCCAGAAAATTAATGAAGGTTTCACCGTTATTAGCCGAATTGTCAATCCCGATTACTCGGGAAAGTAGCAATTTCTTACTAGAAAAGACTCCTCTCAAGCAATAAACGCCCACAGCAGATAGGAGACCAACCTGTCTCACGCATACTGGTTCACGCATTACTGCGTGTATGGACTATAAATTCTTCCTGAAAAAAATTCGGGAAGGCTAACGTTTAGTCTCTACGGGTATTTGTGAATTTCATTGAAAATATTAAAATGTTGCTGGGCGGGCGGGGAACGTCAGTAAACGTGCTCTCGCGTTTCCACGAGCCATGCGGCATACTCGATGTTCCGAGTTCTCGCACTGTTACGTCCTGCTATTCCACGCCCACCCATGAATATTCTCAATGAAATTCACAAATTTCCCTCGGTATTGTCCAAAACTTTTTTGGATTTTACCGATATAAGTTAGCTTCACTTTTAATATTACTATTAAAAGCCGCCGCTAGTGATGTCTTTACCTCGGATTCAAACTGCTAAAAAACTGAATAATGAATAACGAATTAAGAATTATGCTTAAAAAATATTCTTAATTCATAATTCCAAATTCTTAATTCCGTTCTTTAACGGTTTGAACCCAGCTCGCGTACCGCTTTAATTGGCGAACAGCCAAACCCTTGG
>CAYTIK010000009.1:0-33600 GCA_964438025.1 uncultured Bdellovibrionales bacterium
TTTAAATGAGCTAACGAAACGAGCTACGGTAAGATTTTTCGTGAACTAATTCGCGTATTTTGACAATATAATCTTGGAGGAGTATAATTTTGGATATGAAAATCACGCTTAATTAAAAAACATGGAAAATAAAAATAAAGATTTTATACCAAAAGCTCAAGTGGAAATAATGCTTGAAGGTATTCGTGGCGATTTCAAAGTTTTTGGCGATGGCCTAAAAGATGTTCAAAGAGAACAGAAGAATCTGTCAGAAAGATTTAATAAATTCGACGTTCGTCTTAGCGGCGTGGAAGATAAGGTTAGTATGGATACCACTAAGTTGCTGGTTATAGATGGAAATTTAAGAGAAATGAAAAGAGATAACAAGGATAATTATAAAACTATTATTGAATACTTGTCACGAATTGAAGATGAAATCCAATCAATGAAAACTGATATAAAATATTTAAAAGAAAATTTAAAAGAGAAGGCTGATTTGGATAGATTGCGAAAAGTTGAGAAAAGTTTAGCTAAATTGGAAAAGCTGATTTTGGCAACTGAATAAAATTTTTTCACAAATACTAAAAAAAGCGGAGTTAGGCTCCGTTTTTTTAAACTTGCTTTTCGGGGAATTTTTCTCAAGGACCGTCCTTGAAAAGAAAAGGACGGTCCTTGATTTTTCTCTTGCTATTTTCCTCTAATTTTATTAGAATTAAAGAAGTTTTTGAATTTTAAATATTGAAAAAATGAGCGAAAAATTAGACCTTTCTATTATTGTGCCTCTTTATAACGAAGAGGGGAATGTTAGGGAATTGCACGGCCGGATTTTGGCGGCTTGCCGAGCCCTCACCTCAACCCTCTCCCGGAGAGAGAGGGGGATTAATTCTGTTTCTTTTGAAATTATTTTTATTGATGACGGGTCGAATGATAAAACCGTGGAAATTTGCCGGAATTTGCAGCCCTTGAAATTGATTCAATTCCGCAAGAATTTCGGCCAGACGGCCGCTTTTGACGCCGGCATCAAGGAAGCCAAGGGAGAAGTTATTATTACATTGGACGGCGATTTGCAGAATGACCCGGCGGATATCCCGCTTTTATTGGTCGAAATGGAAAAAGGCGCCGACGTGGTTTCCGGCTGGAGATTTGACCGTAAAGATCCTCTGATGAAAAAAGTTTTTTCCCGCGGAGCCAATCTGTTGCGGAAAATTTTTGTCGAAGACAAAATCCATGACAGCGGCTGCAGCCTTAAAGCCTATAAAAGGGAATGTTTCGAAGATGTGGATCTTTTCGGTGAAATGCATCGTTTTATTCCAGCCATTTTGGAACTACAAGGCTATAAAATCTCGGAAGTGAAAGTTTCCCATCATCCGCGGATTCACGGCCAGACCAAATACAATTGGAAGCGGGCGCTCAAGGGCTTGGTGGATATGGTGGAAATCTGGTTCTGGCGAAAATATTCCAGCCGGCCCTTGCATCTTTTCGGCGGGACGGGCATCGTTTTATCCTTCCTGGGGATGGCAATCTTACTTTGGATGGCTATCGAAAAAATATTTTTCGGCGCGGAACTTTCGGAAAAAATCTGGCCGCTTCTTGGCGCTTTTTTTGTGATGATTGGCATCCAGCTTTTCATTTTTGGCCTGTTAGCCGGTATTTTGATGAAAAATTATTACCAAGGGAGGAAGAAGATGAATTACTCAATTAAAAGCATAGAACATAGAACATAGAGCATGGAACATGGAGCATGAAGTAAAGAGTGTTGAGCATAAAACATAGGACATATAACATGGCGGATAAGTTTCATGATATTTTAAAGAAAAAAACAGACGAATTTGCTTTTTCTGTTTATAAGATTACTAAAGATTTTCCCAGAGAAGAAATTTATGGAATTATTTCTCAATTGAGAAGAGCCGCTTTATCCGTAGTTTTAAATTATATCGAAGGGTATGCTAGAAATGGAGATAAAAGTTATAAAAATTTTTTACAAATATCCTACGGGTCATTAAAAGAAGCGAAGTATTTAATTTATTTTTCTTACAGAGAGGGCTACGTAGATAAAAATAGTTACGATAATTTAATAAAATTAACAGAAGAAATTGGAGCAATGTTATGGAAAACGATTCAGGGCATTAAAGAAAAATCCTGAAAGTTCCATGTTGTATGTTCCATGCTTCATGAATTATTATGAAAATTGCAGTTATTGGTACTGGTTATGTCGGTTCGGTCACCGGCGCGTGTTTTGCCGAAATGGGCAATACCGTGGTTTGTGTCGACAAAGATCAGGCCAAAATCGACCAGTTTGCCAAAGGCGATGCGCCCTTGCATGAAAAAGGCTTGGATGAGATGGTTATGGGTAATTTAAAAAATAAGACGCTTTCCTTTACGACGGACCTTGATGAAGCAGTCAAAAAGAGCGACATTGTTTTCATTGCTGTCGGCACGCCGCCGAATGAGGACGGCAGCGCCGATCTCCGCCATGTTTTGGCGGTAGCGCACGCCATCGGTAAAATAATGGACCATCCTTTGATCGTGGTGGATAAGTCCACGGTGCCGGTCGGAACAGCGGAATTAGTCAAAAAAACAATTCTAGGGGAACTGGAAAAACGTGGAGAAAAAATTAAAGTCAGCGTCGTAAGCAATCCGGAATTTTTAGCGCAGGGTTCGGCCGTGCATGATTTTATGGAACCGAGCCGAATAGTGGTGGGAGCGGAGGATGAAGAAACTATCGAGATGATGCGGGAGTTATACGAACCATTTATGCGCCGGGAAGGACGATTCTTCGCGATGGATCCCAAAACTGCGGAAATTGTGAAGTATGCTTCCAATTGTTTTTTGGCGGCGAAAATTTCCGTCAATAATGAGTTGGCTAATATCTGCGCGAAAGCCGGAGCGGATTTTGACTATGTGAGGAGGGCGATGGGCGCTGATCCGCGGATTGGAGAGCCGTTTATGTATGCCGGTCCGGGCTTTGGCGGTTCTTGTTTTCCTAAAGATGTGAAAGCTTTGGTAAAAACCGCCAAGGATTTAGGCTATGAAGCCAAGATGTTAAAACAAACCCTGGATACCAATGAAAAACAGAAATCGGTTTTATCAGATATGGTCATTGCGGAATTAGGCGAAGATTTGAAAGGTAAAATTTTCGCGGTTTGGGGTCTGGCCTTTAAGGCTGGAACAGATGATATGCGCGAATCTTCCGCTTTGACTATCATCAATGAACTTATAAAACACGGAGCGAGAGTGCAAGCGCATGATCCGGAAGCGATGCGAATGGCTAAGAGCGAGGAATATTTTGGTAACAATCCTGACATCAGTTATTTTGAGGATAAATATGAAGCCCTGAAGGGAGCCCAGGCTCTGCTACTTATCACCGAATGGAAAGAATTCCGTACGCCTGATTTTTCCGCTATCAAAAAACTTTTAGTCCGGCCGCTGATTTTCGACGGCCGCTTGCTCTGGGAGCCGAAAAAGATGAAAGAAGAAGGGTTTGAATATAGATCAATTGGGCGCAATTAATTTTCAATTTACAATTTACAATCAGTCTTCTCCCTTTAGAAAAGGGAGTCCTGCGAAGCAGGGAGGGATTTGCGAAACTGAATTGAATTTCAAATCCCCCTAAGCCCCCTTTTCCAAAGGGGGATAAATTTTTTTAAAATTAAAGCATGAAGAACTTTTGGAATTTTTTTGTTCCATGTTCCATGTTCCATGTTTCATGAGAATATTATTCTTAAACTATGAGTATCCTCCACTAGGCGGCGGGGCGGGGAACGCGACTGCTTATCTTTTGAAAGAATTTGCCAAAATTCCCGATTTGGAAGCGGATCTGGTGACTTCTTCGGTAGATGAAAAATACCAGCTGGAAAAAATTGGAGAAAATATTCGCATCCACCGTCTGCCGATCGGCAAGAATCGGAAAAATCTGCATTTCCAATCGCAGAAAGATATTTTGATCTATACTTGGAGAGCCTTGAGATTTTCCCGAAAATTATTAAAAAGCGGGCGCTTCGACTTAACGCTCGCTTTTTTCTCCGTGCCGTGCGGATTTTTAGCCTGGCGCTTAAAAAAGCAATTTAAGTTGCCGTATATTGTTTCTTTGCGCGGTTCGGATGTCCCGGGCTACAGTGAGAGATTCACAATACTTTATAAGATAATAACTCCGCTGATTAAAAAAATATGGAAAGAATCAACCGGTGTGATTGCCAATAGCCAAGGACTGAAAAATTTGGCGCTGAAAACTAATCCTTTGCAGAAAATAGACATTATTCCCAATGGAATCGATGTGCATCAGTTTAGGCCATCGCTTTTAAATTTTAATTCTTTTAAAACCTTTCAGATTTTATGCGTAACCAGAATCACTCCCAGAAAAGGCGTCCGTTATTTAATTGAAGCTTTCAGCCAATTGTCTAAAAAGTATCCCAATTTAAAATTACAAATAGTTGGAGAAGGGGATGAAAAAACCGATCTGGAAAAAATGACAAAAGGCTTGGGGATAGAAAAACAAGTTGATTTTATCGGACGGATTCCGCACGAAAAACTGCCGGCTTATTATCAAAGTGCCGATGTTTTTGTTCTGCCTTCGCTCAATGAAGGCATGAGCAATTCGATGCTGGAAGCGCTGGCAGCCGGTTTGCCGCTTTTAGCGACCGATACGGGCGGAACTCAGGAATTGGTTGTAGACAGTGTAAACGGATTTATTCTAAAGATGGAAAATGCGCAGGATATCGCCGAGAAATTGGAAATTTTAATTCAAGATGTAGAATTAAAGAAAAGAATGGGAGAGGCGAGTCGGAAAAAGGCGGAAGGGATGAGCTGGGAAAAAGTAGCGGAAAGATATATTAATTTAATTAAAAAATTAACGAGTTAACGAATTAAAGGATTAGAGAATTTTAATAATCCCAAGTACTAAGTACCAATTTCCAATAAAGCTCCAATCCTTTAAATTCCAAACTTTTAATTATTGCAATTTGAGATTTGGTACTTAATATTCTATGGTTTTTTCTAAAGAAAAATTATTAAAGTTTACTGCCAAATTTTTGGTCAGCGTTTTTTTTATCGGTCTGTTGATTATCAAAGTCAATTGGTCAGAGTCTTGGCAGTATTTACAGAGAATTGAAACCTGGCAGATTATCGCATATCTCGTGGTGATTTTTTTGAGCCTTTTCATTTCCACTAAAAAATGGCAGGAACTTTGTCTTTTCAAAGGTTTGCACGATTCTTTTTTGAATTTTTTCAAGCTTTTTTTGACTGGGTCGTTCATCAATAATTTCGTGCCTTCGACGATCGGCGGGGATATTTTCCGGGCTTATCAGATCGGGAAAAAGGAAAAAAAGTATTCGGCAGCGACCGCCACAGTAGTAATGGATCGGTTCACGGGACTTTTGGCGCTGATGCTAATGTCGCCATTTTTCTTTCTGCTTAATTTTTCCCGAGTTTCGGGAGTTTATCTTATTGGACTTTCTAATTTAATTATTTTAGGATCGCTGGTAATGCTAATTATTTTTTGGAAAACCCAAAAAACCGCTTGGGTGCGGAAATTTTTAAATTATTTGCCTGAGAAAATAACGGATTTTTTTCACGAACTTTCCGAATTTGGCAGCGACTGGAAAGTTTTTAGCCGGGCCATGGCTTACTCTTTCCTTTTTAATTTAATCGGAATAGGCTTGGCCAACTTGATTTTGTTTTGGAGTTTAGGGATTAATATTAACGTCCTGGACTATTTTTCGGCCATTTTTCTTATCAGTATTGTAGCTTCCATTCCAGCGGGCGTAGGGCTTAAGGAATGGGCCTACATTGCGTATTTTGCCCCTTTAGGCATCAGTATCCCGGGGGCGGTCATGGTGGCCATTTTGAACCGTTTTTTGCACGGTTTAGTCAATTTGGTGGCATTACCGATTTATCTTAAAACGAAGAAGTAGCTTGGTTTATAACGTTTATAAAGTTTTTAAAGTTATAATGTTTATAACGTTATAACGTTCGTAAAGCAATTTTTTTAAAAACTTTAGAAACTTTATAGACTTTACCTGCCCGCCATCGCTAAGCTCAGGCGTTGCGGGCGGGTGAACTTTTAACTATATTTTTTACTTTTCTATTTTCTCATATTCTTTGGAAGGGATGAGGAGCGTCCGATAGGCTTCGGCTTCATTTCTTTTGTAAAAAAGCTTGGCCGTAACTTCCGAACCTACGGTTATTTCGGCGAAGGATTCTAACCAGAGAACATGCTTAAGTTTGCTTCTTTCAATTCCCGGCAGGACAAAATATCTCACGCCGTCAATTTCCGCGAAATTCAGCCTTTCAGTATGTCCGGAAAAAACCGCGGCCACTTTATGACGGGAAAAAATCTCTCGTAACCTGGCTGATTGTTCCGGATAAATCATTTTAGTCCCCGCGGTTTCAAAAGGAGGGTAATGGATAAAAATTATTTTTTTAAATTTTTTACTTTCCGACAATATTTTTTCCAGCCACTGAAATTGCTCTTCAGAGAAATAATAATAATTATTACTGCGATTAGCCATATCAATTCTTTCATTTTCATTTCCGTCCAAAACGATAATCTTTAAATTTTCGTAGTCGAAAGAATGAAAAGGCTTTGTGTAGCCGGTTAAGTCCAGCCAGTCTCTTTTAGTAAAACCCCGGGTTTCATGGTTGCCAATAACATGATGGATTGGAGCGTTTAGTTTTTTCAAATATCCTAGCAGAAGATTAAAATCATCAATTGATTTTTGGCCCTCTCTTTCCGTGCCTTCGATTAAATCTCCGCCCTGGATAATGAAATCAGGCTGGAAGATGTTGTTCATATGCTCCATAAAATAAGTTAAAGTCCCCTTGGCTTCAGTATTTATATCCGGAGTTTTCTTTTTTATCCCTTTAATTTTTCCATGGATGTCGGTAATAAAACCAATCTTATATTCACGAGCAAGCGCGACTTCTTCTTCCGGGATGGGAAGGAGCGGCTTATTTTTGGGATAGAAAAAATAAGCCGAGCCGGCGGCGATTAAAAAAATGATAAAAAATAATAGAATTTTGAATTTGGCGGGCATATTATTTTCTTTCAAGGGCAAAAACGGTAAAGCGGCCGGTGGTGAGGGAATCCAGCAAGCGATAATCCACTTCTTTTTCTTGCAAAGTTTCGGCGGCGTCTTTCCAGTCGGCCACGACAAAAATTATCAATTCGGAATTTTTTAAGCCGGGCGTGGACGGATCGGTGAGCTTTATTTTATCCTTATCATTAAAATATTTAACCGACGGGCTGAATTTGAAAGGCGACAGGGAAAACTTTTTTCCTGTCAGCTCGTCCTTTTTTGATAAAGCCAGCATAAAGTTGGAAATATCCCGGGATTCTTTGACGCTGATGCCGCCGTAAAGACTGGCCCGGACGGTATAATTTTCCAAATCATAAGTAGCGAAGTAAGTTTTTAGGTTAAGAACAGCCAAAAACAAGCAAACAATGACAATTAGGCAAAAAGCCACTGGCCGGGAGATTTTTTTCAGCAGGAACTCGATAAGAAAGCCCAAAAAAATATAGGGCAGGAAAATCAGGATAATGAAATAACGCACGTTGAGTTCATTGGCGATGGGCAAGAGGATTAAAAAAGACAAAAGAGCCGAGGCTAAAACCGCGCCCAAAAAAATCTTTTTCCTTTCTGCTTTTTCCGCCAGAAAGTTCTTGATCAGATAAAAAAATCCGAATAAGCCGAATAGTGTTCCCACGAAAGCCGCAGTTATTTCTCCCGGATTTTTTGAAATCAGGAGTTTTTTCACTTTCAGCCAATTTTTTTGCGGCTCAAAAGAGGAGATGGCGTAAGTGTTGCCCTGGATGAATAACTGCCCATCTCGCATGATATTATCAATCAAGGAGGAGTTTTTGGTAGTTTTTTTCTGCGCTCCGGCGAAAAAGTTTTTCAAATTTTTTCCGTCATTTTGGAAATCATAAAGAAAAAAAGGCAAATTGAGCAATAAAGCTGTCAGGAAAATCAGGATCAGGCGCGAAAAACTCAGCTTTTTCTCCCGGAAAAAAATGTAAGCGTAGGCCAGTAATAAAAGCGCGGGCATCAAAATTAAAAGTAAGGTATGGAGCTGGATGCCGATGCCCAGGGAAATAGCCAGCCAAAGATGCCAGAGGCCGAATTTTTCATCCTTTGATTCAATAATTTTCAGAAGAGACAGCAAGAATAGAATGAAAAAGAAAGGGATGATGTTAGGATTCCAGCCAAAGCGTGAATATTTAATGACATAAAAAGAAAAAGCATAAATAAAAACAAGCCATAATGAAATATGGGCGGAGAAGTAATATCTTAAAAAATAAAACAGCAGGGGAATAGACGCCACCGCCAAAAGCATCACGAATAAAACCATGGTCGCGGGAGTGGCTCCAAAAACAAAACCGGAAAAAGCTTGAAAGTAATAAAACGCCGGTCCCAATTTAAAAAGTGTTCCGCCAGCCTTGGGTCCGAGCAGAGGAAATTCTTCCCCGGAAAGCATCTTATCAACCACTTCCGCGTCCCGTACCTGGTCGGTATTGAACCGGGTCAGATCGTCAAAACGGTAAAGCCGCAAAAAAGCGCCGAATATTATGATCAGAAAAAGGAGGATGATTATTTTATTTCTTTTGATGAAAGCAAGCATATGGTTTAGGCGAAAGTTTATAACGTTTATAACGTTCTTAAAGTTCTTAACGTTCTTAAAGTTTGTAAGGTTTATAACGTTCATAAGATTTGTAAAGTTCTTATGCTGCGAATATTATAACAGTTAATTTAATCTTCAAATTTAACTATTTTGACGTAATTTTCCTCGCGGCCGCCGAGAAAAAGCGCCCACTCGTAATTAGTTTCCAGATTATCGAAATACCAATCGCTCGGCCGGCCCTGGTAATCCGGATTGGTAAAAATGAACCTGTTTTTTTTCTTTAATTCACCTCTTTTTGAAATTACGAAATAATCAGGTTTTACCATATTGAGATCTATCTTCCTGGAGCTTAAGCATTTTCCCTTAAAAAACGGACAGATGGTGGCGGAATTAGAGTAAATAATCAGATTTTCTGGATCAGGTTTTGAATTTAAATATTCGGCTGCTTCATAGAACCCATCTCCCCAAGTGCTGTTGATAGTGAATTTTTTCGGCAGCAGCGGGCTCTCGTAGCTAAAATAAAAAGGGCGGATAGACCAAAGGGAATAAAGGCCCATAATTAAAACAAAAAACGCAGACAAAACTAGATGTTTTTTTTCTTTCAATTGCAAGCTTTCCAAAAATTCGAATAATGCGATGGCTGAAAGGAATGCGAATAAGATCTGGAGAATAAGGCTGTAGCGCACATTGGCCACGACTCTCACGGAGAGAGTCATTAAAAAATATATCAGGGAAAAAGTTAATATTGACAATAAGGCAGGCGAGAAACTGTTTTTAATTTTCCGGCAGATAGATTTTCCTGCGAGGAATATCACAAGCAGAAAGCTCAAAGGAGTGAGAGAAAAAATAAAAGGGTAAGCCTCCAGAGAATACAGTTGCAGATTTTTTTCTAAAAATCCGATGCCTTTCAGCATTTTTCCAAAATTAAATTTTTTTGGTTCCTGGGCATAGGCCGTGTCCCGAAGCTGGTCAAAAGGAATTAATTTTTGTCCAGTCCAAACATTGGTTATTATTATCAGAACGAGAAGTAAAAATAAACAGCTGGCAGCAATGAGAAGTTTCTTTTTGTGTTTGGAAAAAAAGTTTTCCATTGCATCAAAAAGCTTCTCTCTGAAATAGGCGATAGCGCCCAAAAGGAAGATGGCGAAAAAAATAAAACCAGTAAAATCTCCTCTTCTGAAAAATTGAGCGATGCCTTTTGTCAGGTAAGATGGTTCCACAAAAATTGCCGGGATAAAAAAGACAAAAACAACGATTGAAATAATAAACATGGCGAGAAGATTGAAAAATTCCTTCAAGATAAATTTAGAACTCATTTTATTTTCTTCGTCGCCGTTTTTGAATAGTATTGTTGACAGTAAAAACAGAAAATACAAGGCGAAAAGGATAATCGCGGTGTATTTGGAAAGCAGGGCAAAGCCGGTAAAAATTCCCGCCAGCAGAATAAACTTAAGTTCTTTTTTATTAAGGTATGCCAGATAAGAAAAAACAGACAAACCGCTGAATATCCAAAGGAAGCTGTCAGGATTTATTATTTTCGTGATCCCGATAAGTATCGGATTGAGCGCTATAAACATCGTGGAAAAAAGAGCCAGCCAATCAGAATCAAAAGCCTGGCGGATAAGCCAGAAGAATAAAAAAAGGGAAAACGTCGCTAGCAGCAAAATGGGAAATCTAAAGACAAAGTTCAGGCGCTCCGTCCGGCTAACATCAAAAATAGTGAAAAGCCCATTCTTGATCCTATGGCTTTCCGGCTCTGGCTCAAAAAGAAGCCCAATACCGGAAAAAAGGGCGATAGTGACCCCCGGCTTATCGTTTATATAAGTTTTTTTCCAGTCTTTTTCTTTCAGCGCTTCCCAGTAATTGCCTATTCTTTCGTATTTCCAAAGATGCTCGTCAGTAGTTTCAGACTTTGTCAGATGATAAAATCCGAAACTGAAAAAGGATGCGATAGAAGCTAATAAAAAGGCCAGAATGATTATTTTTTCCTTTTGGATTTTCATGCCAGTTAATTTTAAAAATTTGATAAATTTAAATTTTACTGAAAAATCAGTCAATTTCAACCTGTTTTTCTATGCCATTTTCTATAGAGAAGCAAGCTTTTTCCAGCCCAGATTCTTTGAGATTGATGTTTAATGTCTTTCTTCCCTCTATATTTAAGCATAAATTGGAAGAATTTTCACATTTAAAATTTTTAAATTTTATATTCTGGCTATCTCTAACTTGAAGAGCGTGTTTAGAAGAAATTGTTTTTAAGGAAACATTTTCAAATTCAATATTTTTTGCATATTTCATATCTGACCCATCTTCCGCTTGAAAATCAATATTTTTGAAAAAAATGTTTTCCATTTTGCCATTCGGCAAGCCGATTATATCAAAAGCTTTATGCAAAAATTTTCCATCAATGTTTTCAATATGGATATTCCTCAGAAGCGGTTCACGCAAAATTTTAGCTGATAAAGCCGTCTTATATTTTAAATTAAAAACAATAGCCTCATTTCTGATCATATTCATTTTAATATTTTTCATCCAGATATTTTCGATAAATCCTCCGCGGCTGTCAGCGGATTTCAGGCGTAGTCCGGAATTAGTACTGTCAAAGGTGGAATCCGCAATAAAAACATTGCGCACTCCTCCAGACATTTCACTTCCGATCGCGATGGCTCCGTGGCCGTTTGTGAATTTTGAATTTTTTATGACAATATTTTCCGAGGGGCGATTAGTGCGGAGACCTTCATCTTCCAACCCGGATTTTATAGCGATAGCATCGTCTCCGGTGGAAAAAGCAGAATCTTCAATTAAAATGTTTTTTGAAGATTCAATGGCGATTCCATCGGTATTGGCCGAATGGGTGTTAATACTTACTCCTTTCACGATTATGTTTTCGGAATAAACCGGGTGAATTGTCCACATCGGGCCGTTTTCTACCGTTAATCCTTCGATGAGAATATTCCGGCAACTTATAAATTGAATAAAAGACGGTCTTAATCCGGAATCTTTTGTTCCCCAGACCCTTTTTTCTACCGGAATATTTGATTGGGACATTTGAAAAAGTTTTTCGCGCTGGATTTCGCTGTTGTCAATACTGGCCCATTCTTCCCAGAAGTCGCCATTGCCTGAGATTTTTCCGCTGCCCGTCAAGGCGATATTTTCACAATCTTTGGCGTAAATCGGAGGAGAAAAATTATAATATTCCATCCCTTGGAATTTGGTAAAAACAGCCGGCAAATAATCATCCAGATTGGAGGTAAATGTAATTTCCGAATTTTTGTCAAGATAAAGGTTAATGTTGCTTTTAAGATGAATTGGGCCGGTGAGCCATTTCCCTTTGGGAAAGATTATTTTTCCGCCGCCTTTTTGGAAACAATCCGCGATGGCTTCTTTGATCGGCCGGGTATTTACAAAGATCCCATCGCCGATGGCGCCGTAATCTTTGATATTGCAAATATTTTTAGGAAATTGCGGCCGGTTAAGAAGCGGCATGGTAAAAGGCGCTTCACTTATTTTATCTTCCACGTAATCCGTGTTTTTGATGTCGTCCCTTTGGGCATATTTATTTTTCAGAAAAAATCCCAAGCTTAAAAGAAGGAAGGTAAGAGCAATAAAAATAATTATTGTTTTTTTGTTTTTTAGCGCAGCCATTTTAAATTTAAGAAGCTTAATTTTCAATCCCAGTTTTTAATTTTTCGTAGGAAAATATTTTAATAAAATTATTCGGCCGGCCGCCGATATTCAGCCGGTAGTCGTAATTATCCAGTTCGTAAATTTTATCCACTTCAATTTCAAAATCATTGTGGCGGCCTTTATAGGGGATATGTCTGACTGTCCGGCTCTGCCGGCTGGCAGAAACGACAAAATAGTCTATCCGGATGCCCTTGTTCAGTTCAAAAGTGTCCAGGCAGCCGCCTTGAAAAAAATAGCAGACCCCGCGCTTATCAGTCCAGATCGTGAGATTTTTAGCATCGGGCAGGGCATTTAGATAACCGGCTGCTTCATAGCTGCCATCGCCCATGTCTTTTAGATTTAAAACATAATTTTTCGGCAGGAATTCGGACGCATAGCTGAAGTAGAACGGCTTAATATTGTTCAAACTGAAAAGCAAAAAAACCGCCGTAATTCCAAAGAAGATAAATTTCGTTTTTTCTCCAAAATTTTTCAGCAAAAGATTTAAACCCAGAGAAGAGAGGATAAAGGCCAGCGGGTAAATGATTATCTGGTATCTGACAGTCGCGCCGAGATTGCTAAAAAAACAAGCCACATAATAAAAGAAGATAAAAAGCGCCAGAGAGGCAATCCAAATATCGTTTTCTCCGGGTAGTTTTTTAAAAAATAATCCCAGTAGAGCGGCGAGCATCAGCAAAAAAGCCAGAGGATGGATGCCGAAAATTAGAGGATAGAAATTTGCCAGAAAAGCGCCCGCGATATTCTCGGGATTTATGATGGAAGACTTGGGAGAGGCCAGGATCGTTTCAAAATTTACCCAGCCCATACCGAATAAAACATTGGCGGCGGATAAGATGATCGCTGATAAAAACAACAAGCTGATAATTTTGACAAGAACAGCTCTTTTTTTGGAAAGATAGTCCAGAATAATGAGGGAAAGCTTCCCTTTCAGTAAATAAATTTCTCCCAAAACTGCCAAAATGACGATAAAAAATATCTGCCAAAATTTCAGAAAAGCTTCAGAAAAAATTGTGGCCTCGGCAATTCTGCCCAAATCTACCCAAGCTGCCGGCAGAAAAATAAAAAAAGTCAGCAGGGAAAGATAGACAAGGGCGAGATAATCCCAGAGGGATTTTTTAAAATATTCAGGCCAGCTCGAATGCGTTTTTTCGTTCAGAATAAAATTGAGGAAGATCATGGCGAAATAAAAAACAAAAAAGAAATTAGCGATGTATTTAGTCAGAAGAGAAAAACCCAAAAAAATAGCCGCGAAAAATAGATATTTTTTTTCTTGATTTTTGAGAAATAAAAAGTAGCCCAAAAGCGACAAGGTGGAAAAGACCCAGAAAATGGAATCCGGGTTTATTATCCGGGAAATTCCTAGGAGGATTGGAGAAAATCCGATGAAAATAACCGCTAGAATGGCGTTGTACTTGTCCAGCAGTTTGGCTATAAAAAAATAAAAAACAACCAACATTAGAGCATTAAAGAAAAGAATGGGAAAGCGCATGGGGAAATTCATTTCCTCGATATTTTTTAAGAAAAATCTAATCTCTCCTTCCTTCTTTGCGAGATCATATTCTTTGGGATTAACCTGAAGCATGCCCATCCCGGATAAAGCCGCGACGGTGATACCGGGCTTGTCGCTAATCATGGTTTTTTGCCATTCGCCGTCCAGCGCATTATTCCAAAATTTGGGAATGCGGTCGAAGGTCCAGAGCGGTTCGTCAACAGCGGCAAATTTGGCCAGATGGTAGCAGCCGAAAGCCAGATTGGATATTACCACCAGAGAGAGGACGACGATGATAAAAAAATTGGTTTTTTTGTCCGCTGGCGAAGATTCTTTCTTTCTGATTCCCGCCAAGAAATCGCCCATTTTTCCGGAGCGGAAAAGTTTCAGGAAAAAAATGAAACTGGCAGCCATGATAATCAGATTGGCGAAAGCGCGGGCAGGATTTTTAAATTTGGCCGGATGGTTGAAATAACCGAAAGCGATCAAAATGGCCGAAGGCAGAAGTATTAAGATAAAAACTTCCAGTATTTTTTTCCAGTCTATTTTTTCGCTTGGATCTTTTAGGAAAGCCGCTAGCGCAAAAAGCGCGATCAAGAATAAGTAAATCAGGCGGCAATTAATCACCTGGGGGATAAAAGGGGTGAAAATGGCATGGTAAGCATAATAAAGAGAATTAGCCAGAAAAAGGAAAGAAAAAAGGAAAGCGACCTTTTTATTCAGAACAGGATTTAAGAAAATAATTTTTTTAAACATAGGTATAGCTTATTTTTTAGTGATTTCCAAAGATCTGGTTTTGATTACGCCTTCCATAACATTGTCAGCGGCGATGGTCACGGAATCTCTCCAGTAGTTTTTTATCCGCCCTTCTCCACCGGATGGGCTCTTGACGGAAACGGTATATTTTTCCGCATCCAGCGCCTTGATGTAATTTCCGCGGATGAGAATGGAGCCTTTTTCCGGCATTTCTGCGTAATATTGGCAGGTGATGCCGTTGGCGCCGTTGTCCCAGATATTATTTTCTTCAATCTGCAGGGAGGATCTGCCCACGACCAGTTCGATGCCGCTCTCTTCGTTGGCGTAAATATTATTGGTTTTTATTTCTCCGGAAACTTCTTGCCGCAAATCTATCCCTTCTTCTTTATTGGCATGGACATTATTGCCGATTATTTGTATTTTTCTACCGCTTTGGATATAAAAACCTTTGCCGGAACTGTTAAAAATCTCTGAATTTTTAACAATGATTTCGGAACCGGAAGGCCGGGCGTCAATACCTATTTTTTTAAATTCTTTGACGGAACAATCTTCAATAGTAGCTTGCTCTTCAGCGGAAATGCCGACAAAGCCGCCGATTACAGTTAGACCGTCTAGCCGGGAATTATTTTTCATTATAACAGTTGGCAATAGAGGATCGCTGCCCCTAACAATTACGCCATCGCGGCTTTCTCCGTGAATTTCCATGTTTTCCGGTATTACAATGTTTTCAGCGTATTCCCCATTCTGCAGATGAATTTTCGGCAGGCCAGCTTTTTTCTTAGTTGCGGCTTGAAAAGCCTGAGACAGATCAGCATAAGGATATTTTTCCGATCCCAGCTTGAGCCAGCCTTGGTAGTGATTATCAACATACAGATCAGATATCGTCTGGTAAGACTGATAAAATTTGAAAATATAAAAAGCTAAGCCCACTAAAAAAAAGAACAGTCCCAACAAGACAATTTTTTTCCACCATTGATTACTTTTCTCAGGTGTAATAGAATCTAAGTGCATAAGTTAATTCTAATTAGAACAGCTTAAATGTCAAACCGGAAAAAAATATTCTTTCTGCTCTTGGCGCTTATTTTCGCGCTTGGCATCTTTTTGCGCGCTTATCATTTTTCGGACTGGCTGCATTTTGAACTGGATCAATCCCGGGATGCCAAAGTCATTGATTTAGCCTACGAAGAAGGTGCTAGCAATTTACCTCTCTTGGGGCCGAAAGCCGCCGGATCTTTCCTGCGCCTTGGCCCGGTTTTTTATTACTTTAAATATTTAAGCGCACTTATTTTTGGAAACACGCCCTCGGGAATGGCTGTAATTATTATGCTTTTTGGCCTCTTAGCTATGCCGATTTTCTATCTATTTAGCCGGGAATATTTTGACAAAAAAATATCGTTGGGGCTGTTTTTACTGTTTGGCACTTCTTTGTTTTTGGTGATTTATTCCCGTTTCAGCTGGAATCCAAATTCTTTACCCCTTTTCACGCTTTTAACTTTCTATTTTCTCCTGAAAGCCACGAAAAATGAAGAAAAAAACCCAGGCCGCTGGCTTGTTTTTTCTGCAATTTCCCTGGCTATCGCGACTCAGATGCATTTTTTGGCTTTCGTTTCTCTTCCCATTATTTTTGCGCTTTATTTAATCATAAAACGGCCAAAAATTAAATTAGTCTTTTGGATTTTATCCTTAGCCTCTATTTTAATAATTTATTCTCCTGCCGTTATTAATGATTTTATGACCGGAGGAGATAACATCAAGCAATTCCGAAAAGTTGTCCAAGTAAAATCAACCAAAAATACCCATAAGCTTTGGGAAAAGGCCTTTCGTAATATCAAAGAAAATTCACTGGGGCATTTTTTAATCTTAACCGGCCAAAGAGGGGAGTTTCCCAAGATGGATCTGACGAACAAAGCTTCAGTTGCTTTTAATGAGAAAAATAAAAGCTATTTCACTTACGGAATTATTTCGGGGCTAATGTATCTTATGGGAATAATCCTGCTTTTGGGAAAACTGATTTCCGAAAAAAGAGAAGCTAGAAAAAATTTCCTAATCTTGAATTCCCTCTGGCTCGGCGTCGCTTTCGGATTGTTTATGCCACTGGCTTTCGACATTTCTCCGAGATTCTTCCTGGTAATCAGCGCTTTACCCTTAATTTTTTTGGGCTTGATTTTGGAATTTATCCAGGAAAAAATAGCTGCAAAAAAATCTATAATTTTAATCGGCATCATAGTTGCTGTTTTAGCAGGTTCCAACCTGATAAAAACCCAGCAGCGCTTCAGCGAATACGCCAGAGCGCCTTTAGAAAATTTTGCGATAGAGCCGGATAGGTTTTTGAAAGAAAATACCCGGGTAACGCTGGAACAGCAATACAAAATAGTAAATTTGATTAAAGAAGAATATCAAAAAAATAATTATCCGGTTTATATCGAAAGCGAACCGTTTTACGAACGAGCTTTCATGTATAATCTGGAGAAGGAAAATATCAGAAGCGATAATTTCAAAAATGTTCTCAATAAAGAAGTCTATCAAAACGCCAATTATTTCCTGATTTACGGAGCGGCCGCTAATCTGGAGAAGCGGCTGGGAAAATATCAAACCAGTTATGAAATTAAAAAAGAAACTCCGGTTGGAACATTAGTTCTGTTTGAGTTAACACCTAAAAAGGAAGCAGTCACGGCCATGGAAGTTAAGAATGCGGCTGTAAACAAAAATACAAGCCGGTCGGGAGTGCCGGCAAGATACCGCTGGGAAGAAATTTTTTCCGAAGCGGAAGGCGAAAACCAAGAAAATTAGCAATCAAACAAAAAATCCAAGAGCCGTCCTTAGATTTTTTGTTTTTAAAAGCATTAGCGATTCAGGATTTTTATCAGCCAGCCAAATAGGCTGAATTTATTTTCTTGCTCTGCGATAGCTGCTTCGCCGGCCGCGGTAAAGGTTTCCATTTCTTTTTTTAAGTTCAAAGTTTTTTCCCAGGCAAGGGAATTTTTTATTTCTTCCGATTCCAGCAAAGACTGTTCTAATGAATTTTTTTCAGCAGTTATTTTAGCTAAAAATTCCTTCGCTGTCCGTACTTCCGGGAAATCAGTCCCGTATAAAAAATATTTTATTTTATGATTTTTCTGGATTTCCTGCAAGAGAGGGTTGGTTTTGTCGCGAGTATCTATAAAGTTGAAGGAATTTTCTTCAACCAGTTTATTTAATTTTTGCTCTTTTTCTTCCCTTTGAATCTGCCGGAGTTTTTCCTCCTCTTGTTGTTGTAATTTTATTTCAGCCTCCAACTCTGTTTCAGATGGTTCCTGCCACGATGTCGCGCTTTCAATTTTTGTATTCTCTTCTTCTTCCTCCTTGGTTACGGCTTCGATTATCTTGCAAGAACCGGCGATAGCCTTGCCCTTGTTATTTTCAATTTTATTTTCTGAAATTTCCAAAGACTTATTCCAATAACTTTTGGAATAATCATCTCCACTGGGCGCTTTGCAGGTAAGGCCGTAAGCGCCGTTTAAGCTTATGGTATTTTTTTTGATGGTAATTTCTCCGGTTTTTTTAGCTTGAGAATAAAATTGAGCCGCGATGCCGCTAGCCTTATTCTTTTTAATCTGATTGTTTTTTATTAAAACATTGGAACTGCCAACCACGATTTCTATCCCGCCTTCTCCATTTCCGGCGATATAATTGTTATCAACAGTACCGCTAACCTTTTCCCTAAAATCAATTCCTTCTTCTTTGTTATTAGTTATCTCATTCCCGGAGAGAAAAACATCCCGGCCTTTTTGGATATAAAGTCCCTTGCCGTTTTTAGTGATTTTGGAATTTTCCAAAGTTAAGGTGGCGCTACCTTCTAATAAATCAATGCCCTTTTTAGAGGCGGATTGAATCTTGCAATCGGTTATTTTTATTTCCCCTTCGGCAGTTATGCCGGTACTACCGCCTTGGATAGTCAGATTTTTTAACAGATTATTTTCCTTGGCGGTTATCACTGAATGGATGCCGCTGCCCTCAATGATGGTCTTGTTTTTATCTTGTCCGTAAAGTTCCACGTCTTTTTCCAAAACAACATTGCCGATATACGTTCCGTTTTTGAGGTAAATTTTATCACCGGGACTAGTTTCTGCCAGCGCTTTTTCTAAAGTTTCATAGGGTTTATCTTCGCTGCCGTCCGCGTCATCTTCTGCATAGCTTTCATCCACATAAAAATCATAACTGGCGCCCAGTGAAATTTGGGCGGAAAAAACAAAAAAAACAATTAGAAGTAATGCAACAGAGGGAAATTTTGTTGGCATAAAAAGTTTAATTATTTTCCAAATTAGTTTCAATTTCTCCGGATTTTTTTCGTTTGATTATGTCCGACAGATAATCCCAATCTTTTTTGGTTAACTCTTTTAATAAATAAAGGATAATTAGATAGGCAGCGAAGAGAATAAAAGACCAGAGAACAAATATTAATCCTTCTGGTGGGAAAATTCGACAAGCGAAATAAAGGATAACTGATGCTAGGGAAATTTTGAGCAGGCTTTTAAAAACAAAAGCCACTTTGAATTCCCGATAAAGATAAAAAAGCATGATGAGCATCGCGATAAAAGACGTGATAGAAATGGCCCAAGCGGAACCAGAAAGGGCGTATTTTTTTATCAAAATATAATTTAAAACAGTATTCAAAACTACACCGAAAAGAGAAATAACCATGGGAATTTTAGTTTTGCCGGCGCCGTTCATAATGAAACTTAGAACGTAAAAAATAGTCAAAAAGCCGACGCCATAAACTAAAATAGCCATGGGAGCAGCCGCTTCCAGATATGCGGCGCTGTAAAAAAGTTTAATGAGCGGAGTGGAAAAATAAGACATGAGAATAATAATGGGAGAAAGAAGAATCAGCATCGTGCGTAGCGACCAGCTAATGATTTGGTAGGTTTTGTCGTGATTGCCTTCGGCCGTGCTCTTGGAAATAATCGGCAAAATCATAATAGTCAGGGCGGAGAAAAGATAATAGGGGATGCGGCCGATGGTCAAGGCGCTGTTATAAATACCGGCCAGATGGTCATTGCGCAAAATACCTTTGACCAGATATAAATCAATACTGATCAGCAGTTCATAAGCTAAAAAGAAAATAATTATCTGCCAGGCATAGTCCAATAATTTTCTGGCCGGAAAAATTTCTTTGGATCCGGCTGGATATTTCTTGGCAATCCAAAATTTATCAATGATGATAGCCAAAAGAGAAAGAGAAAGCGGAGCGAGAATATAACCGGACACCGAACCGCCCACCCCGAAAAAATAAGCCAGCGCAATGACAAAAATGATGCGGAAAAGCGAGCGGCTGGTTTTTAAGATCGATTGGATATTGAATTCGTGCAAGCCGATGAAATACTGGACATAAAAAGAAGTCAAAGCCCAGGCGGGAATAATCAGGGAAGATAATTGGAAAAGGGGAGTTAAAGTAGGATCGTTAAGCGCCCACGCGATAAGTGGAGCGGAGAAAAAGAAAAGCACGGTGATACCACCCATCAGAAAAAATTGCATTTTAGCCGCTTGGCGCTTGATGGCCGGAACCAGGCCCGGATTTTTGGCAAAAACTTCGCTTAAATATTTGGTCATAGCGGTTGGAATGCCCCGGCCGATGAGAATGACGACCATCGTGGTGAGCGTAGTAACCAAAGCAAAACGGCCGTAATCAGCCGGGCCTAAAATCCGGCCGACGAAACTATGGACCACATAACTAGAAAGATTGAAAATGATTTCCGAAATTACAACCCACAGGGCGGATTTGGCTAAATTCATAAGAGTTCTCTTAGGTTAGAAAAAATTTCTTCTGGCAGTCTATTGCCGTCAATAGTCATTAGATTCCATTTATTCGAAATATTGGAATATAGAGACTCTTTCCTTTTCAGATATTCCAAGCCTTGGTCCGGCTTTCGTTCCCGTTGCATGATATTTTCCGGATTCATTTCAAGATAGATGGCTAAATCAGGCCGAGGAATAAATTTTTCACAAGGCAAAGCCTTTTTATTTTTAGATAAATAATAAATATTAATAACGCTGTCGTAGAAATAGCGGTCGGAAAGGATGTGATCATAGTTTTTATTACGTAATTTGTTACGTAATAATTTAAAACGCAGTAAATCAATCATTAAAAAAATACGGCGTAAAATTATTTGTAGCCAATTAGCTTTGGTTACTCCGACACTGGATGTTTCATTGGATACTATATTTTTTGGCGTACGCAATAATTTATAGTATTGGTTTTTTAAAATATTAGCTAAGCTGAACTGGATCGCGTGGAAATAAAAAACTTTCTTACCTTGGGATTCAAGATAAGATTGCAATAATTTTATTTGCGTTGATTTGCCGGAACCGTCGAGGCCGGAGATTGTTATCAATTTCATGCGTATTTTTACTAATTACCAATCAAATACTAATATACCAATTTATTATTTATTTATTCGTATATTCGTAAAAAATTCGTAATTCGTAAAGAAATCAGTACATCAACACTGCTACCGGTTCCATTTTAGCTACGGTCTTGATAATTTTGTTGGCTTCCATGCCGCTAATCACCTCCTCCACATCTTTATAATACGAACTGTCTTGCAGAACCACCCCTTTGGATTTAGCGTTGAAAAGTTTTATGCCTTGCTTGGCCATTTTTTCCAAAAACGCTTTTTTATTTTCCGCTTTACTGGCTTCCGGAATGCGCCGGCGGCCGGTGCCATGGCTGGCTGAGAAAAAAGTGGCTTCATTTTCATCAGTGCCGACGCCCAAATAAGCCGGCGTGCTCATGGAAGAGGGGATAAAGACCGGTTCGCCGGTCTGGGAGAAAAGCGGATGATTCGCCATCCGAGCCGGACCATTGGCGCGCACCGAACCGTTGCGATGAATCCATAAATCTTTCCCGAAATGCGATTCGCGATGGATAAAAACGTGCGGCATATCATAAAGCAGATCCATTTCCGGATTGACACCAAGAATTTTTTCAATCGCCTGGTCCAATTGATGAGTGAGGATAGCGCGATTAGCGAAACCCTGGTTGGCAGCCGCGTTGTGCGCGGTCAAAAACATTCCACCTTCCAAGCTATTATTGTAGTAAGCAAAAAATTCCTCGCTGTTTTTAAATTGTTTAATTTTTTGTGCTAAAGCTTTGTAAACTTTTTTCTTCTGGGAATCGAAAGTCATTTCTCCCCATCGCAGGATGATTTTTTGGCTGAAATGCTCTTTTTCCTTGGGAGTGTAAAAATAGGAAGCATATTGGCCTAAAAGTCCAGAACCGGTATGTAAAAGGAAGATATATTGTCCATTATAAACGCCGAGCTTTTCGGCTAAAACCGGGTCTTTAATGCCGGTCACTTGCATTAAATCCAAAAAATGATTGCCGGCGGCGCCTAAAATTCCCAGACGATAACGTCCAATTTGCAAAAAAAGTCGGGGAATAGAATCCAGGATGTCTCTTTCGGAAATATCCTCTTTCCCGAAAAAATTGCCTTGCTCGAAAGAATTTTCAATTTCATTTTTCGTCCGGGTTTCGAAAAATTTTTTGACCGGCGCGACGCCTTTCCGGCAGATGTCCATAACCAATTGAAAGGGGATTTCGGTGCCGATATATTTTTTAGTGGGAATAACTTCCACTAATTCTGTGAAAAGCTTTTCAATTTTTTCCGGAACCAGGTCGGCATCGGTTAGATTAGTTTTCAAAAAACGCATGCCGCAGTTGGGGGCGGTGTCATTGATTTGGGGCAGCAGATATTTTTCCGAAGCGACGACGGTGCCGGTGGGATTTTTGCGGCCTTTTTTACTGTGGACATCGCTCATGGCGGAAATATGATGGAAAACATAAGGCGAAGAAGCCACGTTTTCAATTTCCCGAATCGTAGCATCATTAGGCATTAAATTATCGGAAATATGAAAAATCGCCGGAACTTTCATTTTGGCGGTCCGAAGTCTCTTAGAATAAGATGGGGAAATTATATCGGACATATTTATAAAAATAATTAATTCTGTTATTACTTGGATATGTAAAATCTTGCATATGCGGGATTTTACATCAAAATAAAATATTTATTTATTAAATTTTTTGGTAAAGCTCTTGATATTTGAAGGCAATTTTTTGAATATCAAAATTCTCTTGCGTAAATTTTCGAGCCGCTAATCCCAGTTGCAACCGCATATTCTGTGAATTATATAATTCTAATATTTTTGCGACGAGTTGTTGGATGTCGCCTGCTTTTATTATAACAGAATTATCTTCTTTGGCGATTTCTTTTAAAATCGGCAGGTCGGAAATGATGACTGGTTTTTCACAGGCAAAAGCTTCGATAACAGCGAGCGGGATATCGAATTTGCCTTGCATATTGCGCACCGGAAAAAGACTCAAGTCGCAAAGATTATAAATATCCGACATGGCGTAATTTCCGTCATCATGAAAAGCGACGCGGTTCAGAAGATTTATTTTTTTTAATCTTTCCCGGATTTCCATTTTTTTAGCTTGGTCTTGGGAATTTTTTAATCTGACGGCTAAAGATAATTTAACTTGGGGGATTTGGGGTGCAATTTCGGCAAAAGCGGCCACAATATCATCAATCGCGCCTAAACGGGAATATTCGCCGGTAAAATTGATGATAAAATCGTCATTTTTGAAACCATATTTTTGCATCAATTCTGAATTTTTCTCTTTTTTTTGATATTCATTGAGGTCAATGCCCGGATAAATTCTTTCAATATTGTTGAAACCCAATTGGTTGAGTCTATTTTTAGCATAATCGGAATAGGTGATAATCCAATCGCCAAAAAGCAAAGACTTAATTTCCGCATCTGAATATAAATCTTCTCTTAAAGTGGCGACAGTTTGGATGGTTTTAACACTGGAATTTTTAGTTAAATCTTTAAGCCAGAAAGAATTCAATTTGGTTGGCGTGAAAAGAAAATGCAGAACAGTAAAATCTTTTTTTAGTTTTTTTAGGTTGAGTAATAATTGGAATTTTTGCCACAGGCCAAAATAGTTGGACTGATAAATTGGTTTTTGGATAATATTTTCCGGGAGATTGGGTAAAATTCCGTTGGTTAAAAGTCCAACTTGAAATCCGGACGTATTTTTAGCCAGATAAAAAGCGAAATTTTTGGACGCTTCGTCCCAAGGAGGAGCTATTGGGCGAGTGACTAAAAGGATTTTCTTCATTTGTATTATTATTGAATTAACGCGTTAGCGAGTTAACGGGTTAAATTCGAAGTTTAGGTTATTTGAGGCTTATATTAGGTATTATTATTCGAACTTGTTGACAAAAAGGGGAAAACATGCTAGCTTAGTAATATTGGCTCTTTATAATATAGTTAAAAAGGTGGCCGGAAGAGAGCATTTTAGCGGGTAATTATACCGCATGCGTTCCTTTGCCGGTTGCCCCAAAATCAATGGGAAGAAATATCTGGTTCTAATCCAGATGTGCGATGAAGTGAAAGCGCATCGCGCACACTTCCGAATCTTTCTTCCCTTATCCATATCAATCCCAGTCTCCTCCAAGAGGAGACTGGGACACAAGTTTCAGATATTATTCTGACGGTACGGGGGCAGTGTAGACAAGGTTTGCGTGGTTCATCGAATCACCATCACTTGCGTCTCCTGCCCCCTTTTTTTTATTTGTCAAAAATCTTTTTCAACTTGTCATTCCGAGCTTGCCGAGGAATCTAATTAGATCCTTCGACTCCGTCCCGAATACTCGGGACTTCGCTCAGGATGACAAGGAGTGGTTTATAAATTTTTGTATATTTCCTGACTGGTTTTTCCGTCGGAAACTCGGACGATAATTTTATTTTTTAAATTACTCAAATCTACGGTAATATTCTTTTTTTCTCCCCGGGCGACTGCAATGTCGCTTTTTTGAAGCGTTTCTTTTTCGGAAATTATTTCGAAGGAGAAATTATCGTTGGCGCTGTGATTTTCGATGGTAAAAGATAAATCGGTGTTTTTGGCATCCTGAAAAGAAACCGCCCACCAGTCTTTTTGATAGTCTGGATTGAGTCCTTGGTCGCTTTGCCAAAAAAGAAAAATTGAACTTATGACAAAAAGAGTGATAATAAAATAAATTATTTTAGATGATTGTTGCATATTAATTGTTTTTATAAAAAACTACGATATGAGAATTGGAATAAACCTGATTGAAATTGGAGAGTCGATGGAATTGGCCGCTGTCAAAATTAGGATTAACCATAATGAAATCAACATTAGTTTCCGTAAAGCAATTTTTAGCCGCTTCACCTCCCGGATTGGAAATCATTTGAAGCGTACAAGTTTCACGGGGATTAGTCGGATCTGCGTAGCGTTGGAAATAACCGCGCGAAAGCGGGAATTTATAGTCGCGCATAAAAAATAGTTTAATCCAAGCATCGCCAGTCAAATAATTATGATCTTTCAGTACCACATCTTTTTCATTTAAATTTTTCGCGACATAATCAGAGGCACCGAAAGTTTGGACTAATTCCGACGATTCATTATTGATTTTAAAAGCTTGCACGGAATCGCTGATACCTTCGCGCAAAACAAAAATCAAGATTAAGCTCAAAGCTATTTTAACTAGATTAGGAGAAAGATTATTTTTTAATTTTCGAAAAATTTGAAAAAGGGCATAGGCGCTAAGGATGGCTAGGGGATAGGTCAAATAGTTGCCAATACGAGAGCTAGGCAGATTAATGAAAAGTAATTTGGGATAAGACGACATAATATAAAGCATCAAAGCCCAGGAAGAAATTAAGATAAAACCGAAATTCTCTTTGTTTTTACGTAGAGCTAATAGTAAAAGCAAAAACCCCACGGCGCCTAAAGCTAAGCGAGCTTCTCCAACAGCCGAACGGATATTGTTCAAATCCAAGCCGGTGCGGGTGGCTTTAACGGCCGCACCAACGGCTGTTTGCGTGGCTGATAAACTGAAATAGTTAGGCGTAAGAATCAGCAGGAAAAAAACTAAACCAAATAATATCACAGGAAAAACTCGGAGGGAAAAGAGCGCCTTAAAAGAAACGGCTAATATTTTCCAGACCTTTTGGAAATTGATGGCTAAATAAAATAAAAAAGTTAGGCTGAAAATAAAGAGAAAAAGAAACGCGGTCAAATGATGCGTATAAAAAAGTCCGAAAACGGAAAAAAGCGCCAGCGCTAAAAAAGTTCGCGCCAGTTTTTTCTGATTTTTAGTAAAAAGCAATTCGGAAAAACGGAAGAAAAAATAAAAAGTCAGTGGCATTAATAAATTACCCAATAAGTTTCCAATTACGCCGCCACTGATGAATTTAGCTTGCGGAGAAGCGATAGCGAAAAGCACTCCCAATAAAAACAATACCAGTAAGGCAATTTGTTTTTTCTGAAAAATCCTTAAAACCAGGATAAAAATAGTCAGCAGGCCGAAAATATTAATCAAATAAAGCGTCAAAATAGGGAAGGCGGAAAAGAAACTCAAGCCGCTTAGGAGGCTGATAACGGCAAAAATAACATGTTCGCCGATAATAAAATCCGGTAGGCCGCCATAATCGGGTAGAGCCTGCTTTTCGGTTATCCACTTAGCCCAATACATATGATGTCCCATGTCGGTAGCGGTGGGCAAAACGGTTTGCGAAAGGAAGGCAGTTTTAATAAAAAACGCCAAAAAAATTAATAACAGAATAGAGCTGAATTGAATTTTGGAAAATTGAAAAAGATTTTCATCAGCAGTGATTGTTTCAATGGGAAATTTGCGCCATTTATAAATAAAAAAAGCAATGGCAGAGAATAAAAGTATTCCCAAAAAAGCGGAAAGGCGATTAATGGGCAATGTTAAGCGCGAGTAGAGAAAAAATATAAAATCAACGCAAATTATGCTTAAACCGAAGGAGAGGATGAATTTTTCCAGCAGATTTAAAACCTTGCTTTTACCCCAAATAGCTAAAAGCAGAGAATAGCCGGGGAGGAACAAGACCAGAGCGATAGCGATATAAAATATTAGTTGGGATTGGACAAATTGAAACATATTTTATTAAAGAATTTAGAATTGTGAATTCAGAATAGGAATATAGAATTAAGAATATTGAATAATTAATTAAAATTTTGAAATTACCAATTTTATTTCTTTTAAATATTGCTGGCTGATTTTCTCCCAGCTGAAATTTTCTTCCACGTAGCGGCGGGCTTTTTCCCCGAATTCCAGGCGGAAATCGTCTTGAGATAGAAGATGATTGATTCTTTCTATAAAAACTTCCGCATTAGATGGTTCCACAAAAAAACCGTTTTTACCTTCACTAATGGCGTCTTTAAGCCCTTCCAGTTGGGAAGCAATGACCGGTAGCCGGCAAGAGGCCGCTTCAATGACGACTAAACCGAAGCCTTCCATGGTACCGGGTATTTTAATATTTGGCTGAATGTACAAATCAACGGTATTATATAAAATTTTCAATTCTTTAAAACTTACATTGCCGAGTAATTTGACTTTTTTCTCCAGTTTTTTTACTCGGATAATTTTTTCAATAAATTTTCTTCTTTCTCCGTCTCCGGCAACAAGATATAAAACATTGTCCGGCAAACGGGAAACAACTCTTTGACAAAACCAAGCCACGCCTTTATGAGGGACTAAACGGCCGGTAGTGAGCAGGATTTTTCTGCCTTGCAGGCTTTCTCCGACAAGCTCCTCCAATTCCTTGCGCCTATGCCATTCCAGGAATTTTTTAGTATCAATGCCATTGGGAATAAAAACGAATTTATCTCGAGGAATGCCCCGGCGCACTCCAGCTTCGATAGTTTCGTGGCCGACGGCGATCAGCTTATCCATTTTTTTAACAAAAAATTGGAGCCAAAGTTTTTGATAGATTTTCAAGGGGTAAGTGAGATCTAGTCCGTGAACGATGGAAATGGCCGGTTTGTTATAAAAAAGTTTTAGAATCCAGCCTAGCGGAGAGAGCACGGCATCGCCTAAAAGAACAACATCATATTTTCTTAATAAAAAAAGGCCTTTGATTAAAGCATAGGGAAGGAAAAATGGCAGAAATTTTTTCCCAAAACGATTGGCGATAGTCTTAATCCGGCTGATTTTTTTTAGCCACAAAGACAGCTCATAATTCTGGTTTTCAATACCGCCGATAACCGGAGGAAAAGCCCGGGAAATAAACAAGATCTTCATTAAGTTCTAGGTGTTCTAGGTGTTCTAGGTGTTCTAGATGCTTCTTTATTTTATCAAACCTTGCAATTTTTTATCAGAAACATTTCAACAATTAGAACAATTAGAATATTCTCAGCGTTTATTATATTTTTCTTTTTTAATTAGATAGGTCTGGTCTTCGATGCTTTTGCGGGTGGTTTTAATCATGTCGGCGATAAAAGCGAAAATTAAGAACTGGATACCGACTAAAAAAAGCGAAACAGCTAAAAGCAGGATATTGCGATAAGGGGTAATTTTCAGAGTCTCCAGATACATAACTAAGAAATAAGCAAAGAAAACAAAAGAAGTAATGATTAAAAATATAGCCGGGATGCCAAAAAAGCGCATCGGCCGGACATCGCGGACAGTTTTCAAAATTATTTTTCCACTATTGCCAACGTAGTTAAAAATATTTTTCACGACGCGCGATTGGCGATTTCCAAAATAAGTGACGGTTGTTGGAATCCATTCAATTTTCAAATTCTTTCCAATAGCATCAATAATCACTTCTTGGGTATAAGTAAAGCCACCAGAGAGGTTAAGCCTTAACAGAGCCTCCCGGCTGTAAGCCCGAAAGCCGCAAGTCAAATCATCAATCGGATGATTCATAAATTTTCCAATTATCCAAGCGGCGGTTTTATTGAGAAAATACTTTATTCTAGGCATATTATCGGCTTTTTTCTGGCCGAAACGGGAAGCGCTGACTAAATCCGCTCGTTTTTCAATGATTGGTCGGATTAATTTAACTATATCTTCCGCATTAAATTGCCCGTCAGCGTCCATATTAACCATGATATCGGCGCCGTTTTCCAAAGCTCTTTCCACCGCCGTACGAAAAGTAACGCCAATGCCACGATTAAGAGAATGGGAAAAAACTTCGTTAGCTCCGGCTTCTCTGGCAATCTCCGCGGTTTTATCTTTTGACCCATCATCAATTATCTGGATGAAAATTTCATCAACGCCCTTAATTTGCCAGGGAATTTGGCGGATAGTTTCTCCGATTTTGGCGGCTTCGTTAAAAGCGGGGAGGTTAATAACTAGTTTCATAAACATTTGTCATTCCTGTGAAAACAGGAATCCAGTAAATTAATTAGTTTCTGGATTCCGGATCAAGTCCGGGATGACATCGTAGAAACGATGTCATTTTTTTTTGATGATTAATTTCGGATCGACGCAATTGAAATCGCACTGGGCGTTTTTGGTACCCTGCTCGACAAATTGCTTGCCGCAATCAGTCAATCTTTTTTCGCATTCCGCTTTGCTTTCCTGAAAATAGTTTCGGTTTACTTCGTAGCCGAAATAGTTCAAAACAAAGGCGGAAACAACCACCAGTCCGACCATCCAAATGATAAATTTGATAAGACTAATCATGTTTTTTGATTGATTAATTCTGGCTAAATTATAACCCAGAAGTGGCTAAAAGTAAAACCCCGCCTCTTTAAAATAGGCGGGGCAAAATAAGTCTAATTATCTTCCAATGCCTTTATAAATAATGCCTAATTTTTTGATAGCGTCCTTGTCTAAGCAATTTTTGCCGTCAATAATAACTTTAATGCCGTATTTCTGAAAAAGTTTAGAATCGATCTTTTTAAATTCATCATGATCGGTAGCCAAAAGAATAGCATCCGATTTTTTAAAAAGTTCCGCCAAATTTTTGACAGTGGATTTTTCCAAAACATAAGGATCGAAGACTAGAGTCTGGGCTTTATTTTCCTTAAGCAGTTTAAGCAATTCCTTGACGGGGGATTCGCGCAGGTCGGAAACATTGGCTTTATAAGAAAGGCCGAGAACGCCTACGGTAGTTCCTTTAAGGGACAGACCAATTTCATTGAGAGCATCTTGCAAAAGCTTGATGGTATAACTAGGCATAGACAAGTTGATTTTTCTGGCGATTTTCATAAATTCATGGTCAAAACCGGAAAGTTTGGCTCTTTCGATGAGATAATAAGGATCAACGGGGATGCAATGCCCGCCGACGCCGCAACTGGGCCAGTGCGCCATAAAAGAAAAAGGTTTGGTAGCCGCGCCTTTGATAGTTTCTACCACATCAATGCCTAATTTATCAAAAGATTTTGCCAATTCATTAACAAAAGCAATGTTGATGTCGCGGAAAGAATTTTCCACGATTTTTACGGCTTCGGCTTCACGGATGGAACTCATCTGCATAATCTGGCCGTCCACGATATTTTCATAAAAATCCGCGGCCATTTGCAGCCCGTTTTTGTCGAAAGCGCCCACCACGCGGGGGATATTGGTCACATTCCACTTGGGATCGCCAGGATTAATTCTTTCCGGACAATGGGCCAGATAATAATCCTTGCTGACTTTATGGCCGGCTGCAGCAAACATCGGCTCGACCACTTCTTCGCAGACTCCCGGATTGATAGTGGATTCAACAATGACCAGCTGACCTTTTTTAAAATTCCGAATGATAGATTCAATGGCACCTCTGACCGGAGCCAAATCGGGCAGTTTTTTTTCATCCACCGGAGTGGGAACACAGACGATGGCGATGTCGCATTTTTTGATTACTTTAGCGTCAGCAGTGGCGTGAATGTTAACTTTGGGAAAATTGGTTTCTAAAAATTCTTCCTTAATAGGGCTCCGTCCGGAATTAATTTTCTTAATTTTCTCCTGATCATTATCCAGGCCATAAACCGTATAGCCTCTAAGCGCGGCTTGTACTGCGAGAGGCAGACCAACATAGCCTAGACCGATGACGCAGACGGATTTTTTAGGAGTTTTCATAGCGTTCTTGATTTTTTAATGCTTATTTATCATTGGGAATTGTAGCAATATTTAAGAGTTAAGTAAACCTGCATACTAGTATTATTCTAAAGGGCTTTTGATATTTTTGAGCATCGGATTGGTTACCTGGGTATATATTTGTGTCGTTCTAATATTGGCATGTCCCAAAAGTTCTTGTACATAGCGCACATCCACGCCGTTTTCCAAAAGATGAGTGGCAAAGCTGTGGCGCAGGGAATGAAAAGTGGCGTCTTTCTGAATGCCGGATTTTTGAAGCGCATTCTCAAAAATTTTTTGTGCGGTCCTTTCGGTAAGTTTTCCGCCTCGCTCACTGGCAAAAACATAGTCATTGATATTTTTATTTAAAATTAATTTTTCAATACTCTTTACTAATTTTTCCGGAAAAATAGTGATGCGATCTTTGTTTCCCTTGGCACCCTTGAGATGAATGGTTAATTCCGCTAAATTTAGATCTTTGACTTTTAAATTAATAATTTCGCTGACACGCAAGCCACCAGAATAGGCGAGTGCTATCATCAGATTATGTTTTTCATTACTTATAGTTGCCAGTATTAATTGGATTTCATCTCTAGATAAAACAATTGGTAATTTGCTTGGAGTTTTGGCAAAACGAATATCAATTTTTCCGCGATATTTTAAAACATTCCAGCAGAAAAAATTAATAGCTTGCAAACTTTGATTTATGGTCTGCGAAGACAGCCCCTTGTTTATTTTGGATAATAAATATTCTTTGATAAAATCAATATCAACTAAATCAAAGTTTTTTTGCTTGACGCGCAAATATTCAGCCACACAACTTACGTAACTTTTGACAGTTTTAGGACTATAATTTCGCAATCTTAACTCATTTTCTAATTTTTTCAAATAGACGTCCATTGATATATTTGCTATAATTAAATCACAAATAAATTGTACATAATATTCGCAAGAATCGCAATATCGTGTCCAATATGCGAAAACACTTCGCATACAAACGAGTTATCGGAAATAGTCAAAAATCTCTCTCAATTTATATTTTAATTTTTTGGCAATTTTCGGGTCGGAATAACTCGTTAATTTATGTAAGCAATAATCAACTAATCAATAAAATCTATGAAATTTGAAACAATGGGGATGGACATAAAACCCGAAACGCCTAAGCAGGAAGCCATAAGCGACCCGGCGTTGGCTGATTTGTACAGACATGCGGATGACGCCGGAAGAAATCGACGAAGCTTAGAAGAAATTAAGCAAACTGCGGAAGAGATTGCCTCGAAACTATATGAGCTTGGTGCGACAAATTTGCCGCCTGAATCAAAATTGGGCGAGGCATATGTTTCCGCTTCCAAAATTAAAGAAAGTTATCAAGATGTTGAACAAGCACAGTCGGCAATGAAAAGAATCGCTTCGTTGATTTTTGAAAGTGATGGTTTCCAAAGCGCGTCAGAAAAATGGAAACAAAACCAGGGATAAAATTGCCAAAAAATTAAATTTCTTTTATTAGGAAAGAGATTTTTGACTACATCCGATAACAACGCATATCTGGCTACAGGAAAATCACTCAAATGTATATTCCAAGGATGTGATTTTCCCTCCGCCCAAATTTTCATCCCTTAGTCCGATGAAGGTTTAGGCGGAGATAATTAAAGCAAGTATTGTCTGAAAACAAAAGTTGTCCTGCTAAGTCGGGATGAAAACTTCAGATGATGCGTGGACGTTGGGCGAAATTTTAAAAAACAAACTTTTTCATTTTATATTTGAGCCCTTTTGAAATTTTTTGATAAAGAAAAAACCGCCTTGGAATTCCTTGGCGGAAGCAGTAGGGTCTGCTCAGTCCTTATTTCATCTCGGCGTACTTATGCGGATGTTCGCCCGTCGAAAATATTTTTCTTCGCCCACTTGTACGGGCGAACTGTAAGGGAATAGATGACGACCACCATAAACCACGAAAAGAAAAACATTATTCCGTAAACTACGAGATAAATGTAATCGCCAAAACCAAGCGTTCCCTCTCTCACTCGTTGCTTGAGTTCCTCGCTGCTCAGGCTCAGTATAGCCGATAATTCCAAAAACCTGCGATATAATCTTTTCATGACATCCTCCTATGTCCTATGATTGATACCGAGAGTAGTATCGAATTAGTGTAGCAGAAAACTGCCAGTCTGTCAAGCCCACAAAAAAATTTGTCAAAATTATATAGAAATGTCATACCCACAAAAAAATTTCAAAAGGGCTCTTTTTTAATAAGGTAAGTTTGTTTTTTAAAACTCAAGGGGTCGCTGCGCTTTTGCCCCGCTCATTGTTAATAAATTTACATATAGGTAAGCGGGGCAAACCCTCGCCTAACAACGCGATATACGGCTCGGGGCTCGGCTCGCCCCTCGCCCAAATTTTCCTCGCTTTCAGCTCGGAAAACTTCGTATATCGGTGAACGTTAGGCGAAATGCCGCAAGGAAAAAAAAGGGGCGGCACATCGCCTAACACGGCGTATCTGGCTACATAAAAGATAAAAATCAATATAATTTTTCCTTTAATAAATTAGCTTTTTATAATTTTTTGCCAAAACAAAACCCAGTATAAATTTCATACTGGGTGACCTGCTTTATGCCTGCAGGCGGAAGGGCTAGGCCAGCGCGAACAACTCGAAGGTGATGTTTTTCCAACAATCGGGATCGTTCCGTTTATCCAAGTGAGTCAGATAAATCACTTGGTGAACGCCCCAAAACGTTGGGTTAGCATCAGTCTTCATGCCGATCAGGTGGACTCTGGCGACGATCTCATCCTTGATACTGAACGTGACCGTTCTTCTCAAGTTCCACACACTCCCGTTGTCATTTCTATCAATAGAACTTGAATAGATATGACTGGGAAGTTTGCGGTGAGGCCATTGCCAGTCTGGCGATGTTAACTCCGGCTTGGTAAACGCCATGTTGGTAAAAGTTAACTGGGATATGAATCTCATCGCCTCCGCCACACTTGCCGTAATTCTCATCTCCATGGTGTCCTCCTTTCTGCTCGTTAGGAGCAATGAAGCTTGCCAAGGATGGAGGGCCTTAACAAGCGTCAGGGTTAGGGGGTTAACGTTGGATGTCAATGTACGATTTTACATAGTAGCATACTTTAACTATTTTGTCAATCGCAAAATCCTACATTCTACCCACAAGTGCAACATTGGGATGAAAAAGAACTTTCTAT
>CAYTIK010000010.1:0-32796 GCA_964438025.1 uncultured Bdellovibrionales bacterium
AATTCTTCAGCAGAATTTTTTCCATTCCAAGGTTTTGATACATGAGTAGAAATTCCTTTATAAGATAATTCCACATCTAAAGCTCCCTTTTCTTCCACTATCAAATTATTCAAATTTTCTCCACCATCAGGAATAATTGCTACTTTAGTATTAAAAATATTCTTGTTTAATATAAATCCCGTACCATTGAAACCGCCTTGCTCTTCATCGGATGTTACTAACAAACCTATCGAAATATTTTTTTTACCTTTCTGATAAAACTTATTGACTGCGTCAATCATGGCAATCAAAGGGCCCTTCATATCAAAAACCCCTCTTCCAAAAAGCTTGTCTTTTTTTTCCACTAATTTAAAAAGTTTTTGTTCTCCCTCAACGACATCGACATGCGCCACCAAGATAATATCTAAAAGCTTTTTATTACCAGTGGGATAAAACAATTCCGAATAATAACCATTTTTACAAAACTGAACACTTTCAAAAAATACTGGCAGATTTTTTCCTATCAGTTTTATAGCTTTTTTTTGATTTTCTTGTTTATTTGAAATAGTTGGCAAACAAACAAGTTTATTCAAAAGTTTATAATTTTTTCTTGATATCATCACAATTTAATTAAAACGTTATTCATTTACACTTTGTATTAATTATAACAATTCTATTTTTTGAAAGAAAGTTTGACCAGGGAGAGGGATATGATAATCCCTCTCCCTAGTTTCCAAAACATCACACGGGGCATACTGCAATCAAACAATCCCCGTTGTAAGGATCAATGAGATTGGTAACAGCTTTTCTCATGCCATTACCCGTGTCCGGCAGAGTGCCATTAAGGATTCCACCGTATGTTTTTCGACCAATCATGAGATCCCGTTCATACTCTGACATTTTGAGATATTCCGCCACACAAAAACCAATGTTTTTGATTGTTTCATCCGGTTCGGCTGTGACAGGATATACTTCCTTATACAACTTGGAAAGAGCCGTAATCACAACTGGATTCTGGGTTCTGCTAACCACAAAATCCATTCCCACTGCTAATTCTTTCGTAAGGCTTTGATAAATACCCGAACCTTGATATTCCGCTTTTATGGCAGTGCCTTCAATGTAGAGAATCTTTGATTGCTTATGATCCAGAAACGTGAATGTCCTGAAGGCGACACCTTTTCCTCCATTTTCAAAATCAAAAACCAATACCAGAAAACCAACATTGAACAAGTGATTGGAAACATCGAGATTGAATTGAGGAGATTTTTTTTTGCCAAAAGCAGACAACGCTACTAGATAGAATTCGTTAAAAATCTTCGTTTTAACTTCTGCTGACAAATTCTCTCCGGGCTTTTTTAACAAAAAAGCTTCGAAATTTCCTCTGCTAGTTACCAGTTTAAATTCCCTTTCGCAATCTACTCCTTCCAAAATTTTAGATCTGTTAAGCATATTTCCTCCTTATTTCCAAAAATAGTCTTTCTGTTCCGCGTGGCGAATTATTAAAGAACCGATTTGCCAATTTACAGGAAACTGGCCGAGAAGTCAAACAAAAAACTCCTCATCCCTATGTGCAATACAAAAATTGCCCAAAAGGACGAAGAGTCTTAAAAAAACTTCGTGGTACCACCTTCTATTCTGGAAATAAAAAATCCCGCGGAACGGGACCAGAATTTCCACTCATCAACTCTATGCATCTATCATTCGCATGTGCTCCATTTGTAGTGGAGCCGAGCGAAGCAAGTCACGTGACATTGATTATCCTATGATTACGGAGGATGCCGGGCTTCCACTTTACCCCGCCGTGGCGTGGGTTGTGCAGAAACCGCCTTCCCGCCTCATCGGCGGATAAACTGGACCCAACCCCGATCCGCCAGTCGGCGGACGGGATCCAGCTCACAGGCTTTGTTGTTTTTAAAGTAATTCTAGTATAACAATATTAAAAAAATTGTCAACTGCACTAGCTTTTTATTGCCAAATAAAAAATGAGAGGCTTGCAAATGTTCTGCAATACCTCCCATATTCTCGATTTTTTAAACTTTTATCGCGCATCCCGGATTATCCTCCAATAGGCATCCATTACAGGATATGGGCACCATATCCTTAAGCGTCAACCCTTTTGGAATATGCCAGCAATAAGGATCGCTGGCTCTCAGACAACCAGTATCCCAAAAAGCTTCTCCCCGACAGCCTCCATGGCAATAAGCGAAATACTCGCATTCATGACAAGGGCCGACAATCCAGTCCTGATATTTTTTGATGGCTTCACGGATGGGCGAATTGAGAATTTTCTCAATATCCTCCGTAAAAATATTCCCCAAAGCTATTCCACCATGCGCCACGCAGGGGGCCACATTTCCATCGACATAAACATGCACTCCCGTTTCAATCATGGTGCAATTGTGGCCATACGATGGGGGAACCAGCACCAGAGGCACCTTACCAGAATCAGAAAGGTTTTTCTCGTCATACTTTTTCATCTCCATAAAAAGCTTCTGAATAGCTCCGCTGGTAACATCCAGCTCATGCCCTCGTTCGAAAATTGGACCGGGCTTTGTCAGTTCTATGATGGGTTCATATCCTCTTTCTCTTGCCCACCTGAAAACATCCATCAAGTGACCGCCTTCCAGCAACGGCTTGAGGATGTTAACTTGAACATTGACATCTCCTTGCCAAAATTTTTCGACATTTTCCCAGGCCTTTTTCGATTGGTGGAAATATCCTTTACAGCGAGAAAGGTTCTCCACTAATTTCACCGCCCTATGAGAAGCCGCCCTTTTGTGCATTGAGAGGTTCAAACCCGGTAGAGCTATTTCTTTGCAGTATTCTTCGTCAGCCAGACGCAGGCCATTAGTCACCAAGATAACTGTACTAAAGTGAGCCGATCCCAATTTCAATATCTCCAAAAGCTGAGGATGTAATGTCGGCTCTCCTCCCAACAAATACATCTCGGAAAATTTTCCCGAGACTTTCTTCACGATTTCAGTCATCTGTTTCAGGCTGATCATTTTTACAAGTTGAACGCTTTTGGAATAAAAACATTGCCGACACCGAATATTGCAATCGTCAATCAAATCAAATCCGATGCCGATGTTTCCCTTAATTCCTTCTCCTTTTTCTCTAAAAGGCATGCCCTCACCTCCTCTCTCATTTTTTCCAAATTTTGAAAGCTCGTCCCAGATTATTACCCACCAGACGATAGTCATAATTGGCAGTAACAATCAGATCCGCCTCTTCCAAGGAAAAATCCTTTACTCTGTGCGCCCGTAAAACATCCGCGATGAAATAGTCATGACTCGATCCTTTCTTGGACAAGTGCATAACCCTGGTTATCCGGCATTCCAAATTGATAGGCGAATTTTTTATCATCGGAGCTTTTACTTTATCTGCCGATTCCAATCTCAGACTTCTGACCAGAACCTTGTCGATTTTTTTGCCGGAAAAAGTTCCACAATAATCCAGATCTTTCAATAGCTCCGAAGTCGGCAAATTGAGCGTGAATTCCCTGTTTTTTTTCAAGAGCCCGTGAGAATAGCGCCCTGGTCTGACCGCAATACCGATTATTGGTGGTCTTTCACTCAATACTCCGACATAACTTACCGCTATCACATTAGCACCGGTTTTGTGAGATTCATCCTCGACTACCACCAAAAATGGACATAAAACCAAAGATTGCATCGTCACATTGGTCAACTTAATGGCTTCTTTCATTTTCATCATCTTTTCCTCCTTTTTTATTCTTCTGTCAAAAAACTTTCCCAACCCTTCTTCCATATTTCATTTTTAACTTATATCTGAGAAAAGGTCAACCTAAAAAATATTAAAATATAAAAAAGGCCTCTCTGCAGATATTTGCAAATTGGCCTTTTCTCTTGAATGAGGAATTCCCATTTCAATATCCTGGGACTCCCATTTTGTCTTTGGCTTCCGCTACCGTTTCGGCGATTATTTTTCTGGCTTTTTTCCCTCCTTCCACCAGAATTTCCAATGCATAATCGGAACCTTTTTGATCCAACTCCGATCGCCGTTGCTGAATCGGTGCCAACAATTCAATTACATGTTTGGCCACGATTTTTTTACAATCTAGGCAACCGATGCCGGCGCTCGTGCATCCCTTGTAAACCTCACCTATTTCCTCCCCCGTACTAACCAGGGAATGGAAAGTATAGATATTGCACTCAGTCGGATTGCCCGGATCGCTTCTTCTGGCCCGGGAAACATCTGTTTTAGCTTTCGCTAGTTTGTTTCTTACAACTTCAGGAGAATCAGATAGATCAATGGTATTTTGATCACTCTTGCCCATTTTTCCCGAACCATCCAGGCCAGGAACTCTGATAGGATTACTGGAAAGCAGTTCCGGAATAGGAAAGGTTTCACCAAAATAAGTATTGAAGCGCCTGGCCAGTTCTCTGGTCAGTTCCACATGAGGATGCTGGTCTTCTCCCACCGGAATCAGGTTGGCCTTGGGACCTAGAATGTCCGCTGCCATCAGCACCGGATAAGTTAAAAGCCCGGCATTATCACTTTCGGTCAGCAACTCTTTGTTGAGTTTTTTTTCCTTGTAGTGAGGCATCCTTTCCAGTTCGGCTACCGGAGTCAAACAAGCCAGCAGCCAATTGAGTTCACATGTTTCCGGAACACTGGATTGAGCAAAAATAACCGAATTGTCCGGATCGATTCCTACGGAAACATAATCCAGAATGATTTCCAAAAGATCTCTTTTTATTTCCGCCGGATTTGTTCGGGTGGTAATAGTGTGCAGATTGGCGACAAAAAAGAAACATTTTTTCGTCGAATCTCTAGACAATTCGACAAAATACTGCATGGCCCCCAGGTAATTGCCCAGATGCAATTTGCCCGTAGCCCTTATGCCTGATAAAACCGTATCCTTTTTCATGACTATCCTCCTCTAACATTCGCTTGGACATTTCGGTTTTTCTGAAATGTCTGAAAATACACATCCGCATTTTATGCATTCGTACATCTGTTTGTCTACCTGATTCAGGTTGTCTGTTCTGCCCTTGCCGCATGTGGGACATTTTACTTCCCCATCTTTCGCATAGCCAAAATACAAATTACACCAAACACAAAAGTAATTTTGATTATTATTCACCATAATCCTTTACCTCCTTAATTTAGTCAGCTGTCTGTTAAAGACAAATTTATTGAAAATGTCAAAGAGCCGCTTATCATAGTAGGATATAACTTTGGAACATTTTGTCAAGAAAAAAAACTTGACAAAAATCCCTTAATACTATAACCTTCTTTTGAGGAAATTTGATTGGTTTTTTGTGCGCCGGCGTAGCTCAGTCTGGTAGAGCAGCGGTCTCCAAAACCGCCTGTCGCGGGTTCAAATCCTGTCGCCGGTGCCAAAACCAATTTTAATTCCCTATCCTGAACATTGTTCGGGATTTTTTTATTGAAAAACTAAAAAAGTCTCCCTCCCGAGAAGCCTTTTATAAAAAATCTAAAAATAATCTAATTAAAGCGCGATTCTGGCCGCGTAATTGAAAGCCAGAAAATAATTCTGCCAAGCTTTATCCGAAGAGTGATATTCATTATCGCCAAAAAAATAATCCACCAGCGCTTCCCGGGTTCTGGCCATTTCGCGGAATCTTTTCTTATTTTTCTCATCCGTAAAAGACAGATCTAGAAGTTCCAGCGCCCTTTCAAAAGCCAGCCGGCTGTATTCCGAATTATTTTGTTTTTTCCATTTTATCGTCCGCTCCACTTCACTGCCCACATTGGCCATCTGCTCCACAAAAGAAAATTCTTGCCAGCGGCCGGACGTTAATCGTTGGTGTTGATATTTCATTAAATTACTAACTTATTAACAATCTGAATAATTTTTTCTTGCAGATTTTTATCTTCCACGCCCCGGCTGCGATTTCCCTGGGACGGACGTAAATTGATCATCGAATCAAATTCAACAAAATCTTCTTCCTTTACTTCCGGATAAAGATTGATGCCCCAAAGATTTTTTTGATTTGAGCCTTTTTCCAAAAGCCAAGCCTCTTCATCGGCATGCAGTTCGGCGTCCACCGCCATAATTTCTTTTTCCACATCCACCACCGCTTTGACTAGGTTGCCAAACATTTTTTGCGCCATTTCTGCCAGCTCTTTTTTGGTTATTTTCGTTTTTTTATCGACAATTTTCATAATAATATTCTTTGATTTTAATACTACAATAAAAGAAATTAAAAAACAACTTCACAAAAAAGCCTCCCTCTCAAGAAGCCTTTTCAAAAAACCAACCATTACAATATAAAACCGCTTATTTCTTGGGGTGTAATAACTTCATAGGAACTTTGCGGATATTTTTTCCAAAGTTCCGGAATTTTATTTTTTCGTTTTATATTCCATTTGAATTCATATCCGAACAATTTTCCTTCTCGCTCTTCTACCAGGTCAATTTCGACGCCGTTATAAGTTCTCCAAAAGTAATTATTGGCATAAATTTTATGATAATTTTGAAATTTCATTCTTTCCACTAAAATGAAGTTTTCCCATAATTGACCGGCATCCGTGCGTTCTTTCAAAAAATTGAAATTATTGATAACGGCATTCCTGATTCCCAAATCATAAAAATATATTTTTCTTAATTTGGAAATTTCTTTTCTTTTGTTGGTTGCGTAAGGAGGAAGCCGGAAAATAATATAACTTTTTTCCAGAAGATCAACGTATTTTTCCACTGTATTTTTATCTATTCCCAAGAGATTGGCCAATTCCGTATAGGAGACTTCGTTGCCGATTTGCAAAGCCAGGGCTTTTAATAAATCCGCAATAATGCTGGCGTTTTTAACTTGCTGAAATTCCAAAATGTCTCGGTAAAGACTGCTTGAAGCTAACTCCCTGATTACTTCTTTTTTTTCCTCAAAAGATTCTTTGTTAACCACTTCAGGATAATTGCCAAAAATCAAAAAATCTTCCAGTTCTTTTGAGACAGCTAGCAAGTTATTTTTGGAATAAATTTCTTCCAGACTTAAACCGAAAAGATGAAAAACATATTTTCTGCCCGTCAGCGCTTCTTGGGTTTTGCTCAAAAGATTAAAGCTGGATGATCCGGTAACTAAAATTTGTTTTTCTTTTTTATAATAATCAACCAGGAGTTTTAGCGTCTGCCCGATAGTTTCCACTTTCTGGCCTTCATCGATAAAAATAATTTCCGCTTGTCCGATAACTTTCTTCAAAAAATCCAGATTCTTATTGGAAAGCAATTCTCTGTCAGCCGGATTATCACAATTAAAAATCAATACCGGTTTCTTCGAGCCTATTTTTTTTATAATCTCCAGGGAAAGAGTGGTTTTTCCGGTCTGCCTGGCTCCTGTCAAAATTATCGCCTTTCCTTGGAAAAATTTGTCTTGTATTTGACTTTGAATAAGCCTTTTATACATAGTTAGACTAATTTAGTGAATTACATCGCTATTTTATGCCTAATTCAGTGAATTGTCAACCCCGTAGAGTAAATTTTCGGCCTTTTTAGTTTTTAGAGGCTAAGCCTCTAGCCGAAAATCTACTGCGAGGTCAAACAAAAAAAGCCTCCCTTCCGAGAAGCTTTTTTAAAAACTAAGTATTATTTTCCGAATTTATACTTTATGTTCCATGTTTTATGTTTCATGATTTATTTTCCCCACTGCGCCAAGATTTTCTCCGACTGCTGAACCGGCAGTTCAATAATAAAACGCGAGCCTTTGCCTTCGCCTTCCGATTCGGCCCAAATCTGGCCGCCATTGGCTTCAATCATGCTTTTACCCACATACAGACCCAAGCCGGTACCGCTAACATTTAAGCGTCCCACATCCTTGCCGCGGGAAAACTTGGAGAACAGATACGGCAATTCAGTCACCGGAATACCAATCCCCGTATCAGAAATGGTTATGCGCAGATTAGCTTCTTTTTGTTCCAGCTTCACCGCCACTCCGCCTTTAGGCGTATACTTTAAAGCATTGTCCGTCAAATTAGAAATAACTTCTCGCACTTTACCCGCGTCAATCATCACTTCCGGCAACGGCACAGCCGGTTTTTTATAATCCAGATAAAGTTTGCTGTTCTTCGCCCGAATAGCAAAACCATCCACCACCTCCTGGCAAAGATCCGCCAATTGGCAAGACGCGAAATCAAATTCCATCCGACCGGACTCGATACGGGAAACGTTCAACAAATCTTCCACTAAATTAATCAATCTTTCATTACTTTGATAAACCTTATTCAAAGTTTCCTGCTGTGTTTGCGTCACTTTTCCGTAAGAACCTTCCACTAGCAGGGAAATATAGCCCTTAATGGACGTGAGCGGGGTGCGCAATTGGTGCGAAGCGATGGAGATAAAGTCGGACTTGGCATTATCCAATTTTCGCAATTGATCATTTGCTTTCGCCAGCTGATCAGACATTAGTTGCAATTCCTCCTTGCGCTTAACTTCGTTTTTGACTGACTTAATTAAGAAATAGCCAAAACCTATAGCTATGGCCAGAGTAACTAAAATTAAAATCTTATTCGTAACGTTTTCAGCAAAAAACAATTCAGAACCGATCAGTGCCACAAAAGCTATTACTAGGGCCTGCGCTCCCAAAAGCTTAATATTAAAAGCCTTAAATTTAACTATCATATAAGCCAAAAATCCCATAAAAACAGTTATGGCAAAAAGCCCATAGAATTCTATTTCGTAATTGCTAAATATTAAATTAGCAAAATACTGAGTTGTTAAAAACGAAAGCAAGAGTAATATTGCACCAACGCCTATCAAAATTATTTTATCTTTCTCCAGTTTATTATTTTTGAACTTAACTAAATATTCAAAAATTAACAAAATTAAAGTTCCTGCAAATGCCAAGGCTTTAAGAATATAAATATAATAAAGAAAAATATTATTTTCAATAGCTTCACAATTTACAATATCAAATCCAGTTAAATATTTTTTGGTCGAAGAAATTATAATTACTGGAATAAATAAAATTAAAAAAAGTATTTTTATTTTAAAAGATACATCCTTTTTCTCAATAAAAACATAAACAAAGTACAGAACCAGAAAGAAAAACAAAACTGAAAGTATTTCAAAAAATGACCAAACAAATGAAATTATCCCACTATCAAATTTAGTCCAAGTTATAAGACTAAATAAACCCCAAATAGAAAAAATCGCTGCAATTGCTAGAAGTATTTTTCCAAGCAAAGATTTGCTACTTTTAAAAAAAACGAAGATACCAAAAAATAATGAAATTATAATTGACGGCCAATGAGAATAATAAAGCAATGCTGGAAGTTGAATATAACAACTTTCTATATTTGATACTAGATTATATTCCATAAGATTACTTCTTTAAATTTTTTATTTTTTCTTGCAAATACCATTGGAAATAACCTTTATACTTTTTTTGAAGTTCCGGAATTTTCCAATCATCATCTGTTATATATCCTCGACAATTTTTTGAGCCACAGGAGCATTTCATTTTATAAAATTTTACTCCCTTAGTCTTCGATAAAACCATGGAATAATCAAAGGTCACTTGCTCTCTTTTTTTAATATTTCTCATTGCAACAAGAAATACTTGTCCGGCAAAACCTGCATTGGGATTACAATTATGATTGAAAAAACTAGCATCTTCTAGCTCTTCGGATTTTAAAACACCCAAACTAAAATCTTCCGCTATCTGAACGCCTTCGTCTGAAACAGAACTTTCCAATCCCACTTCTTCTTTATTAGTTTTTATATATCCGCCAAAAATAGTAAGGATCTCGCTTTTTTTAATATCTTTTTTCGCAAAAACGCCTTTGCCGTATTTTTGCGTCTCCCGTACTTCCAATTTCGGATTCATCCACGAAAACGGCCTGGGTTTATTTTTCGTTTTCTTTTTATCCATGCGTTTATTTTACCACAAAAATCGACAACAAAAAAGGGAACGTTGTTCCCTTTAGAAAAATTACATTAAGAAATGGGGGGGATGAAGGGACTCGAACCCTCAACATGCAGATCCACAATCTGCCGCTCTAGCCTTTGAGCTACATCCCCTCAATTTCTTACGTGAAGAACTTCAAATTAGCTTATCAATAACTTCGTTTTCTGTCAAGAGCATCTCCTCTCGCCTATTTAAATCTTTCAGCTTGATCATTCCTTGCTTTTTTTCTTCTTCTCCAAGGATTATCATAAAAGGAATCTCTTTTTTCAGGGCATACGCAAGCTGGTTTTTAAAACTTCTGTCTTTGCCCAGAAATACTTCAGCATTCACGCCGACATTTCTTAATCCTTGAGCCATCTTAATAATATCCTTGGCATATCTCTCGTCTATTATTGTTAGAAGAACCTTGGAGACTGATTGTATTTTTTTAATCTTCCCGAGTTTTTCGAGAGCAGCAAATAACCTGTCAACCCCCACAGATGCTCCAACTGCCGGAATTCTTTCTCCGGTAAAACGCATGACCAGATCATCAAATCTTCCTCCAGAAAAAACAGACCCCATTTCCGGAATTTCGCTTAGCGTTGTTTCAAATACCGGTCCCGTATAATATCCCAGACCGCGAGCCACCGAGAGATCAAATTTCCAGTTTTCTTGAGGAATTCCGAGAAATTTAATATTTTCTATAATCTGCTCACACTCAGCAATCCCCTCCTGCGCAAGAGCAACACCGTTAAAAAATGTTTTGAGCTTCTCAATAACACTTTCTAGATCCCCGGAAATAGCAAGAAATTCTCTGATTTTGGCCACGCTTTCATCCGAAAGATTGAGCGCTTCTTTGTCGAATTCTGAAAGAGGCTTCAGTTGTAGCTCCTCAAAGACTTTCTCTGGACCGAGCTTGTCAAGTTTGTCGAGTATCTGAAAAACATCTGCGGCTCTTTTCTCGTCAAAATTGGCTACATTGGGAAGTCCGTTGAGAATTTTGCGATTATTGAATCTTATCACGAAATTTATCACTCCGAGATTTTTCATGGTTTCATACATCAAGGAAATGATTTCCGAATCGGCAAGGATGGAATCACTCCCTACGATGTCAGCATCGAACTGAGCAAACTCTCGGAATCTTCCGGCTTGAGGCTTTTCCTTCCGCCAAACTGACCCTAATTGATATCTCTTGAATGGTTTCACTAGATTAGGATAAGCTGCCACAACACGTGAAAGCGGCACAGTAAGATCAAAACGAAGAGTGACATCTTGACCTGTTTCTCCAAAATTGTCCTTGAATCGATACACTTGCATCCTAAAATCATTTTTATCCGACCCCAAAACAGAGGACCTTTCCATTCCGGGAGTTTCCAGTGGCAAAAAACCGAAACTCTCATAGGTCTTTTTGATTATAGCAATTATTCCCTGTCTTGGAATCATGGTTTCAGGCAAATAATCCTTAAAACCACCCAATAATTCTGGCTTTACTGTAGGGTTTTTCTCTTCCTTTTTCATAGTATATCCTCCCTTATTTTAGTTGATTTATATACAATTTATACCATACAAAACCCAAAAAAATCAATAGGGTTAATTGTTAATGTACTGGTATCAGATGTTAGCATAAATAAAGTAAAAGTCAACATATTATAATCCATTTTTTGTTTTGAAATAAAGACGTAAAACATTAAAATCTATCAAAAAAATAATTGGAATTGCGAAAAATCCAAATAAATAAACAAAAGCTTTTTTGATATCTTCATGGCAAACCACAAAAAATTAATAAAACCATATTTTATATTAAATAAGCCCGCTGCGCAAAGATGCGACAACGGGCCCTGGTTTAAAACTTTGGTTACCAGCATTCGCTGTGTATTCCATGAAGATATCCCGCAATTTCATCGTGGATTGCGGGGAAATGGTTGCATTTCGTTCCGATTGAGATGTTAACCCGAGGCTTTACGCCCATCAAGTGCTCAACTGCAACTTTCTTTTGGTTGAGCTCGTTCAGTAAATCGTAATATTCAACCGCTTTTTCCATGCAATGGTAGGAAAACCGATAGTGGAGCTTGTTAATATCGGGGATACTGGTCCAATCTTCCATTTTTTCCGGTGACACAAACGGAATGACATAGGGTACACTAAATGAAACGCCCCTATAATCATAGAAGGGATGATGCAAACCATTGACTCTTACCCCCAAAACCCGCCCGCAATTAGGCGCGAAGGGGAAGAAATCATGATCCGGCATCCAGTCTATCAGATTGTCCAGCTCGTTAACGGCGATGATTTCGCCTTTGAAAACCTCTCGGATTTTTTCCAGCCCTCCGGAAAAAGCAAAGCCAACGACCACTACCTGGATATTGGCGTTATGCTTTTTTAAATGCTGGATAATGAAAGACAGTGTACTTCCGGAAAAGGTCCCATCTTCGACTAAAATTATCGGTTTGCCTTGAGTGGCATATGCCGCTCTCTGCAACTGCGCTTCGATGGAAATATTTCCCGGTCTCGGACCGAGACCAAGAAATTCACCGTCCGAATCGAACAGCCGGTTGATTTCCAGAGTAGCGCCTCTTCGAGGGACAGCCATATCAACGCAAGTACTGATAATGAAACCGCCCAGTTTGGCCTCCTGTTGAGTGGCAACGCTGAGAATTTCAGCGGCCAATTGGTTGATGTCAAAGGTGATAACCTCATCATTTGGATAGGCGCTCTGAATGAATTCTCTGATTTTTTCATCAAATTCATCAAAGAAACCTCCATCCGGAACCTTCAGGCCAACATGCTTAAATTGGCTGAATTTATGTTTCAAATCACAGGTTAATATATACTTCCTTTTCCGCTGATGGCCCTGGGTTTTCATACTTCGGCTCCTTTCTTTGTTTTTAAAGATCTGCTGTTTTATTTTGGCATTATTAGCCTTCCTTCTGACTTCTTTCAGTATTTAACTCTAACAACGGCAATAATCTTTGTCAAATCGAACTAAAATTTATTTAAAAAGCCACCTCATTTAACAAGTGGCTAATATTAAACATTTTCAACATCTATTCCAGACATTTTTCGAAACTGTTTGTATGGATATGATTTTAAACGAACTTTAACCTTACCTTTAAATTGTTTATCCCATTAACTACTTACAGACGACTAACACTTAAGTTATTCTCTTTATCTAATAATCATCCGCTGTTTTTTTGATGTGCTTAATTATTTTTTCTAAATACGAATCAAAGCTATCTTTCATTTCCTCGTGTAACCATTTTCTTTCTGGAGACAAGCAAAAGTCGCACCGACATGCCAGATAAACAGAACACCAAAAAAGATTACACAAATCAACAAACGGCTGACTTGTCACGCCTCCCCTGACATAATAAGCAATCTCGCCCGCAATACGCTTCTTTATGGGCATCAATGAAATATGATTTGAATTTTTTTTAATTTCCATGTCTTTACGAAGAACGGAAATATAATACCCGACTAAATCTATAGCGATGTTGCCATACTTTTCTTTTTCATTTAAATATGGTAAAGAAATTCTGGGATCGATAAAATAAGAAAGGTTATTTTCAAGATTTATGACAACATTGCCGACAGTTAAATCTTTATGTACCATGCTTGGCAAGCAATTTTTAATAAAAATTGATTTGTTGCTTTTTAAAAGTTTTACTAAATTTAAACCACTTTCATTCAATAAACCCGCTTCGAGTAAGTTTTTACGCAATGCCCTTGTTAATTCTTTATAAAAATCTCCCATTGCTTTCATGTTATCCGATCTGGTGATAATATAAATAGTTTTTAAATTTTTTAATATTGAACCATTAAAACTTCGTATCAACTCTTCATTTTTTAATTTTGGACTTAACAAATAATCTTCCAAGCTATATTCACCCAACAATTTTATTTTATACACCAAATAATTACCCGTCCGCTTGATTATTGTATAATGTGGAAAAATTTTACTATATTCACTTCCGAGAATATTTTTAAATTTTTCATAAGCCTGAATTTCCTTGATGATATTTTTTGCCAAGCCGGATTTGAAGATACTGTTTTTATACCTTAATATAATTGAATTCGAAGAACCTTTTAAAACTTTTACCTTATAAAGTTCCTTGATTTTTATATTATTTAACGCAAATATATAATATTTATTTTTACTAAAACCATTATAGAGATAACTGATTGCTGGCTCAAGATTATTAATACTTTTGATGCTTACATCAGCGAACTCTGAACTTCTTGATTGATTTATGAATATAGTATTTAAGCCGATTTTTTTTGCTGGTGCGATATCGGTATTTTCCTGGTCTCCTACGACAATAACATTAGATGGAATGATATTATATCTACCTAAAATGTCGTCATATCTGTTGCCAAATATTTTTCTTTTGTTACCTTCGCCCGACAGGATTTTTCCTTTAAAAAAACTTTCAATGCCTAGTACTTTTAAAACATTGATAATCCAAATTTTTGGAGAATCCGACATTAACAAAAATTCATAATCTTTATTCAATCTTATTAAGTTGCTTTCCGCATCTTTGCTTTTTTTTATATACGGCCTGGGATTAATATTCCAAACTTGATCAAAATATTCATATCTATTCAGCTTGTATTTTTTTTCCAAAGCTATGCTGATATTTTCTCCATACTCACTCACTATTTCTTTTAGAATGCTTTCAGCTTCGCACTTGTTAATTTTCAATTTTGCCTTAATGTATTTTTTAGCGTTCTTTAATACTTTTTGGCGAAGCTTTGAATTAGCAAAAGAACCGCCTTTCATTTTGTACAGCGTTCCATCCAAATCAAATATTATTAATTTATCTTTTTTCATGACTTTATTTAATAATACTTGTGTATTTTTGAAAATAAATTAAACCTGTTATTGATTAATAATGTCAATAATTTTATTAACAGCTTCTTCTGGACTTTTAGTTGATATCACCTTGAATCGCTTTCGATTATCTAAATATTTATCGGCCATTTTGTCTGACCATCCACCGGTTCCTTTTATAACTACAATTGGAATATTTAGTTGATAAGCAATTAGTATTTCCGTCATTGTCCCGGAACCTCCAGAAATAGCTATAATCCCATCGCAGCTATTGACCAATACAAACTCTCTGCCACCACCTCTCTCAAGACCACTACATATCAATACATCTGTGTTATTTTCTTTGTCCCAAATATCCTTACCTTTACCATAAGTGACTCCTACGGTCATACCGTTAGCCCGTTTGGCTCCTCTGGCTGCTGCAGTAGCCAGAGAATCATAATCTTTTTCCGCTCCGTAAACGGTGATATCCCCTTTTTTAGCAATCAACTCTCCAACTTCTTCGGCAATTTTTTCAATTTTTCTAGAATATTTCAAATCAGCCGCCGAACCCATAACGCCGATCTGTAATTTTCTTTTTGAAATTTTTTTATTAGACATATTTTTGTGGATTATTATTTTTATTACTTTAATTAAAAAATCCCTTTTACAAGGGATCTAATCTGATTTTTTACAACCAACAAAATCCCTTCTTAACTTAAAAAGAGATTTGATGGTGGCTAATTTTTAATTTATATGCTTTGCACATATTCATAATAATCATATTACATAACATTATAACTTATTTTTATTATTGTCAAGTAATTTTTGCTCTTAAGTTTTTGCCAACAAAAAGCTACTCATTCAGACAGTTTTTCAACTTATAAAATCTTTTTTAAATCCATCCCCACTTTCGGAGTTTCGCCTGGTCTTCCTGAATAAATTTCAGCCCAATATCGGTGCGATAAAACATTTTGGGAATGACAATTTTATTTATCAATTTATAGGTTTTTTCTCTGGCTTCGGCGACGGTTTTTCCCATTCCCGCCACGTGCGCGATATAGCCGGATTTACCGCAAATTACATACTTAATTCTATCTTTTTTATTAAAAATTGAAGCTTCTTCAAAATAAATATTTTCCATTTCTTCTTTGGATATTTTTTCTTTAAACAATATCTCCAAATCTTTGGGAGAATTGAAATTTGAACGATTGGCATAAGGATAAGGCGGCGTTCCCAAGAAGACCACAATGGCGTATCCTTTTTTATATTTAAGATTAAATTCCTTTCCATCGGCCACTGCTTTCATAAATTCTCCCCAGGGAGAGTTTTGAATAGTAGTTTGGATTTGGGCTGTTGGCTGGCCAAAGCGAGCGGTAGCTTCGAGCGGATAAGCAGCATCTTTATCCACGATACAATTAACATCAAAATAACCTTTAAAATTAGCTCTCTTTAGATATTTTTTCATTTTAGCTAAAGTTTCTTTGAAAAGTTTGTTATTTTCGTTTTCTTCGTACCACATTAAATTCCCCATTTCGTGAGTTTTTGGTCCCAAATCATCATTAAAAAGATTCTTATGCTCAATATTGAGACAAATCGGCCCCGCCCATTCAGTCCCATCAAAAAACCTGCCGGCGGCAATTTCTATGCCATCAATTTTTTCCTGTAAATCAAGATGGATTTTTTTTGTTTTTAAATTTTTTCGATAATTTTTCAAAACGCTTACCACATCTTCTCCGGTTTCCAATTTCCCGATATAATTTAATCCTTTATCTAAATGGCCATTCTGTTTAATTACCCACTTTTTCTTATTTTTGCCTACAAATTTAACAACATTGTCGATATTGTAAAAATCTATTGATTGTTTTACTTTCATTCCTACTAAAGAAAATATTTTTTGTCCGTATTGCCGATTATTCTCCAGCCTATCGCCCAATTCACATCCGCCAAAAACGCTAAGGCCTTGCTTTCTTAAATTGTCTTGGGTTTTCCCCATTCCAGTATAATCAAAAACGATCAAGCCTTTTTCGCCAACCCAGGAAAGTTCCTTTTTCCAATCAGAAATAAACTGAACAGGAGGTCTTTTCATTTTACCCTTAAAGGTATTCTCTATCTCGTAAACCTTCACCACATGGCCTTCTCTGGCCAATTTACAGGCTAAAGTTATTTGTCCCAGATCCTTGGAAATAAAGAGAATATTCATAATGCTCTAATCCTAGCCTAAAAGTTATTTTTTGACAATTTTACCAAAAATTAAAACTGCCAAGCTAAAAATAATAAAAACAAATATGACATTAGGGCAAAACTCCATTTTGCTATGGAAATTATTACTACGGTACGCAATGTCCAATAAAAATTCCCAAGAATTACACTACTGCTAAAAATTAGCCAGTCTTTAAGCTTTAGTCCGCCAAATTTATTCCGACGTAGAAAAACAACTGTTATAAAAGGATCCCTATAAATGCTCAAAATAATAAAAGCTACCACTCCTCCCTTGCTTTGCGCCCAATAAATCAAGCGGAATATTTGATGAAATGGCCACCAAAAAAAATAGGCTACCTTTGATTTGGTTTTTTGGCGCTGTAAAAAGTCTGGACCAAAATCACTCTCTTTAAGCATTTCAATACCCAGCCAATCAATTCCCGCCCAATCGTAGAATATAATAAATAGATAACAAGCGATAAAAGATGCACCAGTCATAATGAAACCACCCTTGACTGTGCCGAAAAGAGCAATCACTGGTATGTAAATCCAATAATTAAAGATGTGATCAAATGTTTCATTAAAAGCATGTCCCACGGCCAATGTACCTAATTTCTTCTTGTGGACAGCTACCTTGGCTACCGCCCGGCTGAAAATATTCATAAATTTTAAAATTACTTACTTCGAGTACGCCTTTTTACGCATCTCAATAGAAACTCACTCCCTATAGAATAGCACGAGATTGGCAATAGACAAGAAATTTTAATCATATTTGAAATAAAAAAAGCGTTTATAGCGACCCTTGCCATTCAAACGCCCCGAAAAACTCATACCCTCGCTCAAACAATCTTTTCCATAAATTTCTTAAGTTCCGGCAAATCATTCTCGCAAGTATCCCAAACCACCTTTTTGTTTATTCCGAAATATTCGTGAATCAGCGTATTGCGAATACCGATGATTTTTCTCCATGGAATATCTGCGTACTCTTTCTGAAATTCTTCACTAATATTATTAGCCGCTTCTCCAATAATTTCCAATTGGCGAATTATAGCATCCGAAGCCATTTTATTTTTCAGAAAAGCTTCAAAATCCAAACCCTTCTTATAGGTTTCTATTGTTTGAATCGCTTCTAAAATGTGCTCGATATATACTTTATCGTTTTTCATAAATAATTTCCGCTTCTTTGATAACTTCGTCTTTAAAATATTTGCTTAAAGCCTCCGGAGTTAACAAATCAACTTTTTTTTGCAGGTGTTTTTCCATATTTTCCCGGATGTCAAAATACTTGAAAAAGCCAATTTCAGCAGTTGGTGTAAATTCAATCAAAATGTCCACATCGCTATCGTTTTTAAAATCTCCGTGGATATGAGAGCCGAATAAAGACACCTTCTGGATATTTTCTCTTAAAGGGTCTTTTTCCACCGCTTCTTTGATTTTTTGCTTTATTTCTTGCTTATTCATAATCTTAATTTATCACGAATTTAACTTAAAATCAATCTACTTTTTTTATGGCTTTTCTTGTTGACAAATGCCGCACCTATCTTCCAAACGCCTTTTTCCCTGAAAGCTGGAATATTTTGCCTGCGCGCGGCATTGAGAAGATTATGCACCGATTTTGAATTTTTCTTGGCATAATCAGCCAACTTAATAATTTCCTCTCCCTTTAAATATGTGACTCTTTTATGCAACGATTCTACTAAAGCCAAAGTAAAAACCTTTTCCATGGTTTTTGTATTTTTTGAATACCGATAATCACCGAAAGATTTATAATATCTCATTTTCTCTTTATCGCGAATAATCACCATCGGCAAGCCAAGCCTTAAAAGCTGGTAATTCATCAGCACCCGGCCAATCCTCCCATTGCCATCGCAAAAAGGATGGACTGTTTCAAAATCCAAATGGAACTTGGCAATTTTGTCTCCAAAATATTTTTCCAAATCGCTGACATATTCATTAAGTATCGCCTTGATCATTGACTCAACTTTTTCTGGAGCCGGCGCGATATAAGTTCCAACTCTGACATATTCGCCCGATTTTCTAAAGCGTCCAGCAAAATCATCATTAATTCCTCCAATAAGCATCTGATGCAAAAGCAAGATCAGTTTTTTATCAATCTCCGCGCCTCTTGATTTATCCCGAATATAATTTATAACTCGAGATAAGTTCTTGGCTTCAAAAACTTCTCGCACGCTCACATCTCGCGAGACCTCCATTTCCAAAAGAATTTTTTCTGTCTCCTTGAGAGTTAAAGTTGAATTTTCAATCGCGTTTGAATTATAGACACTTTCCGGAATTTCCGCTTCATCAATCAACTTTAAGAGAGATTCTTTTCCTTTGCGAAATTTATCGTATTCATTTTTTAGTTTCTGAATCCGCTTTTTAATTGGATTGGGTATAGACATAAGCTATTTTTTTAGTTAATTTATACTATAATTATACATTATTAACTACTTTTTGTCAATATTTAGTTAATATTCTGCTAGAACCCGTCTTAAAAATCCCAAGACAACTACTCTTAAAATATACAAAAAAGGCTATAATTGGCCTTTTTTTAATAATATTCATCCTTATCGCGCAAGGGTTTATAACGCTTTCCATTTAAGTCTAAGTTAATTTCTTGAGTTCTTTGAGAAATTCCGGCAATAGTTTGTCTTCGCTCACACTTTTTAGCACTTGGCCCTTCACAAAAATCGCTCCCGCTTTTTTCCCGCCCGCGATGCCGATATCCGCTTCGCGCGCTTCACCCGGCCCGTTAACTACGCAGCCCATCACCGCCACTTTGATCGGTTTTTTTATTCCCAACAAAATTTTTTCCACTTTCTCCGTGAGCCCTAAAAGATCAATTTCCGTCCGGCCGCAAGTTGGGCAAGAAATGAGTTCCGGTCCGCATTGCCGCATGCCCGCGGCGCTTAAAATGGCAAAACCGGCTTTAATTTCTTCGAGAGGCGGCGCGGTGAGCGATACGCGGATGGTCGCTCCGATACCTTCTTGTAAAAGCGTCCCGATGCCAATGGCGTTTTTCAGAGTTCCCAGATAGGTCGTACCCGCGTGCGTGATGCCCAGATGCAAAGGATAATTCACTTTTTTGGCTAACATCCTGTAGCCTGCCACCATCTGCGGTACGTCGCTAAATTTGATGGAAATTAAAATGTTGTAAAATTTTAAGTCTTCCAAAATTTTCACATGGCGCAGCGCCGATTCTACGGCTGCTTTGGGTGTCGGTCCGTATTTTTGCAGCAAATCTTTTTCAATCGAGCCGACATTGACGCCGATGCGGATGGGAATTTTTTTCTTTTGACACGCCCTGACCACCACTTCCACTTTTTCCCGCGAACCGATATTGCCCGGATTAATGCGAATCTTATCGATCCCTTGCCGCATGCATTCCAGCGCCAATTTGTAATCAAAATGAATATCCGCCACCAGCGGAATATGGATCCGTTTTTTTATTTTCCCAATCACTTTGGCCGCCGCCATATCCGGCACCGCCACGCGCACAATCTCACAACCGGCTTTTTCCAAGGCTAAAATTTGTTTGACGGTGGCTACTACATCGCGCGTATCTGTTGTACACATCGATTGCACCCGCACCGGATTATTCCCGCCCAAGAAATATGGACCGACTTTTACGACTTTAGATTGATATTTTTTCATAATTTACTGATTTTATCTGCCACCTGTTTAATGATAATATCCGGCGTAGAGGCTCCGGCTGTCAGACCGATTTTGATTTTATCTTTTAGCCACTGACTTTTAATATCCTGGGCTGATTCTATCTGATAAGTTTTTATCCCGTAAGCGAGCCCCACTTCCGTTAATTTTTTGGTATTGTTGGATTTTCGGTCGCCGATGACCAATAAAATATCAATGTCTTTAGCCAGAATTTTAATTTCTTCTTTTTTGGAAAAACTATTGAGGCAAATCGTGTTGGCTACTTTCAAATTTTTTGTTTTCTGGCGAAGTATCGCTTCTACTTTTTTTAATAATTCCGTTTCACCGGTAGTCTGAATCAAGAGTCCGATGTGGGAAAATTTTTTCAATTTATTGGCTTCCGCTTCTCCACTCACTACAATAGCTGAATTTTTCGTATTGGCTCGGATCCCCATAACTTCCGGATGTTTTTTATCGCCTACGATGACCGCTTGATATTTTTTCTGATAAAAATCCTTAGCGATTTTTTGCGCTTTTTGCACAAACGGACACGTCGCATTGATAATAGTTATCCCCTTTTTTCTGGCTGCAGAAAAAACTGCCGGCGCCGCGCCATGGCTGCGGATAATCAAAAAACTGCCGCGGGGAATGTTTTTGAAATTTTCGACTACTCGCAAGCCTTTCTTTTCCAGGTTTTTTACTACGTGCGCATTGTGGATCAATTCGCCCCAGCAAAATATGGGGCTTTTTTTAAAGGCCAAAGTTTCTTCCGCGATTTTAATGGCCCGCCGCACGCCAAAACAAAAACCGGCATGCCGGGCGAGCTTAATTTTTCTGGTTTTTTTCATAGGTAAAAACTTCTTCAATATTTTAAGTTGGAATGGCTAAACGCAAGAATGATAATTTAAGGCGCCAGTCTTTTGACATCGCGCGGAAACAAAATCGCTTCCTTAACACTGCCGAGGCCCAGCATTTGCTGGATGATGCGCTCCGAGCCCATGCCCCAGCCGCCATGAGGCGGCATGGCGAATTTGAAAACATCCAAATAATGTTCCATACCGTCGGGCTTAATTCCTTTCTTTTCCATATTGGCGATAAGTTCGTCGTATTTATGGATACGCTGATTACTGGTGGCAATCTCCATGCCTTTGTATAGCAAATCAAAACCTTCGGTTTCTTCCGGATTATCGGCTGATGGCATCGTGTAAAACGGCTTGTCTTTCCAAAAATAATTAGTGATGAAGATAAAATCTGAATTGAATTCTTCTTTGGCGTAGCGGCCGGCCAGCCGTTCCCCTTCCGGGTCGATGTCCGTGTCTTCGGGAATTATATAATTATATTTTTTCTTGACGATTTCCCTGATTTCAGCCAGCTTTACCGACGGAATTTTTTTGGGCACAACGATATCGCTAACGCCATGCATCGCCAAATATTCCGCGCCCTCCATTTTAATCCTGGAAAAAATTTCCACTAATATTTTATTCAACATCGCGCCCACATCTCTAAAATTATCAATAAAACCCATTTCCGCGTCCAAGCTGATATATTCATTGACATGGCGGGTCGTGAAGTGCGGCTCGGCGCGGAAAGTGGAGCCAATCTCAAACACGCGTTCAAAAACACCAACCATGATTTGCTTATAAAATTGCGGGCTTTGCGCGAGGTACGCGTTTTGGTCAAAATATTTTATCTTGAAAAAATTCGCTCCGCCCTCGCTCGCCGCGCCCAAAATTTTTGGCGTTTTAATTTCGGTAAAATTTTCTTCCCGCATTACAGTTTCATAGCTCCGCAACAGAATGTCATACAGTTTGAAAATGGCTTGCACTTTGGGATGCCGCAAAGAAAGTACTCGTTGATCGAGCAGTGTATTAATGTTCAAATTCAATTCGTTTCTGGCCAAATCGAAAGGCAAGTCTTCCGTAATCGGAGAAACCACTGCTACTTTTTCGCCTTGAATTTCATAACCACCCTTGGCGCGCGGTTCTTTTTTCACTAAACCTTCGATCGCCACAGCTTCGCCCATTTTAACCGCGATATCTTTTTCAAAAACCACTTGAATAGTGCCGGTATAATCCTGAACCACCAAAAAAGTAATATTTCCCAAACTTCTCACATTTAAAATCCGGCCATTAATTAAAGCTTTTTCTCCGTCTTTCGAGTGTAGTTGATTAATAAGTGTTCTCTCCATAAACTTCATTAATATGCTTATTCTTCTGCCTCCAAATCAACTTCTGCGGCAGTCCCATCTTCCACCGGGCATTCTTCATCCACTTCCGGATCGCACGCCACTTCCTCGCACTCTTCATCCACTTCCGGATCGCATAGCGCTTCTTCGCATTCCTCGTCTATTTCCGAATCGCATTCCTCTTCCTCTACTGGATTATTTAAAGCATATTCTACGGGATCATTGCAAGTTTCGCCTTCGGCTACTGTTTCAGCGCTACATAAAGTTTCTGCGCATTCTAATTCCCCAGAATCGCATAAAAACGGCTGGCAATTTTCATCTGTTTCCGGATCGCACAGTGGAATCCGGCTAGCATTCCTCTCCGCCATCTTGTAATACCACACATCCGCTTCCGGATCGCCCGTGCACGCTTCGCCCTCCACTGTCGATTCCGGATCGCAATTCCAGATAAAACAATTTTCCGTATAAGGATCACAGTCCACTTGCGAGGAAATCAGGTAGTCCTTTTTTATCATAATGCGATAATAAGTGAAAGCGACCGAGCCAATAATTAAGAGGAAAAATACGACTACTAATATTTTCGATTTTTTATCCATGGAAATTTTAATTAGTTTTTATCTCCTAAATTTTAGCATAAAAAGAAGAAAAAGAACATTCTGTCTTTGGATTAGCTATTTTTTCCAAATGAAAATGTATTTTTCCCTAAGAAGATTGTTTCTGTTTTCAAAATATGAAAAAGGGGAAGGAGCTAATTATAGCCTTCTTCCCCTACTTGTTGCACTAAACAACAAAGTTGATAATCCTACCTGGAACAAATACTACTCGGGTTACCAACTTTGTTTTGAGGTAATCAAGTTTCGGATTATCCGTGACCAACTGTTCTACCTTAGCTCGATTTGCAGAGTCCTCTTTTGAAATTTCAATCGAGGTCTTCATCTTACCATTGACCTGAACAATCAGCCGTACCTGTAGTTGTTCGCACATGGCCTCATTCCACGCGGGCCAACTCTGAAAGGTGAGTGACTCAGTAAAGCCCAGTCCTTGCCACATCTCTTCGGCCATATGCGGAGCAAATGGAGATATCAACATTGCCATTATTTCCAACGCTTCGCTAATAACCGAGATTTCTTTGTGCGATGTTTCCAAATAGGATTCCCACGCAGTAGCCCACTCCATTAGAGCAGATACCGCGGTGTGAAAGTGAAGATTTTCTTCAACGCTTTCCGTAACCCTTTTAATCGTTCGATGGGTCACTCTGCGGAAAGTTATGTCCTTTGCATGAGAGATAGTCTCTCTCCAGTTTGGATCAAACAAACCCAAACTTGAATCGTAAAGTTCGCGAACCCGACCCAAAAATCTCGAAATTCCCCTTACGCCCTGCTCGCTCCATTCTACGTCCAATTCAGGTGGCCCCATAAACATAACGTAGACACGCGTAACATCAGCACCGAACTGCTCAATCATCTCGTCGGGAGACACAACATTTCCTTTTGACTTGGACATTTTTTTTCCGTCCTTGCATACCATACCCTGGGTAAACAATTTTTTGAACGGCTCCGGAGCATCAACAAGCCCCATGTCATAGAGTACTTTGTGGAAAAATCTTGCATAGATAAGGTGCACGGTTGCGTGCTCAATCCCCCCGACATACTGATCCACTGGCATCCAATAATTTGCCGCTTTTGAATCAAATGGCATTTCTTGGTTGTGCGGGTCAATAAATCTGAGAAAGTACCATGCCGAGAAAACAAAGGTGTCCATAGTGTCTGTAATCCTCTCGGCTTTTTTACCACACCTCGAACAAACCGCATTGACAAAACTTTCTATCCTCGCCAAGGGAGGCGGCCATCCTGGAGAAATGTCAGCACCTGGTGGAAGAAGGATTGGAAGCTGGTCATCAAAAACAGGCTGGATACCACACTCATCACAAGCAACAAAAGGAAAGGGTGCTCCCCAGTACCTTTGCCTTGAAATACACCAGTCTCGTATCTTAAAATTACCATCGCAATCTTTCAACCAGTGCCTCTGCATTGCGATAACTCTCGCCGGCCACTCTGTGAGCAACTCCAGATCATCCCAGAGTCTTTCAGCGTACTCAGTTATTCTGAGAAACCACTGATTCATTGTTTTTTCAATGACTAGCGAATTGCACCGCTCACAATGTTCGTTTTTAACCTGTTCGTTGGCTAGAACCGTATTACATCCGGCGCACCAATTAACAGACGACTGGCCTTTATACAAAAGGCCTTTCTCCCAAAAACGAGTTAGAAACCACTGTGCCCATCGGTAATAATCCGGGTCGGAGGTGTCAATTACCCTGTCCCAATCATAGCTCAGTCCTAGAGATTTAAACTGCTTAGTCATGCTCTCTATGCAAGATGCATTCCAAACAGCTGGATCAATTCTTTTGGAAAAAGCTGCATTTTCCGTAGGCAAACCAAACGCGTCCCAACCGATTGGATGAAGAACGTTAAACCCCTTCATCCTCTTGTAGCGAGCTACTACATCGCCCAGAATGTAGTTTCTCACGTGTCCCATGTGTAACTCCCCGGATGGATACGGATACATCTCAAGCACATAGTACTTCTCTTTTTTAGGTTCAAACAAGGTTTTAAATGTCTCTTTTTTCTCCCAAAAATCTTGCCACTTCTTCTCTATAATCTTAGGAATGTTCATGGTTATCCTCCTTAAATTTCAGGTTAATTTTATTGTTAAGGGACTATATAAGATAGCTCTCTTTTAACAATATTGTCAAGGCAATATATCATAAAGGCGCCATCATCGAGAGAGATAACAACTAATATGCTATAAAATAATAACACCGATTTACATAGAAACCTCTAGTCTAAGGTATTTTAGAACAAACAAAATAAACTCTGCTGGATTCTTCTGATACGCTAGTCCCGTCATTCTGATCAAATAAAAAAACTTTATTGAATATCTTTTTGAGAGATTTTTCTATTTTTTTTATTGGAAAAGATTTTTCTTTTATATTTTCCTCATGAACAAATTTCGTGCCATCTTTTTTTTTCTTAATTATTTTTATGTTCCAATTATAAACCTCATTTTTAAAATTAACGTTCATTGCTACTTTGCTCCCATTAAATTTCCTGTTTATTGATCCGGCTTGCGAGAGAACTTTCAATTTTTTGTTTGTATTGATGTCAAAAATAAAAACACCTTCTTTGTTTAAATTAGATTGCACTCTAAAAAATAATTCTTCCCAATTATCATAAGTTAGAACATGATTTATTGAATCAAATAAACAGAGTATGACATCGTATCTTTTAGCTAAAGAAAACTTAGTCATATCTTGAATAAATAAATCTGCATCGGGAATTCTCCGGCGAGCGACGGCAAGCATTTTTTCCGAAAGATCAATACCCGCAACATCATAACCACGGTCAAAAAAGTATTTTAAAAAAATTCCCGTCCCACACCCCAACTCTAAAATACTTTTAGCAAATGGCTTATGTCGTTTTATTAATTTTTCAATTGCCATTCTTTCCATCATTCTGTCTCCCATTACGGAATCATAAAATTTTGCAAAAATATCATAACTACTCATAAGAGCTTGCTTTAATTTTTTATAATTATAATAAGTAAAAAAGAGACGCCCGATATCCTAAACAGGCGTCTCCAGTCTTAAACATCAAGTGACCGTTCTACTAAACCATGCTCTATGAGTAGCGGCACAACTTTTTCCTTAAAGAACTCAACCGCTAAACATGCGTAATCGTCTTTGGAATTATTAAAATCACCATGCAAGAAAAAAGCATTCGCACGACAACCAGTTCCACAGAGATTACGAATTTTGCACTCCTTGCATTCAGCCACATCGCCTATGCGAATCTTTTTTACCTTTTCCATTTGCGTTGAATACCAAATGTCCCGGATGGACGACTTTTTGATATTGCCTATTGCCAAATCAGAGCAATAAGCGCAGGAAACCACATCGCCGTTAGGTTTTACGCAACATTCCGATCTGCGACTCTCGTAATCACAGACAAAATCCTCGTCAGACAATATCTGCAGTCCCTGCTTGAAAAGTTCTTCGCGAAAAAGATATTCAATCTGAAGATGAAAGGGCATATTGCCATTGAGATGCCGACGTAGCAAGGATAGGCAACTCTCAGCAATATTATTCCAATTCACATTGAACACGTCGCTATGGTTTTTGAACTCTGGAGTCATCTTTGGAAAACCAATCCTCCAACTTTTGACTTTTAACTTGCTGACCAAATCGTACATCTCATTGAGATGGTTGATATTTTTCGCGTTGACAACAGTATTGATCACGACATTTCTCCCGCTAGCAACAAGCAGCTTGATATTTTCGATTATCCGGTCGAGAATCAAATGCGAACTTTTGCCTAAAAATCCTCGAAAAGATAGGTCTCCACTTGGAATTGCGTCTAGGCTGATAAATAAAGAGAATTGGCTTCGCCTAGCCTTGATCATCTCGATAAAGTCTTTATTTATCAAGAGGCCATTTGAGAAGAGCGCGGATATCCTCATATCTCGCTCTTCGATAGCAGCCAGAATTTCGCCAAGACGTGCCATCATCAGAGGCTCTCCGCCACCGATCCCCACGTTGTTAACTTGCATGATTTGCAAGTCATCAAGAAGATGGATTGTTTCGGCAAAACTAAGCTCCTCACCTGTTTTTACATACTTTGCTTGGTAGCAATGCACGCATTTCATATTGCATCTGCCGCTTGCTTCCAAATGAACCGCTTCAAGCCTCCTGTCTGGCACCCTATCTTGATGAAAAACTCTAAACACAGGCACGTCAGTAAAACTTAGTGCAGAGATGCTTTTCATTTGGCTGAACATATGTAAAACATGCGACTGCGAATTATCAGAATATTGCTTTTTTACCTGGTCCACAGTCAGGGTTCCGTCAAGCAACTGCAAAAACTCTGTTTGATCTGGAAAAATTTCATAAATAGCGCCACTTTTCAAACAGTAAAGAGCGCTTGTGGAAGTGGAGTGCTTAATTGTAAAATCCTTTGAAAGTGACACGTATTTGCTTTTCATGGCAAATCCTCCCCTTCTATTTCAGTTGCTTGGTTTAAAAAGATGGGTGAAATGCTAAAGAGACATCCCACCCACCACAATGCCAGACGATTAGGTGCCAGGGCCACTGGCATTCAGCGCCTGAGTCAGCCTGACTTGGAGCTTTCTCTTCTGCAAAGAGGAATTCTTCAGAATCTTCCGCTTGGGCTCTTTCGAAACAGGGCTCTTCATATTAACACCTCCTTTCAAAGAACTGTTTTTGGATTTAGCCAATATATGGTCTATTCCATAATCAGAAGCTATCACTATTATAGAAAAAATGCAAGTAATAAAATATTTTCTCTCGACACACGCCGGCCTTCGTGCTAGAATAGTTCTATAATATTCTTCAAAAACATTATGATCATCCAATATTACGGCCATTCCTGCTTTAAAATCAGCGCCAAACCCATGGGCCGCGGACAAGAAGAAGTCAATATTTTCCTGGATCCTTTTGATAAGGAAGTCGGCTTGCGTCCTCCACAGGGGCAAGCTGATTTGGTCATCGTCAGCCATGATCATCATGACCATAACAATGTCCAATCCCTCAAAGGGAGTCCAACTGTCATCGATATCCCTGGCGAATATTCTTTTAAGGGCATCTCTATTGTCGGCATCCCTTCCTTCCATGACGCGGAGAAAAAAATGACCAACACTATTTTTATCCTCGAGGCTGAAGATATGCGCATTTGCCATTTAGGCGACTTGGGAATTGAATTAGACCAGAAAGATTTAGAATTAATCGACGGCGTTGACATTTTAATGGTTCCCATTGGCGGCAAATACACTATCGATGCTAAAAAAGCGGTTGATTTGATTAAAAAAATTGAACCAGCCATTATTATTCCCATGCACTACAAAATTAACGGTTCCGCTTTGGATATCGACAATGAGAAAAAATTCTGTAATGCCATTGGCAATTGTTCGCGCGAAAAAGTTTCCCGCATTAATCTCAAAAAGAAAGATCTGGAAGATAAAGTGATGGAGACCATTGTAATGAACCCTGATTAAACTAAGTAGCATTAACTCGGAGCAAGCTCTGGACTTTATTTTTACAGACAACCATATAATACAGACCAGCCAGCTCGCCCGCCTTTGGAGGGCATGAACCTTACCGAAAAAATCGAAGAGATCCGCCAAAAACCGGAGCATGTCCGCTTGCGCTATGTTTGGTTTTTAGTGGCTCTTTGCATGGCTTTTATTTTTATCATCTGGATTTTTTCCCTGAAAAGCCAGCCCGTTTCCGCACCGGTTATTCAACATGATATTATCAGTCCGGATTTAACCGAGGAATTCCAATCGCAGAAAGAATCCTGGCAAGCTACCCAACAACAATTGAAAGACACTTTAAATGAAGCGCAAAATCAGCAAATTGCTCCTTCTGAATAATTTTTCAATGAAACTGAAACTTCTGAAAAATATAAATTTTTGAGAAATTTCTGTTTGAGAACTAGAATTTTCTCCAAAAATTTTCTTGAGCAGCCGTCGAGTGAGGAAAATTTTTGGCCAGAAAATTCAAAGTTCGAGTTAAATTTTGAGAAAAATTATATTTTTCGATAACTTATTTAATGAACAATCTATGAACATCGGAACGATTAATTCCCGCGAAATTACCAAAGAAGTCCAGCAATCTTATCTGGATTATGCCATGAGCGTCATTGTGGCTCGCGCCTTGCCGGATGTCCGCGATGGCTTAAAACCGGTCCATCGCCGGATCCTTTATTCCATGTGGAACACTGGACTTCGGTCTAACGCTAAATTTAGAAAATCCGCCACAGTCGTCGGAGAAGTATTGGGTAAATACCATCCGCACGGCGATGTGGCTGTCTATGATTCTATGGTCCGCATGGCGCAAGATTTTTCTTTGCGTTATCCATTAGTTAAGGGTCAAGGCAACTTTGGTTCCATGGATGGTGACGGCGCGGCCGCCTATCGTTATACCGAAGCCAAGCTCTCCGGCATTGCCGAAGAAATGTTATTTGATATTGAAAAAAATACCGTGGATTTTGTGCCTAATTTCGACGGCCAGCACCAAGAACCGACCGTTTTACCCGCCAATCTACCCCAATTACTCCTTAATGGCAGTATGGGCATCGCCGTGGGCATGGCCACGAATATTCCCCCGCATAACTTGGGCGAACTAATCGACGGTGTTAATCTATTAATTGATAACCCGGAAACTTCTATTGAAGAATTGTTGGAAATTATCCCCGGACCGGATTTCCCAACCGGCGGCATTATTTACAATAAAAAAGATATTTTGGAAGCTTACCGCGACGGCCGGGGAAAAATTATCACTCGCGCCAAAGCGGAAATTTTGGAAAACAAAGCCGGTTCCTTTCAAATTATTGTCACGGAGATGACTTACGCCACCAACAAAGCCGCGCTAATTGAAAATTTAGCCAACTTAGTACGGGACGGAAAAATCCAGGGCATCCGTGACTTGCGCGACGAATCCGATAAGGACGGCGTGCGTATCGTGGTCGACCTCAAAAAAGACGCTTATCCGCAAAAAGTTTTGAATAAACTTTATACGCTGACCGATTTGCAGAAAAATTTCGGCGTGAATATGCTGGCGCTGGTGGATGGCATCGAACCCAAAGTTTTAAATCTCAAAGCCATCTTGGAATATTATATCCAGCATCGGGAAATAGTGGTCCGCCGCCGTACCCAATTTGATTTGGATAAAGCCCGCAACCGCGCGCATATTTTGGAAGGCTTGAAAAAAGCGCTCGACCACATCGATGAGATTATCAGCGTCATTAAAAAATCCGAGACACGGGAAATCGCCCACGCCAATTTGATGAAGCGCTTTAAATTTTCCGACAAGCAAACGACGGCTATTTTGGAAATGAAATTGCAAACGCTGGCCGGACTCGAAAGAAAGAAAATTGAAGATGAACTGAAAGAAAAATTAGCCCTCATTAAAGAACTGGAGACGATTCTAAAAAGTACTAAGAAAATTTATTCTATTATTAAAGACGAACTGCTGCGGGTCAAAGAAAAATTCGGTGACGAAAGAAAAACCCGCGTTATCAAATCGGCCATCGGCGAATTCCGCCAAGAAGATTTAATTCCCAATGAAGAAGCTATCATCACTATCACGGAAAAAGGTTATATTAAAAGAATGAACCCTTCCGTTTATCGCGTGCAAAAACGCGGCGGCAAAGGCGTGATGGGCGCGGTCACTAAAGAAGAAGATGCTATCAAAAAAGTTATCGGCATTATGGCGCATGATGATTTGCTTTTCTTCACTAACTCCGGCAAAGTTTTCCAAACCAAAGCTTACGAAATTCCCGAATCTTCCCGCGTCGCCAAAGGACAATCAGTTGTTAATTTTTTACAGTTAGCCACCGAAGAAAGCGTCACCGCCATTGTCGCGTCTAACAAAGATGACAACTTCAAATATCTTTTAATGACCACGGAAACTGGCACAGTCAAAAAATGTTCGCTTGAAGAATTTATCAATGTCCGCCGTTCCGGACTCTTAGCCATCAAATTAGCTCCGGGCGACGCACTCCGCTGGGTGGAAGCCACGACCGGCAGCGATGAAATTGTCATCACCACTTCCGGCGGTCAAGCTATCCACTTTAAAGAAAACGATGTGCGTCCGATGGGCCGCACGGCCGCCGGCGTGCGCGGCATCAAACTCAAAAAAGACGATAAAGTTGTCGGTATGAATGCGGTTTTTAAAAATCAAAAAGGCAACCAGCTCTTAGCTATCAGTGAAAATGGTTTTGGCAAAAGAACCGCTTTAAATCTTTACAAAATCCAAAACCGCGGCGGCTCGGGCATTAAAACGGCCAACGTCACCTCCAAAACCGGAAAATTAGTTGGCGCCAGTATTATCAATATTGATGAAATCGAAACCGATTTGATTTTGAGTTCCGAAAAAGGCCAGATCATCCGCATCCCGCTCAAAAGCGTTTCGGAATTGGGACGATCCACCCAAGGCGTGAGGGTAATGAAACCACAACCCGGTGATAAGGTTAGTGCAATAACAGTATTGTAAGTAAGTGATGCCGACCTACGGTTGGTCACCCGTAGGGTGAAAGCCACAACCCGGAGATAAAGTATCTGCTATCACAGTTTTATAAAAATCAGCTACAACTTAAAAACCATCTTAAGTAATTAGGATGGTTTTTTGTTCTTATAAAATAAAAGAGAGCATATATCGTTTTCCGACATATGCTCTCAGGTGGTTGGGATTTATAACAATAAACTCTATTTAATAATTTAACAAAAACAATGTTCATGGCATCCTCCTTCCTTTGGAGCAATTCACCGTATTTATTTGTTAGAGTGCATTGTATTCTTCCCGCATTTGTTGAACTTCGTCAGCCGTAGGCCTATGAAGTTCAAGTGTGTCTGGGTTGATCCCAGTATATTCTTCGTAACCGGCCTCTCTCAACGCATTCCGAATTTCCTCAGGCGTAGCGCTCATGAAGAATTCCAGAATCTTTTTGTTGAGATCCCTAATCCAATTATCATCTTCTTTTTTCTTTCTCACCTCATCCTCCTTCCTATCCTAAACTTTCAGGATTATTTTTTACCAATTGAACGGGATGGCGCCCGGCAGTTTTCAGGTATACTGCCACCCCTTAAATTTTAATTCTGAACTCTTACCGTTACTCCAGCAGATCCCTTTGGAGCTCCTCATCCAAAGGCAGCCTTCTGGACGAAATTATTCTTAAGGGCGCATTTGCACCCCACACGCTTCCGCTCCAGGCCGTCACCACCTCTTCTCTGATTTTGTAACCGCGACTGAATTGTAACGTCTCGTTCTTTTTAACGAGACTGCACAGGTTGTTGTACATAATTTCTCCTAATCCCGGCGCTCTAACTGGCCGCCCGCAGATCAAACCAATTGTAATGGGATGGTGCCCAAGCGACTTTCCGGTTTGTCGCCAACCTTAAATTTTTAAACAGCCCTCTTTTTTATCAAAACATTATACACTAGCATATTATTAATATTTTGTCAACTAGAAAATCCTACATTCTACCCACAAGTGCAACATTGGGATGAAAAAGAACTTTCTATCGGT
>CAYTIK010000011.1:0-30156 GCA_964438025.1 uncultured Bdellovibrionales bacterium
CAGGAAAAATATGGCGCTAGCATTGATTTGTTCGGTTTTCCCGTAAAAGGGAATAATTCCGATGATATCTTTGCTATTTCCGGAAGCCCGTTTTTCATTTTAAAGGAAATCTTTCAGAAAGTCGGAGGTTTTAATGAAAATATCTTTTTATACGGAGAAGATGTGGATTTATCCTGGCGCCTGAAAATATTTGGATTCCATAATTTTATGGTTCAGCGAACCCAGGTTTTTCATTATGGAGGCGGCACAACGGGTTTTTTCGGTCCGGAAAAAATTTCTGAAAATATTTTCTCCTCATATATCCCCTTGATTACTAACTATAAATTATTGACTTTGATTTTTTTGCTGCCCTTGTATCTTGTTTATTTGCTAGTGATTACGGCGGCAATTTTCATGGGGAAGAAATTCGACTGGCAATATGCAGCTTCTATATTTAAGAAGTTTGGAAACCTTCTGCAAAATATGAGAAAAATTTTACGTTTCAGAAAATTTGTCCAAGCCAATAGGGTAAAAAGCGACCTGTTTATTTTCCGCTATATCTCCCTGATTCCGGCTTTTTGGCTGAATAAATCCTATAAAAAACTGTCAAATAATTACAAATTGGAAAATTGTTAATTTTAATTAAATGAGAAATATTTTTAAAAATTCGGTCATTTTAATTACTGGTGGAACCGGATCGTGGGGTCAAAATTTGAGCGAACAGCTATTGAAAAAAAAACAGGTCAAAGAAATCAGGATTTATTCCCGAGGAGAACATAAACAAGTTCAAATGAAAAGAAAATTTCAGGATGACAGAATTAAATATTTTATTGGTGACGTAAGGAATAAGGATCGCCTGAACTCGGTCCTAAGAAAAGTTGACTATGTTTTTCATTTAGCGGCCCTCAAACACGTTCCGGTTTGCGAGGAAAATCCATGGGAAGCAGTTCAAACAAATATTATGGGTGTCCAAAATTTAATTGAAGCAGCCATTGAGAATAATGTTAAAAAAGTTATCCATGTTTCTACAGATAAAGCCGTTGAGCCCCTGAATCATTATGGGATCTGTAAAGCCTGCGGGGAAAAGCTAATCACCGCCGCCAATCTCGTTGATTCTACAAAATTCGCCTGTTTCCGGGCCGGCAATGTAACTGGGACTAATGGCAGCGCGATCCCTCTTTTTCGAGAGCAACTGCTTAAACTCAACATGATAACACTAACCGATCCAAGGATGACCCGATTTTTGATACGCATAGAAGAAGCAGTTGCCATGCTAATCCAGGTGGCAGAAGAATTTGTTGGGGGCGAAGTTTTTGTTATGAAAACTCCGGCATGCAGAATAATTGATCTGGCCGGAGTAATGGCTGATGGATTAGGAAGGAAAAAGGCCAAGATCAAGCTGATTGGGATTCGCCCGGGGGAAAAACTGGATGAAATATTGGTTTCTAAATATGAAATATCCAGGACATTTGAAATGGACAAATATTATGTTATTCTACCTCAAATCAAATTAGCTGAATTAGAAAAAGAATATAGAAAAAAATATCGGGAAAAATTATTAGTTAAAGGGAGGGTAAAAGATATTAATTCTGCCAATGTCCCTATGCTTTCAAAAAAAGAACTAAAAAAATTACTGATAGACGAGGGTTGGCTAGATTCCCAATTTAGGGATGAATTTATAAACTATTTAGATAATTTGAAAAGCAATGACTTGGAAAATTTTGGTGAATCGGAAAGATGGTTTAAAAGAGAAAGAAATGATTAGTCGTAGAAATAGTTGCCGAGGCTGTTTTAGCAAAAAAATTTTTTGCTTTTTAGATTTTGGCAGAGTTCCGCTGGCTGGGGGATTTCTCTCGCCTGAGGAAATAAAAAAAGAAAAAAAATTTCCTCTCAAAGTTTATTATTGCAAAGATTGCGGACTGGTTCAGATTTTAGACATTATTGATCCCAAGATTTTATTTCATAAATATTTTTATCAATCGTCAGTCATTCAATCTCTTTCAGAGCACTTTAAGAAATGCTCAATTTTTTTAAAAAATAAATATTTGACTAAAAAAAATTCCAAAATATTGGAATTTGGATGCAATGACGGAGCATTGCTCCAGTATTTACGGGATGTGGATGCCTATGGAGTGGAACCGTCAAAAAATATTTATCAACGAGCAAGGCAGAAAGGATTTAAAGTTTTTCACGCTTATTTTGACAGTAAAATAGCCAAAAAAATCAAAACCCAAATCGGAGAAATGGAAGTTGTCTTTGGAAGTAATGTCTTCGCCCACATTGATGATATCCATGAAGTGATGAGGGCTGCTAAAATATTAATGAAACCCGAGGGAGTTTTTATCGTCGAGGTCCATTATCTTAAAGATCTCCTGGATAAATTCCAGTATGATACCATTTATCACGAGCATCTTTGCTATTACAGCGTTAAGGCTTTGAAAAAAATTATGTCGCTGGAAGATTTGAAAATTATTGATGTCAAGCACTTGGAAATGCATGGAGGAGCAATTAGAGTGACAATGGCCAGAAAAAACTCAGATTTAAAGGAAGATCAATCAGTAAAAATATTTCTGCTAAATGAAGCAGGGATAAATCTAAAAAAATTAAAAAACTTAAAGACTGCTTGCCAAAAGCATCGCAAGAGCTTAATTCTTCTGCTAAAGGATTTAAAAAATAACCAGAAACAAATAGCTGGTTATGGCGCCTCCGGCAGGGGAGCTATGCTTCTGAATTTTTGCAATATTGGCCGGGAAGTTATAGATTATATCGTAGATGTTTCTCCTTTGAGGCAAGGCAAATTAATGCCAGGAACACATATTCCAATATATGGAACTGAAATTGCACGAAAAAAACCGCCGGATTATTTTTTAGTTTTAGCCTGGAATTATGCCAGTTCGATAATAAAGCAGGAAAAAAAAATCAGCCAAGCGGGAACTAAGTTTATAATTCCCTTGCCGAAAATTAGCATCCGATGAAAAAAAGAAAAACCAGGAAATATTTAATAATTGGAGGTGAATCAAGGCTGGCGCAATGCTTTTTTGAGCTTTATAAAAAAGAATGCTGGCGATTGAACAAGAAGGAATGCGACATAACTTCTTTGGAATCAGTGCAAAAAAATATCGAAAAATATCCCTGCCGCTATGTTCTAAATTGTGCGGCCATAACGGACATCGAAAAATGCGAGAAAGATACCGAACTGTGTTTTAAAGTAAATGTTTTCGGAGTTTTTATTTTAAATAAAATTTGTCTGCAATCAGGCAGGAAATTAATTCAGCTCTCGTCTGATTATGCCGTCAATCCGGTTAATAATTACGGCTGGTCAAAATACTTAAGTGAAAAGTTTATCCATGAAAAGTTTCTTATAATTAGGACAAATTTTTTTGATAAAAGTAATTTTATTGTAAAAAATATTTTGGAAGGAAATAGAATCAGGGTTTATAGAGATAAATTTTTTAATCCCATATCAGTTAATGGCTTAGCTGAAAAAATATATCTTAATCCAAAAAAGGCAGGTATTTTGAATATTTTTACTTCAAATAAGTTGAGCTATGTAAAATTTGCCAATCTCTTCTGCGAAATATTTGGCTTGAACAAAAAGTTGATAAGGCCGGTAAAATATAAAAATAAAATTAATATAAAAAGACCGACAAATTCATATGTCCCATCTGATTTCAGGATAAAAATTAGGGAAGATCTAATAAATTTTAAAAAGTATTTATATGAAAATAGATAAAAAAACAAGATTGCTAATAATCTCTCCGCATCCGGATGACGAAGCTATCGGTTGCGGCGGCTTGATCGGAAAGTGCAAAAAAGAAAGAGCGGCGGGGTTTATCGTTTATGCCTGTGTGGGAGAGAGCCGCCAGCTGGTTACCGGAAAAACAACAAGGCTAACCAGAAAAAAAGAAATTAAGCAGATAGAAAAATATTCCGGTTTTCGGACAAAAGTTTTTTATGAAGGCGATGAATTTTGTCGGCTGGATAAAGTCCCCCAAAAAGATTTAATTGAAAATATAGAAGATATTGTCGAGAAATTTAAGCCGAATATAGCAGTTATTCCTTATCCTACAAGCTTTAATCAAGATCACCGCGCTCTTTACGAAGCTTGCATTGCCGCTCTGCGGCCAGTTCCGGCAACGCTAAGAAATTTTGTTAGTGACGTCTTGATATTTTATGAGCCATATTTTTGGAATACTGCGGATTTTATCAAACCCAATGCCTTTCTGAACTTGTCGGAAAAAATCGGCAATCAAAATCTGTTTGATTTTAAGATTAATCTTTATAAATGCCACAAAACTCAAGTCAGGGAAGAACCATTTTCCAGAAGCATCAAAAATTTAGAGAGATGGGCGCATATTTTTGGAAAAGAAATAGGCATCGATTTAGCCGAGGCGTACCATTTAACAAGAACTAAAATAGGATAATGTTGAAAGTTGCTTTTATTATCTATAGAAGCTGGGGTTATCGAATTTTTCGGGAAATTTTGGATTATCAGAAAACCAGACAAGATTTTAAGGTCAGCCTTCTGATTACTACCCATAAGCCCGAATTCAAGTTAAATTCGTCTAGCAGGAAAAAAATCCAATTTTTTCAGGTTAATCCCAAGGAGGACTTGAAAATTTACGAAATTCTCAAAAAAAATGATATAAAAATCGCCTTCTTCTACAGCTGGTCGAATATCATTGATAAAAAAATCATTAAAGACTTTATCTGTTTATGTTTGCATCCTTCCATGCTTCCCAATTATCGAGGCGGAACTCCTATTCAACATCAGCTGATCAATGGAGAAATTAATTCCGGAATCACGGTTTTTAAGATGAATGATGTAATAGATGGAGGCGACATATATCAGCAAACGGCGATGTCTCTTGTGGGGAATATCAGTGACATATTTAACAGGATGAGCGAACTCGGATCAATTATCACCAAAAATCTTATAGCTGATTATCTTAATAAGGAGTTATTTTTTAAACCGCAAAAAAATTTAAAGAATAAACCGATATTCAAAAGAAGAAAACCAGAGCAGAGTGAAATTCGGCTTAGCCAAATAAAGAAAATGAAATATATCGAATTGCATAATTTAGTCAGAGGGCTTATGGATCCATACCCGAATGTTTACATAAAATTTGCTGACAGAATGCTATATATTCAGGAAATTGCTAAATATAGATGTTTCCTGGATAATAAAAAAACTATATTGAATGATTGTAAATCAATTTCCGGGATTGATTTAAAGGGGAAAAAGCTGTTTTTTAAAATGAAAGATGGGTTGGCCTTAGTGGTAAAACATGAAATCAGAAGCTTAAGCAGCAAGCTGAGAAATCAGAAATAAATATTTTAAGCCGAATAACAACATATGATAACGGCTGGAAACAAAAGAATTAGGATAATTGTCAATATGACTGTTCCGGCAGCAGTTGGCTATGACGGAAAAACTGGCAGTGCAGAGCGGCTGATAACAATTTTCAAATATTTTAGGCGGCTGGATAACGGGATAATATTTGTATTTAACGCCAGCGGACCAATAGCGCGCTATTTTCAAAAAAACGGAGTTGTTGCCCAATATAATATTTTACCAACTAAGCTGAAATTTAGCAGTTACATTGGACTTTGTTTGAAAACTATTTTTTTGATGGCTAAGGCTTTTTTCGTTTTTACCGTTCCTCGAGCAAGGACTGGCAATGAAAAAGTTGTTGTTTACGCTTCATCCGACCTATTTTGGGAAGTCATCCCGGCCTTTATTTCTAAAACCAGAAACAAAGAAATTGAATGGGTACAAATTATACATCATATCTATCCTGATTGGAAAAAACGACCGGGTAATAAAATTATCGGTTTTTTGGGATATTATTTGCAAAGACTCTCTTTTTGGCTCATCCGGAAAAAAGCGGATAAAATAATTTTGATGAATAATTTGATCCGTAATGAACTTTTAAGTAAAGGCTTTCTCGGCCAGAAAATGCGAGTTTCTTCCAATGGTCTGAATTTGGATTATTTGAATTCGCTGCAACCAAGTAATTTGGCTTATGACGGAGTTTTTTTAGGCCGTATGAATGCCAGCAAAGGCGTGGAAGATTTGCTGCCGATCTGGAAAAAAGTTTGCGAGAAAATACCCGGAGCTAAATTGGCCCTCATTGGCGGAGCGGAAAAAAAGACCAAAACAAATTTCATCCAAAAAATAAAAGCGGCGGGAATGGAAAAAAATATCGAAGTGTTGGGTTTTTTGGAGGACGATAAAACCTTTTCAATTTTAAAAGCTTCAAAAATTTTTCTTTTTCCTTCGCACGAAGAAGGCTGGGGCATTGCCATTGCGGAAGCTTGTGGCTGTGGGCTGCCGGTGGTAAGCTGGGATTTGCCGGTGTATCAAGAAATATTTGCAGATTATACTTTTCAAATAAAGGAAAATAATACAGATGCTTTTGCCGAACAAATTATTAAATTGTTGTTCGATGATAGTTATCAGAGAGAAGTCGGCAGTAAGGGCAGAGAATTTATTAAAAAATGTTCTTGGGCAGAAGTGGCGCGCCGAGAATTAGAAATAATCAAAGCTTAAGTTTAAAATATGCTGATGGAGAAATTAAAAAAATTCATCTTCAGCCGTCCGGGCTTGTTGCAATTAGGGAAACTTATTTTGACCAATAAATATTTAGCTAACAGCGAGTTTTATAAGCGGTTAGTTATGAAGACGGCGAAAAATAAATCTTCCCGGATGAAGGAATTTCAGCGGAGCCTCAGCATTGAAACTGTGCTCTCATGCAATTCGCGCTGTGTTTTTTGCGCCCATAGCCGCAAGACGATGGCCGGCACGATGGCGCCGGAGCTATATGAAAAAATAATCGATGAATGTCAAGCCTGCGGAATCAAACATATTACTTTTGGGGTATATGGCGAAATCATGCTGGATAAATATTTATTCGAAAGGATTGAATATCTAAGGCAGTTTGGAATGACTTACGGCTTTATTTCCAATGCTTCGCTTTTAACACCGGAAAAAACCGACCACTTATTTCAGTTAGGGGGATTAACCCAAGTGCAATTTTCCGTCAATGGTTTTTCGCCGGAAGTGTATGAGAAAACTATGGTGGGGCTTAAAAGGGACAACACTTATAAAAATGTTTTATATTTTTTGCAGCAAAAAGAAAAATTAAAAATGGATAATCTGCAATTGAATATTTCCGCCGTCAAAACAGATATGAATAAAGAAGACATTCAAGATTTGTTCCGCTTTTGGAAAAAACAAAAAGGCGTTTCCCTGCTCTTGCCGATTGATTTAATGGATCGGATGGGTGAGGATTATCAGGGGGAAATAGGCGAATTGGGAGTGCTGAATAACGCCCAAAATTGGCTTGCGCCTTGCCGGTATCTTTGGGATCCTTTGATGGTCTATTATGATGGTCGTGTGTCTCCTTGTTGCAAAGACAATGACAAGCGCGGACTAATTGTTGGCGATATCAGCTGGGGAACATTGCAAGAAGTGTTGGATGGAGAACCACTCGGCCGGATCCGGGAACTGCACCTGCAAGATAAGCGCCAAAATCATCCGGTGTGTAAAAAATGCCATCTGAACAGCGTTTGGTTCGGCTGATAGAAAAGCTCCAATATAAATTTATGCCAGACAACAAAAAAAAGCAGAAAAATTTTTACGATCAGGCTTTTAAAGCGCCGCATATTTGGAAAGATACTGATTTTCCAGAGAGCAGTAGGTATCTTCATAACAGATTTTTGGATATAGCTATAAGAAAAGACGCAAGAAATATTTTAGAAATAGGCTGTGGTAACGGATTATTAACCTTTTTCTTATTGAAAAGGCCGATTAGTATAACTGCCGTCGATATTTCCGGCAAGGCGATTGAAAATATGCGTGCACAATTCAAGGAGGAAATTAACCAGGGTAAACTTAAGACAGCTTGCACGGATCTGATTGAATTTTTAGAAATATCCCAGGAAAAATTTGATGTGATTATCGGTTCGGGCATAATCCACCATATAGAAAAAGAAAAATGGGACAAATTTTTTTTACTGGCCCATAAAAGACTGGCTCCGGGAGGAATTTTTGCCTGCGCGCCGGAACCCAACGCGTCCGGATTATATAAAATAGCCTGGCGCTTAGCTTGGTTTTTTTATAAATTTTTTGGAATAACCTATGATTCCGAAGTGGAAAAAGGAACATTGGATATGCTTCCGCGTAAAATCAAACTAGCGCTGGAGAGCGTCAATTTTTCCCAGGTGGAAATTTTACCTTTCCAAGTTGTTCCGCATTTTCATTGGAGATTTCTCGCTTATCTGGATCGGTTGATTTTGGATAAGATCAGAGGGAAATTCGCGCTGTATATAATGGTTAAAGCCGAGAAAAAATAAACCTATGTTCGCCAAAGATTCATTGTTAAAATTGGATAGTTCTCCGCACAGCCCGCACTGCATCATTCCGCGCCTGATAAAAAAAGATAAACCGTTGGTTTTGGATGTCGGCTGCAATACAGGGATGGTCGGGCGGGAAATTATCCGGAAAAAATCTGCCATAGTTGACGGCATTGACATCAATCCCGAGGCCTTAAAAGAAGCCGAAAAATACTATCGCCAGGTTTTTGCCGGGGATTTATCCAAGGGAAGCCTGGAAATCGAGGCGGAAAATTACGACTACATCATTTTCTCCGATATTTTGGAACATTTACCGCGGCCGAATCTGCTTTTGCAAGACGCCCGGAAATATTTGAAAGATGACGGCCGGGTAATTATCTCGCTGCCGAATATTGCCCGCTTGGAGATAAGATTGAAACTTTTAGTGGGAAAATTTGATTATCAGCCGGGAATTTTAAGCGCCGATCATTTGCGTTTTTTTACTCGTCAGAGTGCCACAGCCTTAATTGAAAAGTGCGGCTATCGGATAGAAAATATTATTCCAACCGGACTGGGGCATCGCATAAAAATCCTAACTAACCTCACCGCCTTCCAATTTATTTATGTTTGCAAAAAAGTTTTATGAGAATATTAATCATTGAACCTTGCCATATCAATTTCAGCGGCTATCAGCGGTCTTTTCCGATTGGGTTGGCATTAAGCAAAAAAAACATCCGAGTTGACTTACTGGTTTCCAGTAGAGATGATTTCAAATTAGGTATAAAAAAGACCAGGATCAATGAAAATTATTCCCAATATGAATTGCCCAGAATCAATATCCACCCCTATGTTAATGGCCGGATATTGCGGGGAATTCTAGCAATAATCGCCGGAATTTTTGGAAAATATAATATAATCTTCGCTCGTGTCCCTACGCAATTGGAATCCAATATCCCGGCTTTTTTTCTCAAACTTTTAGGCAAAAAAGTGGTGCTCGACTGGGATGACTATTGGATGGGATCGCCTATTTTTACGGGCCATAATCTGCTAAAAAAATACATCCGATTTTGTGAAATGAAAGCGCCGAAATTTTTCGGCCAGATGGTGGTAATCAGCGATTTTTTAGGTCAGTTGGCCAAAGAACGGGGCGCGCGGAAAATTTTTAAGCTGATCAATGGAACAATGGATAATCAATTCCAGAAAAAAGATAAAAGCGAGAGTTTAGGGAGATTGAAATTAAATAAAGATGCAAAGTATTTATTATCCATCGGCAATACTTATTCCCGGGAGCGGACGGAGCTCTTATTTGCGGCTTTAAAACAAATTCGCAAGCTGGACCCTGCCGTTAAATTGCTGTGTAATTTTAATCTTGAGAAAAAAATAAAAGAACAGAATTTGGAAGGGAAAATTGATCCGGATTGTCTGCAAAATACAATTGCTTTGGGATATTTAAGTCAAAGCCAGTTGGAAGATTGTTTCAGTGTTGCCAGCGCCGCCTTGTTTTTGCAAGGTGATACGGCGGACGAGCGAGCTTGCTATCCGGTAAGGGTAGCCAGTTATTTGAGCGCTGGATTGGTGATAATCATAATTGACACTGATTCAGAAGCGGCAAAAACCTTGAAAAAATACAATTGCGCTATAATTGAAAAAGATCTGGCGACTTTGGCTCAAAAAACCGCTGCTTTTCTCTCCGACGATAGATTACAAGAAGAATTGCACCGCAAAATAATTTTAGCCAAAAAAGATTTATATTGGGATAATCTGGCTATTGAGCTGATTAAATTTTTTCAAAAGATAATCCAGGTGCGATAATTTATAGCAAAATATTTATGCCACCGAGTGTTGATCCAAAAGTGTATGACGCGTCCTACTTCCAAGGGCGCTATCAAAATATCAATTACCAAGAGCTGAATGATTTAAGCGAATTTGACCACATTTACCAAGCGGCCGGCGCTTTAATCAGGCTTAAATCAGACGGTAAGGTAGTTGATTTTGGTTGTGGCGCCGGGCACTTGGCTTTTTATTTATATTTGAAATATGGCTGCGATATTACCGGCTTGGATTATTCTCCGGATGCGCTTTTTTTGTGCGCGCAAAATTTAGATAAGCTTAAAAATCGAAAAGACCATGCCAATATTGGAGAGAAAGTGCATTTCGAGCTTACGGATTTAAGCAATTTACCTGATTTTAAAAATATACAGGCTGTCTTTCTGCTGGATATTCTCGAGCATCTCTCTGATAATGAAATAGGCTTGGTTTTAAAAAAAATTAAAAATTGGGGCGGAAAAGGCGGAATACAGATTGTAATCCACACCGATAACAATAATTATCTACGCTTTGTCCGGCCGCTGACCGACTGGCTGCTGGTTATTTTTGGAAAAAGCACGTTCGGGGAAATTAAAAAAGGGAAAGCCGAAGTGGCTAAAGGGCATATCAATTTGACCACGGCGGGGAAATTGGAAAAAAAGCTAAAAAGACAGGGATTCAGAATCTTAAAAATAAAATATCCGGATATAAATGTCGATCTGGTACGCGCACACTTGGGAACTATTAGCGGAATAAAGCCGATTTTGTATGCGGCCTATTGTATGGGCAAGCTGTTTTATTTTTTACGGCCGAGCTTTTATCTTCTGGCCAAATATCAATAATTGAGCAAAGAGTTGGGCTTTGAATGGTTGATAAATTTGTGGTATTATATAGGCAGAAAAATTAAAAAGATGTTATGCCCAAATCAAAACAAAAAAAGGCGGTTGCTTTATCGGAATTTTTTAAAGAAGATAGCTTCAAGATAAAGGAGAATGAAGTAAAAGCTCAACCGGAAATTGCGTCGCCGATTATTGATCCGCCGGTGACGGTTCAACCAGAAAATGCTAAATTGGAGATGGAAAAAACCACTATTATTCAACCAGTAGCTATACCACCAAAAATTAAAAAAGCAGCCATTGACCAATCGCTAATGATGCCAGAAAAAAGTCAACAATTAAATAAGGATATTTGGAAAAAGATTATTGCGGGAGCAATCCTGGGGATTTTGGTAGTTCTTTCGGGCACCACTTTTTATTTTTATCGCCAATGGCGGCAGACCAAAACTAATCCGCAAGAAATAGCCAAAGACACGCTGTCAGAGATTGTTGCCGAAGTGGGAAACCTGATAGAATTGCCAATAGACGAAGAGCCAACTTTAGCGACGGTTACTAGCGTGGAAAAACTCAAAGACCAGCCATTTTTTGCCAAAGCGCAAAATGGCGACAAGGCGCTGATTTATTCCCAAACAGGCAAAGCCATATTATACCGGCCAGAGAGCCACAAAATAATCGAAGTCATCTCTTTAGTGAATAGCGGCCAGCTGGCAAACAGCCAGCTTTCGCCGAATTCTCAGCCGTCAACAACGGCTCCTGAAACGGCACAAACTTCAGTTGATACGCAAGCTTCAGTTGCGGAAACTCCGGCGGAAGTCCAAAAGATAGTTAATGTGGTTGTCTATAATGGCACTAATCAAAAAGGCTTGGCCAAAAGTCTGGCAGCCAAACTTTTTGTAATTCCTGAAATTAAAGTTGTCCAGACCGATAATGCCAAAGGTAATTTTGAAAAAACATCCGTAATTGATCTAACTGGCAATAATCAGGCGCTGGCACAAAAAATCGCCGAAACTTTGGTTGGAGAAATCGGTACTTTACCAGATGGAGAAGCCAAGCCCGAAGCGGATATTTTGGTAATTGGAGGCAAGGAGTAAATTGCGAATAATAAAATTCAGCCTGTTAAATAATTTTACCTAGTTAAAAAAATATGGACGATATTTTTAAAACTGCGGAGGACCCGCAAAAAGAGGAGAAGATAAATAACCTCTTCAAATCGCCAGCCGATGAACCGGAAAAAGTAGCCGTGAAGATAGCAGAAAGTACTGAAAAAGAAGGAAATAAAAGCCGGAAAACCTTTTGGATCATAATGGGAGCATTGCTTGTAGTGGGCGTATTAGTAACGGCCGGCTATTTCGGCTGGAAATACAAAAAGAATGCAGAAAATTCTAAAACCGCTGCCAATGAGACGCAGGTTATTACTGAAAAAATTGCGAAATTTATGGATCTGCCGCCGGAAACTCCAACCCTGGCTACGATTACCGATAAAGAAAAATTAAGCGACCAGGTATTTTTTACTAATGCGCAAAATGGCGATAAAGTTTTGATTTATACCCAGTCTAAAAAAGCGATTCTCTATCGTCCGGAAACCAGCCGCGTAATCGAATTTGCTTCGCTGGTAACCAAAGAAAAGAGCGCCGAAGAAAATAAAGAAACGGAACTAAAATCAGAAGAAAAGGCAGCCGAAACTAAGCCGATGGAAAAAATAGAAAATAAAGTTAAGGTGGACGTGCTAAATGGGACGGAAACTAAAGGTTTGGCCAAAACCACGGCTGATAAGCTTTCCGGCTTGGAGAATGTGGAATTGGCTAAAATCGGCAACGCTAAAAAAAGCGATTATAAAAAGATTCTAGTGGTTGATCTTTCTGGAAAAAATGCCGTAGCGGCCAAAATAATCGCCCAAAAAGTCGGTGGAGAAGTTGGTTCGTTGCCAGCCGGCGAAGATAAAAGCACAGCGGATATTTTGATTATTGCGGGAAGGACATGAATTAAGAATGATGAATTATGAATCATGGAAACAATAAAACATAAATTCCAGAAAATAAAAAACATTTACCATCTTGGCCAGGCTATCCTGGCCAATTTTATCTATGGTTTTCCCGCAAGAAGAATTCACCCAGTTAAATCCCCGCAGAGCGGGGTCGTCCGCCAAGAGGCGGACGAATTTAACGGGGTAAAAGTTATCGGCGTAACCGGCACTAATGGTAAAACCACGACCGTCTGGATGATTGGGAAAATTTTGGAAGAAGCGGGTTTTAAAGTGGCCATCAATTCGACGATTAATTTCCAGATTGGCGCGAAAAAATGGGTCAACCGGACAAAATTTACTACGCTGTCTAGTTTTGCGGTGCAAAAATTCATCAAAGAGGCGGTTCGAGAAAAGTGCGACTATTTAGCCCTGGAAACTTCTTCTCACTCTCTAGATCAATTCCGCGTCTGGGGAATTCCTTACGCTGTGGCAGTCATCACCAATGTAACGCGGGAACATCTGGACTACCATCAGACGATGGCAGAATATCGTAAAGCGAAATCGAAACTTTTTAAAAATTTAAAAAGTAATTTTCAATTTTCAATTCACAATTTACAATCAATTTTCAATAACAAAAATTTAGAAAAAAATAAAAAAGTTTCCATAGTTAACCTAGACATGGAAAATCCAGGAGAATTCTTGAATTTTGCAGCGGATGAGAAATATGCTTATAGCGCCCAGAATCATGTATCACGAATCATGAATCAAGGGATTAAATTTGTTGAAGCGAAAAAAATAGAGTTAGGAATAAACTCGTCTAAATTCATAATTCATAATTCATTATTCACGATTCATTTGCCCGGCAAATTTAATGTAGAGAACGCTTTGGCAGCGACCTGTGTGGGATTATCGCAAAATATAAATCTGGAAATAATCCAGAAAGCGTTGGAAAAAATTCAAGGCATTCCCGGCCGGATGGAATATGTACCAAATAATAAAGGTTTGAATATTATTATTGACTACGCGGTGACGCCGGATTCACTGGAAAAGTTATATGATTTAATTAAAACTATTCGTTCTAATTCGCCCGAAATTCGTGTTAATTCGCGAGTGATAGCGGTTTTTGGATCCTGTGGTGAACGAGACCGCGGGAAAAGGCCAATTATGGGAGGAATTGTGGCGCGCTATGCTGACTATATAATTTTAACTAACGAGGATCCGTATAATGAAGATCCGCAGAGGATAATTGATGAAGTGTTTAAGGGAATTATGAATTATGAATTAAGAATTAAGAATGACTTTGGTAAAGCAAAAATCAATAACTCAAAGCATGATTCATTATTCATGATTCATGATACTAAATTTGTCGAAAGTGAAAATTGCTGGCGGATACCTGATCGGCGAGAAGCGATTGAAAAAGCTTTGCAATTAGCCCAACTGGGAGATTTTGTTATAATAACAGGGAAAGGCGCGGAAGAGATAATGGCGATCGGCAAAAAGAGAATTCCCTGGAATGAAAAAACCGTGATCGAAGAAGAACTAAAGAAAATTTAAAATCATTTGAATTATGAAAATCACCAACCCTAAAAAATTTATCATTTTAATTGTGATTGTCACTCTTATCATCGCTGCGATAATTGGCGGAGTGATTCTCTGGAAGAAATATAAAGATAATCAAAAGCCGGAAAATCAGCCACAAGTTTATGAAGCGCTGGTGAATGTTGTCGATCAAAAAACCGGCGACCCGGTGGAAGACGCGCGCAGTTCCCTTAAAAAAGGCGATGTTATTGCCTATTTTCCCGCCGGCCATTCTTGGAGTGATACGGAAAAAAACAGCTATTTGATCGTCAAACTGAAACTCAAAGCGGAAGACGCGGCCAAACTCATGGCAGCGGAAACGAAGGAAATTAAAGACACGGAAAAAAGTCCGGACGGGAAATCCTCCTCACCGGCGGACGGGGATATAAGGCCTCGAACGGAAACAGTTCGCGCTCGCCAATATTTCCTTAACTTACCAAAGTTTGATGTCCAAAAATTTTGGGAAACGCAACAACAGCCGTTTGGGGACAAAATTTTCAGCGAGTCGATAATAGACAAAAAATAATATTTAGGAATTTTAAATTTAAAATTAAAACATTAAGAGTTGACTTAAAATTCTAAATTTAAAATTTCAAATTAGCGAAATGAAGCGTTTATTTTTCCTCACAATTATATTCTTCGCCTTACCTTCTGTAGCCTATGGTGCTACGGAATTTATTAGCGTCGTCGATCCCGGCAACGGCACGGACACGGATTATACTAGTTTAAATGTCTGGGAAACAGGCGTGGAGACAGATCTGACCGCGGCCACCACGCAAGTATTTTTGGGAACCAGAGTTACGGCACCTTCAGATAATGCCACGGCTTATCTTTGTCGATCGGGAGCTTATCAAACCCATTATGGAACGGTTGTTCACGCTACCGCCACGCAAATCTTGATTGAATCAATCACCGGTTCCGCTACGGAACAGGCCAATGATGTTTGGTATTCTAATAATTCCTGCACTGGAGGGACTACTTATTTTACCATTTCCAACAGCGGCGACAGCGCCATTGCTGTCGCCAAATGCCGGACTTCCACCGGCGCGGCAGATACGACGGCCGTGGAAATTGGCGGTTGGACAACCAGCGCAACTAATTATATCAAAATCTGGACCGACCCGGCAGAAGGATATCGGCATCAGGGGAAGTGGAATACGAGTAAATATAGATTGGAAATATCAGGACCTTACAGCATTGATAATCTCGAAGATTATTTCAGAATTGATGGATTGCAAATAAAAAATACGTATTCCACAGCAAATACTCCAAGAGCTATACTCACAAGAAATGTCACTGGAGAAACGCAAATAAGCAATTCAATAATTTTGGGTAATCATTCCGGGTCTGTCACGAGTAGTCAAGGTATTGCTTGGGATTATGGAGGAAGTTTTAAAATTTGGAACAATATTATATATGGTTTTTTGGATCAAGGGATTGTCATTTCTGGCACTTCTTACGTTTATAATAATACGATAATTAATTGTGGCACAGGAATTAATAGAGTGGGTGGAACCTTAGTAGCCAAAAACAACTTAGCTTATAACAACACCACTAATTACTCCGGAACTTTTGACGCTACTTCAACCTATAATCTCACTAACGATACTCCTTCCAGCGCCATCGCTTTCGGCGCTTCCGCCGATTCCGGCACCACTACCTCTGCCTCAGCCAACAAACTGATCCAAACAGGACAAGACTTCTCAACAACCGTAAAGGTAGGAATGGTTGTCAAAAACACCACTGACACGACTTACAGTTATGTCACGGCTGTCGATTCCGACACGCAACTTTCCATTGCTGATGATATTATGGCCAGTTCCGAAGCGTTTACGATTTATACTAATATGTATGGCAGTCCGGTTTTTGAAGACGAGGCGAACTATGATTTTCATTTGGATTCTTCCGACACGGTGGCGAAAAACAAAGGCGCCAATCTTTACGCTGACGGCAGTCTGGCGATTACGACGGATATTGATAATAACGCCCGGCCGAATTCCGCTACCACTTTCGACATCGGCGCGGATGAAAATATTGCCAAAATTTACCGTTCTGTCGGACCAAGCGCTACAACCGCCATTACTACCGGAACTTCCAATAACCAAGCCAATCATTTAACCATCTCCGGGCTTTACGCTACTTTTGAACTGCCGTTGCCGGATAATGTAGGAGTGGGCGACGCGATTCAATACGATGCGGATAATGATGGCGATATTGACGGAAGTGACGGGATTGCTGTAATTGATAAAAGATTATCCGCACAAAAATATCGCATTAAAAAAGCCGATGGCACCGCGCCAACTGCGATGGCAGTCGCTGATATTGATTGGTCAATTTTCCGGGCTTATGTGTCAATCGCTAAAGCGGAAAGTATTTCGACGAATGCCGATGAAAATGACGGCCTGGACGATGATTTGGAAAATTTTGACAATTGGTCCAATGGCCAGGATTTGGTGACGGCGCAAAAAATTTGGAATATCGCGGCCTATGCCAATGGTACAACCGCCGATACGACCACGGTGGTGATTAACGGCTGGACCACTTCGGTCGATGCCTATATTAAAATTTATACCCCGACCAGAAGTGATGAAGTGGGAACGAGCCAGCGGCATAGCGGAGTATGGGACACAAATAAATATAAGCTGGAAGTCAGTAATGATGGCGGTATTGAAGTATTTGAAGATTTTATCAAATTCGATGGTTTGCAAATACAAGCATCGCTTCCGGCAGGAGTTGGTAGCGGCATCTTGATAGATACTGTTGGCGCGGGTAGTTATTTTGAAGTTAGTAATAATATACTCGTAGGAGTTTTTGATGGTGATGCGGTGCAATACGGCGCCGGAGTATATAACAATGACGCGGATGCCAGTTTATCTATTTGGAACAATATAATTTACGGCTGGACCAATGCTGACCAATTCAGTTGTTACGGTCTGTATCTATATTATGGCACAGCACAGTATGCCTATAATAATACTATAATCGATAGTTATATAGGTATGCGTGCTAACTCCAACGCTATCGTTAAAAACAATTTGGTCAAAGGATCAGATGCTGGACTTTCCTATTTTGGAACTTTTTCGGTTGGTACGGATTATAATTCGACGGATATTGATGATGATATTGGACAAGGATCAAATAATAAAGTTTCTCAAACCTTTTCTTTTGTTGATGCTACTAACAAAAATTATCACCTTCTGCCTTCCGATACCGGCGCGAAAAATTACGGCGCGGATTTGACTAATGATTTGTATCTGCCTTTTTATACGGATACCGATTCCTATGGTCTCGCGGATGATACCAATAAAACCCGGCCCACCGGCACTACCTGGGACATCGGCGCGGACGAAGTGATTACCAAAATTTATAGAAGCGTCGCGCCGGAAGCGGACGGCGACCTTGGAGCTATTGATAACGACAATTCCCAAGCCGATACGCTTTCCATCACGACCGCCGGCGCGGCCACTTTCGAGGTGGCGGTGGCGGATAATGTGGGCGTGGGCGACGCACTGGTTTGGGACGATGACGCGGATAATGATCTGGATGCCAATGACACCATTCTATTCATTCACGGCCGGACCGATTCCACTCATTACACCGTTCGAACGGATACCGGCGGTTTTTCCACTGCGTCCACCACAGACAATGATAAGTGGGCGATTTACCGCGCCCATACCTCCTTGTCTCTCGCCGAAGCCGGCACCAAAAATACCGCCATCCCGATTTCTTTTACTGGTGGCAACCGCGACCTTAAAGCCAACGGCGAACAATGGAATTTCGCGATGTTTGCCAATGGCACCGCGCCGGATGCGACGGCCGTGTCAGTCAGCGGTTGGACAACATCATCATCTAACTACCTTAAGATTTATACTCCATATTTAACCAATGAAGTCGGAACGAGCCAGCGGCACAGTGGGGTGTGGGATGATAATAAATACAAGCACGTGACTAATTCCTCTACAGATGCGCTTTATATTAATGGTAAGAATGTTGTTGTAGAGGGCTTGCAAATTGAAAATTCTGGGGGAAGGGCGTTTTATGTTTATGGATCTTCATCAGCGGGAGGCTGGATAAGATTAGGGCATAACATATTAAAGGGAACTGCGAATGACTGGAATGGGACAGTACAATTTTTTGATAATTGGGCTAATGCGTACAAGATCTATATATACAACAATATGATTTCCGGTTCTGGAACCAATAGCTATGGCGTATATATAGCTTCAATCAATATTAGCGCGTTTTTGTATAACAATACAATTGTGCATGATAATTATTTGGGTGTTCAGAATTCTGGAACAGCTACCGCAAAGAATAATATTGCATATGCCTCCAGTGCTGCTTTTGATGGTACCTTTTCTGTCGGTACGGGTTATAATGCCACTAATCAATCTTCAATGGATTATACGGTTCCTGGTGGAGCTGTGGGCGATCGTGTTTCCCAAACTTTTTCCTTTATCGATTCGGCTAACGACGATTATCATTTATTAGGAACAGACGCCGGCGCTCGCGACTACGGCGCGGATTTATCGCAAGATCCGGTGTGGCAACAGTACTTGGAAGCCTCGCTTCCAAGTGATATTGATGGTGCAGGTCGGCCATTAACCGGTTCCGGTTTGAATTGGGATATTGGCGCCGACGAAACTGCCACCGTAATTTATCGTAGCAATGGCCCAAGCGCCACATCCTATTTGGCAACGGGAGCCGCTAATCATTTAAATATTTCCGGCAGCACGGCAACTTTTGATATCGCTCCCGGAAATACGATTGGCGTGGGCGATGCCTTAGAATACGACGCCAACAATACCGGCACCATCAATGCAATCGCATTTATTACCGCTCGCGCGTCCTCTACGTCTTATACCGTCAAATCTGTCGTAGGAGGAACACCGACACCGCAAACGGCGGCCGATGAAATCCATTGGAATATTTTCCGCGCGCATATTTCTCTCTCCAACGCCGAATCCGGGATTGAAAATAGCGGACTAACCGATACCGTGCAAAATTTTGACGATTGGACCGCAGGCGGCGCCATTGATGCCGATGATGTTGGCCGCAACATTTGGACCAATAATGAACAGTGGAATCTGGCGATGTTTGCCAATGACACGGCGCCCGATACGACAGCGGCAACGATTGACGGCTGGACCACTGCGGCAAATAATTATTTGAAAGTTTATACTCCGACGGCCACGACGGAAGTGGGCATATCACAAAGACATTCAGGGAAGTGGGATAATAATAAATATAAATTGGAAAGAACAGCAGCTTCAGGTAGCGCTATTGATGTAGGAGGGACTACGCCAAATATTAGAATAGAGGGGTTGCAAATAAATGTGATAAATGACACAGGTAATGCTAAAGGAATAAACGTATATCCTGCTGGTGGTGCAGGCACTATGCAGATAAATAATAATATAATTAAAGGTACATTAAGTGGGACAGCAGATGGTTCTAAGGGTATAGTTTTAGATAATGGCACATATGAGGCAAAAGTATGGAATAATATTGTATATAATTTCATTAATGGCGCTTATGGTGGAGATGGTATTCATGTTTGGTTAAATACTGGTATTAATGGTTATATATACAATAATACCGTATATAATAATGCTGATGGCATGAGACGTTCGTCTGGTAGTGCAATTATTAAAAATAATATCTCCTACAACAACACTGATAACTACGATGGTACTTTTGATGCTGCCGGCACCAATAACCTTTCTGGCCCGGGAACTGATCCGCAAATGCCCACGGCTAATGCTCGCGATGGCGTCACGGTTACTTTCGTGGCGGCGGATGATTTCCATCTGACAGAGGATGACACTGGCGCCAAAAATCAGGGCACGGATTTATCGGCCGATACGAACTTGGCTTTTACGGATGACATTGACGGCGATACGCGGCCACTGGAATCAATTTGGGACATTGGCGCGGATGAATTCACTACTTATTGCGGCGATGGCACTTGTAATGGTTCGGAAACTCATGTCACTTGTCCGGCCGATTGCCCATTGATCGCCAATACCGCCGATACCACCCGAGTCGGCGCTAAAGCGGGTGGCGCGAAAATGATAGTCAATACGCAAATCACCGGAGGACTGTCCTCCGGTCTGGTCGGTCATTGGACTTTTAACGGCGCGGATACTAATTGGACTTCCGCTACCGCCGGCACGGTGGCGGATTTATCCGGCAACAATAATACCGGAACACTGACTAATATGTCGCGTGCTACTTCGCCAGTATCTGGCAAAATCGGGCAGGCGCTTTATTTTGACGGATCAGATGATCAGATGTCCGTCAATGACACAGATGATTCTTTGGACGGAGTCGGAGCGGAAACGCTGGCGCTTTGGTTTTATCCGACCGTAGATAATGCTGACTGGAAAATAATCGCGGGCAAAGGTACGAGCGCCGATAATTATGGCTTGTGGTATCAAAGCAACCAATTTGTGGCGATAATTAGTTCTGGAGGATGGCGGAATCATTATTCAGTATCGGGATTCATTCCGAATGCTTGGTATCACGTCGTCGGTGTTTTTGACAGCACTAACGATGTTATCCATGTTTACGTCAATGGCACGGATCAGTGCTCGACGGCGCCGGCAGAAACTGCCAATATGGTGACTAATAATGATCCGTTTTATATAACGCCAAGTTATACTGGTCGGCCAACCGGTAGGGTTGACGATGTGCGTGTCTACAATCGCGCCTTGTCGCCAACGGAAGTCGGAGATTTATATAAATTGGTTAGCCGGAAGACGCAGTTTCAGCCGTAAATCTTCCAAAAGTGAAGCTTTTGGAATAAATTCGAAATTCTAATATCTAAATTCTAAACAAATCTCAATGACTGAAATCCAAAATTCTAGGCAGGTTCAAGTTTGTAACTTGAACCGCACAGCTGACTATCGAAATATGAATTGTGCTATCCGTAAGAATATCAAAAAACCATAATGATGGAATGTATTTTTTACACTTAGCGTAAAAAATTTATACTACCTGTTTGACCGCCAATACAGATGGAATATTCTCGCTGATTCTTTGAAATATTGCCAAAAAATAAAGATTTAAAAGTTTTCAGTTTTGTTTTTATATTTAATCACATCCATTTAATTATTTCTTCTCCAGATACAGCCGGATTTATCAAAGATTTCAAAAAGTTTACTTCCAAGAAGATCCATAGAAATATTCAAAATACTGAACCGAATGTGTTGAAATTGTTTATAGATGAAAAGGCAGTTATGAATTTTGGGGAAAAACCAATATGCCGAAATTAATTGAATCGCAAGATTTTTATGATAATAGAGTTCAGTATATTCATAATAATCCCGTAAAGAAGGGTTATGTGATGCAGCCGGAACATTGGTGTTGGTCCAGCGCGAATCCAATGTGTGAAATCAAAGTCGATGAAATATAAGGCTTGTAAACTATGCGGAGCAAGCTTATAACTTGCTCCTGCGTAAAGTTTTTAACTGGTTATTCTATACCAGAAAACGTTTTCAAGCTATTGGGCTATTACGATTTATTTGACTAATTCACCAAAATAGTATATAATTAGGGTAGTTAACTCACCTAATGTATATATTTATGAAAATATTAAGTCGAAAAATACAGAAAAATGTGGAAAAGTCTTTGTTTAGAGGCAAAGTCGTGGTTATTTATGGCGCCAGGCAGGTAGGTAAGACCACTTTAGTGAAAGAAATTCAAAAAAAATATCCGGCCAACAGTGTTTATTTCAACTGTGATGAACCGGATATCCGAGCTGCGTTTATCAATAAAACTTCCACGGAAATAAAATCTTTTTTGGGTGATAAAAAATTGATAATTTTAGATGAAGCGCAAAGGATTGAAAATATCGGCGTAACTTTAAAACTAATGGTGGATAATTTCCCGACAATGCAAATTATCGCCACCGGTTCTTCATCGTTCGATTTGTCAAATAAAATAGGGGAGCCTTTGACCGGCAGAAAATATGAATTTTATCTTTACCCTTTCTCTTTGGGGGAACTGACCGCAGCTTATTCGCCTTTGGAAATTAACCGCCTGCTCGAGCAGAGAATTATCCTAGGCATGTATCCAGAGATAGTATTTAGTGGTCAAGAAGCCGAGACCAAGCTAAAAAGTATCACCAGAAGCTATTTATATAAAGATATTCTGCAATTTCAAAATATCAAGCATGCCGAAGCCATAGAAAAATTGCTTCAGGCTTTAGCCCTGCAGGTCGGCAACGAAGTTTCCTATAACGAACTGGCGCAAACCGCCGGGATTGATAAAAACACGGTGGCAAGCTACCTCCAAATTCTGGAACAGGCTTTTATTATTTTCCGCTTAGCGCCGTTTAGCCGCAATTTAAGAAATGAGCTTAAAAAATTGCGAAAAATTTATTTTTTTGATACCGGCGTCAGAAACGCCCTGATAAATAATTTTAACCCTTTGAATTTAAGGCAGGACACGGGCGCGTTATGGGAAAATTTCGTGGTTAGTGAAAGGATAAAACATAACCGCAACAACAATTTTGATAAAAATATTTATTTTTGGCGGACGAGAGAGGGTAAGGAAATAGATTATTTGGAAGAAGCTGACGGAAAGATTTTCGGCCTGGAAATTAAATGGGCGGCGGAAAAATTTAAAACGCCTAAATTATTTTTGGAAAGTTATCCTGGAAGTGAAATAAATTTAATCAATCGGAAAAATTTTTTGGATATTTTAGATAAGTAGCCTCTTCCAAGAACTAAGCTCCTGGAACAGCTTGTAGTTTTGGCAGATTATTTTCGGAAGCACGCTTGTTTTGATGAAAATCATTGCAAAATTTTAAAAATTAAAAATATAGGCTACGATTAAGGATGTCCGCATCTACAAATCATGCGCTAATACCGACCGAAATCGGGCAATTATACAATTTAGGCAGTCGGAAAATTCAGTTTCAGCCGTAAACGGAAATTTTCAATTTACAGATTCTCCTCTTCTTTGGGGAGAGGATTGAGGAGAGGGAGGACTAAAAAATTGAAAATTAAATCGTTGTAAATTCATTGAAGATTGGTACTTGAAAATTGAAAATTAAAAAAAAGCTCCATTGTAGGAGTTTTTTTGATTTTTGAAAAAGCCTTAGCTACTCGAGTAGTTTGGCTAAAATTAGCGTTAGAGTAAAGCCCAAGATTCCGCCGACGATAATTTCACTCACCCGATGTCCGACTCTTTCTTTCAGGCGCGGAAACTGCTTTTCGCTGATATTCAGCTGTTGGATGAGCATGTTTAAATATCTTCCCTGGTCGCCAAGATACATGCGCAGCCGGGCGGCATCATCAATGACGATGATGGCCAGGGCGACCGCGACCGCGAAACCGCCGGAATTTATCCCGGCGTAATAACCGACGGAAGTGACCAAGGCAACGACAAACCCGGTGTGCGCCGAAGGCATGTGGCCGTGCGTGAAAATATATTCTGATTTCCAACCGTGCTTTAGAGAATAGACGACAAATTTAATCGCTTGGATAACAATACCGACTACGGCAGGGATGATAAAAATATGGTAGGGTTTAAAAAATTCCATGGCGTTCGGAAATGATTTATAAGAAAAGTATAGCATAATTTTAGGAAAAGAAGAAAGTAAGCCACTTGTATTTTTTGTCCAAAAAGTGCTAAAATCATATTAGGGTAAGTGCTAATTAATTAATTTATAAACAATATGGGTATCGGACTAATCTTACTAATCGTCTTGGGGGTAATTTTGCTCTGGGCCATCGCGATTTACAATGGCTTAATCAAGCTCAAAAATCGCGTCGATGAAGCCTGGAGCGACATCGATGTCCAACTCAAAAGACGCTACGATTTGATTCCCAATCTGGTGAACACGGTCAAGGGTTATGCGGCTCACGAAAAAGAAGCTTTTGAAAAAGTAACCGAAGCGCGCGCAAGGGCGATGAGTGCCGGCACGACCGAGGATAAGGCGCAAGCGGAAAATATGCTTTCCAACACTTTAAAAAGCTTGTTCGCAATCGCTGAAGCTTATCCGGATTTAAAAGCCAACCAGAATTTTTTGGAATTACAAAGAGAACTCACTGACACGGAAGACAAGATCCAAGCTTCCCGCCGCTTTTACAATGGTAATGTACGGGATTTCAATACCAAAATTGAAATTTTCCCCAATAATCTTTTTGCCGGCATCTTAAACTTCACTAAGCGTCAATTCTTTGAAGCCGCCGGAGCGGAAAAGGAAGCGGTCAAAGTAGAGTTTTAATTTAGGAATTGGGGATGACGTATTTTAATTTAAAGGTATGAATAATCAAGAAGATGCTTTTATGAGAGGTCTTTTATTGGGTCCGGAGTTGTCAGAAGATGAAAGGAGACTTGAACTAATGGAAAATGGAATAAAAAAAATCCTTTATGAAAAATTTGGTGATAAGGTATATTCTGATAGGAATTTAAGCTTTCTCTCTCAATCTGTTGGGTTTATGATTATAAGAGCCAGACAAGCTGCAGAAAAGGCTGTCCAATATAGAGATTTTAAAGTAGGCTGCTCTGTATTTACAGTAGAAGATAGGCGACCAGAAGTTTTTATAGGATATAATTTAAAGCCAAACCAAGGAGGAGCCAAACTTTGCGCCGAACAAGCTGCATTGAGTTCAGCAATTATTAATTCAGGTAATAAGGAGGTAGTGGGAATTTTTGTTGCCGGAGAATCGCAGGCAGATTTAGAAAGCGGATTAAATTCTCCAACATTGCATCCTTGTGCTAATTGCAGAGAACTTGTAAGCGAAATTCTTAAAAAAGAAAATAATAATTTTGAAAAAGTTGTTTTAGTTACAGTTGGATTAAAAAATGATATTTTTGAGGTTATGACTTGGGAAGATTTGTTGAAAAAACACGAAAATAAAGAATAGATGGCTACTTTATATAATCAAGCTGATAAAAATACCCGCCTCACCTGGCTTTATATCAGCGGATTTTTGGTTTTTGTCATCGGGGTCGGTTATGTTTTCGCCGGCGCGATGGGTAATAGCCAAATTCTTTACGGGGCGGTGATCTTTTCCATCATTATGAGTTTTGGTTCTTATTGGTGGAGCGATAAAATCGTTCTGGTGATGAGCGGAGCCAAAGAATTGAACCACGAAAATAATAGGGAGATGTATCATTTGGTAGAAAATTTATGCATCACGGCTGGCCTGCCGCTACCTAAAATTTATTTAATCGAAGACAGCGCGCCTAACGCTTTTGCGACCGGCCGCGATCCGCAGCATGGCGTGATTTGTCTTACTTCCGGTATTATCCAAAAATTGGAAAAAGCGGAACTGGAAGGCGTGATTGCCCATGAACTTTCCCATATCGGCAATCGGGATATCCTACTTTCTACCGTCGTGGTAATTTTAGTGGGTTTTATTACTTTATTAGCCGACTGGTTCCGCCATTGGGCGTTTTGGCCTGCCCGCAACGCTTCGCGTAGCGATGCGGGCGGGGGAGAAAATGGAAATCAGTTACGTTTGATTCTAACAATTGTAGCGGTAGTTCTGTCTATCTTGGCTCCCATTGCGGCGGTTTTAATGCAACTGGCTATTTCCCGCAAGCGGGAATTTTTAGCGGATGCTTCGGGGGCTTTATTAACTCGCTATCCGGACGGTCTAGCCAGGGCCCTGGAAAAAATTTCGGCTGACCCGGAAAAACTGGAAGCGGCCAACCGTGCCACCGCGCATCTTTTTATAGTTAATCCTTTCTCCGCCAAAGGCGGATCCGCCTCAGGCGGAAAAGGGAAAAAGATTTCTTCTTTATTTCAAACTCATCCTCTTATTGAAGACAGAATTAAAGCTCTAAGGGGTATGTCTATTTAGTGAATTTTTAAAATTTGTAATTTTATTATGGAATTGATGGGCGGGCAGGCCCACCCGCCGATAGAAGAAAGGGTTAAGGCGCTGCGGGGAATGAAGATATAAAACACAAACCGCACAATCCTGGGTACTCGGGACAAAAAGACAAGCAAATTTTAAAAGTACGGAGTAGAACTTTACAAAAGTATAAACAAAATTTCAAAAAATATAAAAACAGAAACCCCTCTTTGACTGGCGTGTGTTAAATATTATTTAGTCAAGTAATTGCATATGCAACAAATTGACTAATATGCATGACGGGAATAAAATGAGTTTATGGCAAAGAAAATAAAAACCATCCAAGAAATTATCGAAAGTTTTATTGATTCTGACAGCTTTTCAGCCACGGCCGGGAAATTTTTACTTATGACTCTAGCCTTAGGCGGAATAATTTTCGCCGGAGCCATTGTACCCGGAATACTTTTGATGTCAAAAAAATCAAAAAGTTATACGAAGCAACAAATCCAAGATGCTGTTTATAATCTCAAAAAAAGAAAACTGATTGAAATTATTCAAGAAGGAGATGATAAAATTAAAGTGAAATTGACCAATAAGGGAAAAAAACGGGTTAAGAAGTTTTGTTTGGAAACATTGAAAATTAAAAAACCCAACCAGTGGGATAAAAAATGGCGAGTTTTAATATTTGATATTCCCACTAAGCCAAAAATATATCATCAAGCTCGCGAAGCGCTCCGCCGCAAAATAAAAGATCTGGGATTTTATCAGATGCAAAAGAGCGTTTGGGTGTATCCCTATGAATGTGAGGACGAACTACTCTTTATTGCGGAGCTTTTCCAAGTGCAAAGGTATATTGAAATTTTAACAGTAGATAAAATGCTTTATGAAGAAGCATTAAAGAAAAAATTCAAACTAGCTTCTTAAAAAATTCTATTGCTACAATTTTATTATTAGTCAAATTATTGCATATGCAATTATCTGACTAAGGAAGTGGTTAATGTTGGCACTGCTTTTGATATTATCAATGCCTTTGAAATAAATGCGGAACAAGAGTAGAGAAATAAAAAAAGGACAAGTCGCAGCTCGTCCTTTTTAAGTTGCAAAACACCATTTCGCAACATAGTGATAGATGCGATGATCTTCACTAGCAACATAACCTAAAATTTTATATCATTCAGTTTTTTTACTTCTCTGTTAAGATCCAGAACTCTCTCTGTCTTTGTACATTTGGCTAATTTCGTAGTGTGCCCTTAAACGAATGAGAGCAGACGAATCGAGCAGATAATAATTCTCCGCATCTTCAATAGCCAATTCTGTGAGATAGTCGCCCGGCGGTTTGCCCTTGCCATCCCAAATGGTTATTTTCTCTCTGTCAACCGTTAGGGTATATAAAAAATATTGATTGTTGCGTCCATCAACCCACTGCCTTGTTGATTTTGGCAGCGGCGATTTGGGTTTGGGTAATTTGGGAATAGCTTTCCCATGATCTTCAGAAAGCAAAAACCTTCTCCCGTTAGCAAGTTGAACAGCTTGGCGGGATTGAATATTAATCCCCGATGATGTCCAAGTAAAATATCTGGTATCTTTTTTTGCTTTTTCGCGGGTGGCAATAGTGGCTAATTTTCTAGTTTCAAACATCATTAGATTACGATGCTTGTCTTCCATTTCTATCTTTGAGACATTGCCACTTTCCCTGAGGTAATCATAACTTGCCGTATAAACCGTAAGCACTTTCATTTTTTATCCTCTCTTTCTGAAAAATAATTGACGATTTATAAGTTGGAGTAGTGAATCCTTGGACCAACGAGAGCATACGAATCAAGCGCATAATATTTACCCGCAACTTTCAATACAACAATGTCTACATCCCAATCACCTGGAGGTTTACCTGCGCCATTCCAAAAGGCTATTTTTATTTTCCAAGTCTCGGTATTCAGGATATACCGGTTTACGAGCTTTACAATAATCCATAACAGGAATATGCAAAACCTAGGTATAGCTATTGCTGGGCATTTGTCTGAGAGTAGGAATCTTTTTTTATTGTCGAGCTGAATAGCCCAGCGAAGTTGAGTTTCAGCACTGTTGGCAATGTAGTCGAGCCTTTCCCTTTTCGCGTGTTCGCGAGTACCGGCAATGGCGGACTCTTCGGTGTCAAACATCATTGGATATAAACAATCATCTTCTACTTTTACCGTTCCGGGCAGCCCATCTTCCCTGTAGCGAGAGTAACTTGCCGTATAAACCGTAATCACTTTTACTTTCATTTGTTATTCCTCCTTTATTTAGTTTTCAAAGAATTTTTCTCCTCAAGGGAGAATAAGGCATAATATAACAATTGGAAAATATGACAATAAATTTAGACTAAAATTACGGTATTTTTTCTCAATAAAGCCTTTTTATTTTTAAATAAATTGAAATGTTGACAAAAAGACCGTCATTTGGTATAATAGTCAGAGATTGTATTTTTAACCTCTCCTTTAATTCCTCCCCTTGTTAAGGGGAGGAAGAATAATGAAATAATGCAGGGCATTATACAAAATCTTATTGAAGTCGGCCTAAAGCCGAAAGAAGCTGAAATTTATTTAGCGATTTTGCATTTGGGCAAAGCCACCATTGCGGACACGTCCAGAAAATCCAAAATAAAAAGGATGACCGTTTATGAACACATTGACGATCTCTTGCGGAAAAGTCTGGTTCACAAAACTGCCCAAGGCAAGAGGGTTTATTATGTCGCCGCCAGTCCAGAAAAAATAATCAAGATGCTGGAACGGAAGAAAAAACATTTTGAAAAATTTCTGCCAGATCTCAAAACCATTTATGGCCGCGCTTCGCATAAACCGCAAATCAGATTTTATGAGGGCCTGGAAGGTATGCGGGCGATTTATGACGAGATGACCAAGACCGCGCAAACAATCTATAGCGTATTTTCCGCGGAAAAATATTTTGCCGTGTTTAATGATAAGGACAACGAAGAATTTTTTAAAAATATCCGGGACAATGGCGGACGGATAAAAGACCTGATAGAAAATTCACCTACTGGGAAAAAACATGCCCAGGGCCCTTGGTACAAAGATATCGGAGCGCCGAAAATGCTGCCCGCGGATTTTAATTTAGCGGTTGACCTGATGGTCTCTGGCGATAAAGTCGCCATGATTTCCCTGGTAAACTTAATCGGCGTCGTCATTGAGAATCCGGAAATCGCGGATTTGCAAAGAAACTTTGTAAAATTTATGCGCAAAAATGTTTAAAAAATTTAAAAGAAGAAATTGATTAGTCAGATTATTGCATATGCAATTATCTGACTAATATAAAAAGTTGAGAAATTAATTTCCATTTCGTATGCAATTTAAGCCACCCAAAAACACCGAAGAATTTTATTGGACAAGCCATGCTCTTTTTAAAATGAGATGCTATGGCTTAAGCGCGCAAAAAGTTTTAGGCGTCATCAAAAGACCGGCCAGGAAAGAAGGGGGCATTGTCAAAAATACCATTGCGGTGATGCAGCCGGTTAACCCGAAAATTGTAAATGGTAAAAAAATCTGGAAGCAGGAGGTTTGGGTGATGTACCAGACTAAAAGAATTGCGAATAAAGAATTAGGAATTAAGAATATCGAAAAAGAAAAACTAAAAAATATTCAAAATTCAATCCGCCAGCCGGCGGACAAAATTCAAAATTCTGCGAAGCGACAGCTTTGCATTATCAGTGCTTGGCGGTATCCGGGAGTGAGTCCTCAAAAAAACCCGATTCCTGGAGAAATCCTAGCGGAAATAGGGAAGATAATCTAAGGGCGTATTAGATCATTAATAAATCTTACTTTAGCGTTTTTCGCAATAGCTCCAG
>CAYTIK010000012.1:0-3080 GCA_964438025.1 uncultured Bdellovibrionales bacterium
AAAAAATGTTGTGGAAAATAAGAGAAAAATTTTAACCCTTTGCTGCCTAAAAAAAGACGGTAAAATTCTTTTGGGAATGAAAAAGCGAGGATTTGGTGCCGGGCGCTGGAATGGTTTTGGCGGAAAGCTTAATCTTGACGAATCAATTGAAGATGCAGCCAAAAGAGAAACTAAAGAAGAGTGTGGAATTGAAATCACAGAATTGGAAAAAATAGGTATTCTTGATTTTGAATTTGAAAATAATAATGAAATTTTAGAAGTTCATTTGTTTAATATTAAAACTTTTTCTGGCGAGCCAGTAGAAACTGAAGAAATGCGATCACAATGGTTTGCTTTTGCCGAAATTCCTTTTGACTCGATGTGGCCGGATGATGAATTTTGGGTACCTCTATTTCTGGCAGATAAAAAATTTAAAGGCTATTTTTTGTTCGATAAAGGCGGAAATAAAATTTTACAGAAAAACCTAGAAGTCGTTAATATTATTTAGATAAACAAATAAATTTTGATGTAAAATCTTGCATATGCGAGATTTTACATATCCAATGTCACAAACTATTAGCTACTAACTAAAAACTAATCCATGTTTGCTTTCGAAAAATCAGTCGGCGCGGTAGTTTTCCGCCGAGAAAATAACGCCATAGAATACTTACTTCTTAATCATGGAAATGATTATTGGAATTTCCCCAAAGGCCATACGGAAGCCAAAGAAACCAATGAAGAAACTTTGCGTCGGGAAATAGCCGAAGAAACTGGGATAGATAATTTAAAAATCAATCCCTCTTTCAGAAAATTTAGCCACTATTTTTATCGAGCCGTCGGAGCTGAAAAACAGGAAAGGATAGCGGCCGGACGGAAAATCAATGTTTTTAAAACTGTGATTTTTTATTTAGCGGAAACGAGTAAACAAGAAGTGGCACTTTCTCTAGAGCATACTGATTTTGTCTGGTTAGAGTTTGAATCAGCTTTGGGAAAGTTAATATATAAAAACTCCCAAAAAATATTAAAGCAAGCGCAGAAGGAATTGGAAAAATATTTTGCCAAAAAAGAAAGTTTAGGCTAAACTAAGAAAATTATGCCCAGTAGTGAAACTTTGACTGGGCTTCGCCCAAAATAGACTTAGGGAAAAGGGCAGTATTATTTATATCTTTATTTAAAAAATTTGCTGTTATAAATTTTTAATTTATAATGTCAAAGTTCTACTACTGGGATGAATTTAAGGCAAAAACTCCTCGTAAAATTTGGTGCGATTATACTCCTGGCTGTAGTGGCTGGGCTTATTTCTTATCCTCAAGCGGCCTCTAAAATTCCACCCGTTTTTAATTTTTTCAATAAAGCGAAAATTAATTTGGGCTTGGATTTGCAAGGCGGCATTCATTTAGAATACAAAGCCGACCTTAGCCAGATTGATAGTTCCAAAGTGGATGAAGCGATGCAGGCAGTGCAGGATGTGATTGAAAGGCGTGTCAACGCTTTCGGCGTGGCCGAGCCGGTAATTTATACCACCAAAAGCGGTGCGGATCGCCGGTTGATTATTGAATTGGCCGGAGTGAAAGATATCGCCCAAGCGAAAAATATGATCAAGGAAACTCCCTTTTTGGAATTTAAAGAAGAATCGGAGGGAGAAAATAACGCAGTTATCGACGAATTAGTTAAAAAATCCAACGAAGAAGTAAAAGTCAAAGCTGGAGAAATTCTGAAAAAAGCGTTAGCAGGAGAAGATTTTGCGCAATTAGCCAAAAATGACAGCGAAGACCCGGGCAGCAAGGATAATGGCGGCGATTTGGATTTTGTTAAAAAAGGCTCATTTGTGCCGGAATTTGATAGCATACTTTTCGAGGGAAATTTAAAAGACGGACAAATCTTTCCGGAATTAGTGGAAACGCAATTTGGCTGGCATATCATCAAAAAAATTGAGCAAAGAGGGAAAGGTGCAGACCTGGAAATTCACAGCGCGCATATTCTTTTAGGCAAAAAAATTAATCCCAATACGATGGGAAAAAATTATGTTTCCACGGGACTTTCGGGAAAAAATTTGAAAAATGCGGTAGTAGAATTTCAATCTCAAGGGCTTTCCGAACCGCAAGTCGGCATTAAATTCGACGCGGAAGGTACGCAACTATTTGCCGAATTGACCAAAAAGAACTTGCAAAAAACTATTGCGATTTATTTGGATGGAGAAATTATCAGCGCGCCGACGGTGCAGGCGGAAATTACCAATGGTGAAGCGGTGATTACCGGAAATTTTACCATTGACGAAGCCAAAAAATTAGTCAAAAGATTAAACGAAGGCGCTTTGCCGGTGCCAATTAATTTAATATCGCAACAGAGCGTGGAGGCTTCTTTGGGTGAAATTTCTTTGCAGAAAAGCTTGAAAGCCGGATTGATCGGTTTTGCGTTAGTGGTAATTTTTATGTTGATTTATTATCGTTTTTTAGGCTTAATTGCGACTCTAGCCTTGCTGATTTACGCCGGCCTGATGATTTCCATTTTTAAATTATCCGCTTTTTCGCCTTGGCAGATAACTTTGACTTTGCCAGGCATCGCCGGCTTTATCCTTTCCATCGGCATGGCGGTGGATGCGAACATTTTGATTTTTGAACGGACCAAAGAAGAAATCCGCCGCGGCCGGAATATTTTAAGCGCTTTGGATGAAGGTTTCAAGCGCGCCTGGACTTCCATCCGCGACGGCAATGTTTCCTCGATTATCACGGCACTGATTTTAGTTGAAATGGGCACCGGTTTTGTTAAAGGCTTCGCTTTGACTTTGATTATCGGAGTTTTAATTTCCATGTTTACGGCCGTAGTTATTTCCCGCACCTTGCTCAAATTTTTTCTGGGAGAGTGGATAGAGAATAAGTTATGGTTAGTGGGAGTAAAATTAAAAAAGAATTCGGAATTGTGAATTTAGAATTTAGAATAAAGATTCAATATTCTTCATTCTCTATTCCCATTCAAAATTCTAAATACTAAATTCAAAATTCAAAGAAGATATGATAAATATCATCGGAAAAACAAAATATACCTACACTTTTTCCATAATCTTAACCATCTTGAGCGTTATCAGTCTTTTTGTTTGGGGT
>CAYTIK010000012.1:3090-26583 GCA_964438025.1 uncultured Bdellovibrionales bacterium
TTAAATTTACCTCTGTGACTCCGGAAAATTCCGCTATTGAAGCCGAACTCAAAGATTTAGATTTGAAAAGCCTGACTTTGCAAAAAACCGGCGATGATATGGTTTTAATCCGCTATGCTTCAGAAGACGATAAACTTAATCAGCAAGTTTTTGAGAAAATTTCGCAAAGTAATCGGGAAGCCAAACAGCTGCGGGTGGATTTTATCAACTCTTCGGTTTCAGAGGAGTTGAAAAGTAAATCGCTCTGGGCGATTTTTTGGGCCGTGGCCGGCATTATGGCGTATATCGCTTGGGCTTTCCGCAAAGTTTCTTATCCGGTGCAATCCTGGAAATACGGCTTGGGCGCGGTTATCGCCTTAGTGCATGATATTTTAATTACGGTAGGAATTTTTTCGCTTTTGGGGCATTTTCAAAGCATGGAAGTAGGCATTCCATTTATTGCTGCTCTCTTGACCATTTTAGGTTTTTCCGTGCATGATACGATCGTGGTTTATGACCGCACCAGAGAAAATCTACTCCGCGGTTCCCATAAAGAGGCTTTTTCTGAAGTGGTTAATCGCAGTTTGAACGAAACATTGGTGCGTTCGATTAATACTTCCTTGACGGTGATTATTACCTTGCTGGCGATTTATATTTTCGGCGGCCAATCAATCCGGGATTTTTCCTTGGCATTACTGATCGGCGTGACTTTTGGAACTTATTCTTCCATTTTTATCGCTTCGGCACTCTTGGTCACCTTTCATAATTGGTCAACAAAAAATAATTAAAAATAAAAAAAGTGTGTGCAGTTAACCCACACACACTCACTAGGCAATGGCCGGGAAGTTATTCCCATTGAATTGCTCCTCGCAAATCCTCAATCGCATTAACCATTTCTCTGTCGCCGTTTTTTTTGGCCAGTTTGATATTGTCCCAGTATTTCTGGTAATAAACCCGAATCGAATAGTCTTTCCGCACATGAGAATTTTCGTAGCCGGATCGCATGCTTGCAATGGCATACATAATTAATCCACGCCATTGCTGTAATTGCATAACCGTAAGCTGTTTTTCTCCGCCAGCGATCAATTCTAAGAGTTTTTTTACGTCGCTCTTGCAGAAAGTCGGGGGTTTAACTCTTAACCAGGATTTTCTAACACCTAACTTTTTATTGCTCATTTCATACTCCTTTCTGTTATTTGCAGTAATTCAAATGGTTATTTTTTTGTCAAAGACGATTAGATATTTTTTAATAATTAAATAAAGCATAATTTAGAAATCCTGTCAATTATTTCAGAAAAATAAAAAAACCGACCGGCCCTCGTGCTGTAGAGGTGTAAAAATAGAATTTGTGCCTTGGGGGAGACTCGAACTCCCAATCCCTTGCGAGAACATGCTCCCTTGTCCCACACCATTTTTATACGATTATGTGGACATGACGGGCAAACTATTGAACTCTCTCAAACATTACCTTTCTCGATTCTGGGAATACTATCAGACCAGCCCAGCATTACAGAAATTAGTTAATTCGCCCTAGTATTTTATCGAGAAACAACTGCATGATATATCACATATGGAGTATAGGGGTATAATCATTAATCAGCAAAATAGAGGAAGCTTCTGTAGGCTTCCTCTATTTTCTCATTTTTAGCTCTTATAAGCAATGCTTGTAGCTGTATATGGCATCAGAATTATGCCATATACCATTATTTATTCATAAAACCAATGTAATTTGGGGATTTTAGCTAATGTGCAACACAACACGTTCCGAGGATTATCAGCAATACGAACCTGTATCATAGAGCAAAAACTGCTAGAGAAGCGCAGAATAATAGATTTAGCCTCAACTTTCAGTTGAGGCTTCTTTCATTATTTAGTAATACTAATAATATCAATGTAAGGGACGCATTTACTATAAACGCCACAATCAAGACCAGTGATTTTACCAGTTACTGTGTATATCTCATCATAAAAATGCGCATTCTTATCAAAAGGAACTTTATAATAATTCAAAATGTAATCAACCCAATGGCCATCCCAGCTGGGATTTACTTTAATATCATCCGCATCCATTGTCTCCCACGAAGAAGCCCAAAACCAATCACAAGGTTCCCAAATATCTTTAGTCTGGTGATCTTTATCAATAACGCAGAATTTGATTCCGGTAATCTGACTAAAGTAGGCGCTAATCCTAGCTTGCCACTTAATTATCTTCCCTTCATATCCAGTTCCATCACGTTCATTTAGACGCTTCTTTCCAGATTCTGTGCCCATGACTTGGTTGTAGCTTAAATTCGTTCCATCTATTTCCATGTTTGGTGAGGAAATTTTGCTAATCACCTCATTTGCCACATCTACTGCTTTTTTTCCCTCAATCATACCGCTCTTGAAGAAAAAATTGCAGTCATCGACAAATTCCTTTTTAGCCACTTCAACATCACTATCAGATAATAGACGTATGATCAGTTGATGAGTTAAAGAAGAAAAGATAGGATCTGTCGGAGCAGCAATGCCTGACTTAAAATCAATCTTGGCTATCACATTCATTTTGGATTTTTCTATCTCTTCATCCATATCTATCGCCAACTGCTGATAATATTCTTTAAATTCACTACTGGCCGGCACAAAATTTGCTGATTTAGTATCAATCATATAAAAGACTGGAAAAAAGACACTGCCGGAAAAAGAGGTGTGAAACTCAGCAAAAGAAGAATCATACATCAAGAAATACAACTGGCCGTCCTTTTCAAAATAATAATAATTTTGCATCAGTTCTCCTGAATGTAAAAGTTCCATCCTTTTCCCCAAACTCAAAACATCATTTTCATGTGTTATGGCTTGCCAATTAAAACAACAATGAGCGCCACCGGAATAACTTTGCAACAAAAAGTAATCGACATCATTAAACTTCAAATTTCCAACTGTCTTGATAATATCCAAACTATCGTGAGTGCTAGTCATTTGCCCATCTTTGAATATCGAAAATGTTGTTGCATCTGTGCCTTTCCACGCATCCCCAGTTCTGTTAATTTCAATCTTGTATCGCCCAACAGAGGCCGCCACATTGTTCTCCTTGTAATAATCGTAGGATTTATTATAAATAACAGCCCTGTAGTCCTGTTTTATTTTTTCTTCGAACTTCTGCAATGCTTCTGATTTATGTAATGCTTCTATTCTTTTTATTTCTTCATTAAATTTTCTAATATCTTCTGCTTTATCTGGATTAGGAATTTCAGAAGTTTCTTGTCCTGCTTGTTGTTCTTCTTGCTGTTTTTGCTGCTCCGCCATTCTGGCTTTTTTAGGCAGATACATGCCGAAATAAAAGCCAAAAAAAAGAGCTACAATTATTCCTACAAATATACAGCTATAGATTGTCTTATTTTTCATATATTTTTACTCTGCTAACATTTTAACCAAAGAAATGCTATTGCGCTTTTTTTATAATTCACGTCTATCTTGTAACATTTTTTCTAATCCAGGATATAAATTGCATTTGTTAGAGCGAATAAGGAAATTCGCCGGGTTTTTCTAGCAATGTTTTCATCGACTCTTTAAATTCAGCTTTATCTGCGAGTTCTTCTTCACAAAAACTGCCTAAAACATATTTTCCACTTTTTTCACCATATTCATAAACCCAAACCCAGAAACTAGCGTCCGGCTTATCCACAAAAACAATAGATGTTAGCATACCGCCGTATTTATTTGGTTTAACTCTCAAAACAACAAATTTGCTCTTATAATATGCCTTATCAAAATTAGCCAATCCGCATTTTAAGTTACCGTCAGATCCATCGGCATCATTTATTTCTACGTCATTTTCCATATCGTTTCCAGCTAGGTACTTATTTAAAACAACTCTGATATGGGTAACAAAGGGGCTTTTATAGGCTTCTTCTTCTGTTAGTTTTGGTATATTTTCCAGATTATGTGCATTTCCTTCGGCTATTGCGTCTGTTATTTTTTTTAAGGGATTGTCAGAATTATCATTTCTCTTTTCTTCTATGGTAGCTTTTTCTTGTTCAGCTTTTTGCTCCTGTTTTTGTTGCTCCGCTATTCTGGCTTTTTTAGGCAGATACATGCCAAAATAAAAGCCAACAGAAAGAGTTATGATTATTCCCACAAATATACAGCCATAGATTATTTTATTTTTCATATATTATTTCATTAAAAACCTATAAATCATGCTTGCAACGTCGAATCTTTGCTGCTTTTTTCTCAATTTCATCTCTTATTAATTCTGTCCATAGTGCTGCGTGTTGATCGTCTGTGAATGTTCCTAAATCATATGAAGTATTTCCCATTGGATTTTCTAAATATAATGACCATTTATCTTTTTCTATTTTTTGGCATAGTATCCAATTAGATGTTCCGTATATTGTATGGACCATTAATCCTTCTTCTCCATATTTGGTTATGTGATTTACTAGTCTGTCTATGTTTCTCATAATATAAATTTATACTTTCTTAAAAGATTGTACTTATCTCGAAATTGTTACAGATGAAACTGTTTAGTCCAAGCATATTTTTCAGGATCTTTCAAAAGGAGATACTTAATAATAGCTTGCCGGGTTTCAATATTAGTAGACTCTTGTAAAACACTCTGTATTTCCATTTCTCGAGCTCTTGGATCTGAACCAAGCTTAATTGCTTTTTCAAAATATTTATCACCTTCTTTCCACTCTCCTTCATCATAAGAAATTCCGCCGAGGAGATTGTATGGATAAAAGCTTTGGGACGAAAGGCTTATTGCTTTATTTGCACATTCCTTTGCTTTGACAGAATTCTGTAAACGACGAAATGCAGCACCTCGACTCGTATATGCGCTACTGGCATCTGAAAAACTAATTAGTCTGTCTGAAAATCTATTTGTAATTTCAATGGCTTTTTCAGGAAGATGAGCTTTTATAAAAAATTTACTTGCCTTGGCGAGACACCACCCATAATTACCAGGAAAGTTTTTATAGAGACTGTAATAATAGTTAGCTAACAATTTAAATTTCTTATTTTCTTCAAGCCATTCTAATTCGAATTCATCGAGACTGTCTTTATCATCAAGTTTGTTTAAAATTTTAGCCAGTTGTGTTGGACCAGCAGACTCATTCACAACTTCGTTTATATTCACATTGTATTTATTCGCCAATTCCGCAAATTGATTTCTTGCCTGTGATAACGCAAGCTGTTTTTGTCGTTCTTCCTTGGCATTGTTTAAAAGACAATTGTATTCATTTTTCTCTATTATATTAGAATGTTGTTTGTAAAAATGTTCTGCTCCGCTGAAATTATAACCTGCGAATAAATTCGTGAGATCAAATAATATCTGTTTTCTATAGCGCTGGTCTAATGTTTCGTAAACTCGAATCAGGATTTCTTCCTTGAATTTATCTTTAATCTCTTCTGCCGTAGAAAAATCGTATTGTGAAAGAAAATGCTCGAGAATATCATTGATTAATTGCTGATATTCTTCGTTTTCCATTTCACAACGTGCTTCTTCAAGCCAATATTTTGCCGTTTCATAATCTTGATATTGTTTTATACAAACTACGATACGATCTTTGAAATTTTCCGCACTAAAAGGCTCTTTTTTATAATATTTTTTAAGTCCTTCATAAACTTGGAGGGAAACCTTTTCGCTGAAATTTTGTTGAATTTTTTCTGCCGTGGAAAAATCGTGTTGTGAAAAAAAATGCTCAAGAATATTATTGGTTAATTGCCAAAAATCATCACTCCGTATTTCCCGTTGTGCTTTTGTAAGCCATTTTCCAACTTCATCAAAATCACCATATCGTATGCACCCAAGAATATTATATTTGAATTTATTTATCTCTATAATTCTCGCTTCTTTCTCTTCTCTTAGCCTTTCCCTTTCCTCTAATTTTAGTTGTTCTCTCTGCTCTCTGGCTTGACGAAAACGAAGCGCAAGCATTTCTCTTTTCCATTTTTCCCAACTCTCATCACCCTGCATTTGCGAAACTACCTTCGCCGCTTTCTCATATTTTTCACGGTCTTCTACCTCCTTATGTTTTGCAGGTGATAAAAAATCGCTTATTTGATCAACAAGAATTTTACGACAATGTAAATCATTGCCATCAATTGTCTCAGATCCACATTTTGAACAAATCTTTTGCATAATGTTTTGCTCACAAATATATTTTGTTAGAAAAACCATTTGGCAATCTTTTTTAAATACAAAAAAGCCCACCACTACAGGCGAGAGCTTTCACTCTCCACATATCTTTCGATATATGGCTGGTCACAGCAACCCCATAATGATGGGTTTTTTAGCTATGACCAGACTTGATTCGCCATGCCAGTATCGCTACTAGTTTAGGCTACTACTTATTCAGTTGTTCACTTAATCATATATTAGCAAAATTGCCACCAAATACAACCGCCCAGGTATTTTGGCTTAATTATGACCACTTAAAAAATAAAGCTGTGTTTTCTACAACACGGCGAACGTCCATCAAAGATGGGTAAAAAATCCCGATAAAAAGAACTATTTTAATTCCGCCGGAGGCAAAATTTCGGAATATCTTGGAAAACCCTGCCTTTTGCTGAAATAGCGCCTCAAACGCTCCTTTGGATAAAATTTCAATATTTCACGACTTCCAATGACTGCGTGCATCCGTCCGCACCAGGCTGGCCTTGGTTTCTGTTCTACCAGAGCAAAGTCACCCAGATGCGGCAGCCGGACAATCTTATTTTTCCTCAATTCATCGCCTATAAGCGCAACAAGACCCGCATAAAATAGAAAAGCCGTATCTGGATCAATAAAATTGCTTTGCTCCGAAAGCAAACGATAAAACCGCTTATCACTTAATAAGTTCTTTTTTCCAAGACGATTTGTTGGTGGAGTCCAAGCCATTTATTAAGTATATATTAAGCCCAACAATATAATCACTTTGTGCAATAGTTAACCAACTTTGAAAATTCTGAAATTTTTTTTCAGGCTCATTGATTTCCAAAATGAAAAAAGGATCTAACTCTCTTTTGGGTCCGCCCTCCGGGAAAGTTACCTATCATATCATTTCGCTACCAAAAAGGATTGTTGAAGAATACCGCCCATACCTTCCATAATCCTTTTTACCACTTAAATAACGAAAGAAGGCAACTAAATCATGCCAACACGCTTCTTTAGCACGCACGGTCGATGCGTCTTTGGCATAAATATTTTTATAATCATGCAAAGAAAAATGACAATTAGTTATCAAAACAGGCAAGGACGAGGATATGGCGGTAGCGGCGTTGGTTCTCTCTCTAGGGATCTCCCAACCAGTCCAAAACTGGTGATTGCTAACCATTTTCTGAAAAACCTATCCGGTTTTTCGATTGGCGACAAAATAATGGTCAAATATTCGCCAGGTTTAATTATTATTTCTAAATCAACATCATGAACACAGTAACGCAGTTAAATATTTTATCAGCAAAAAAGAGAGATTCTATTATTCAATTTATCTTCAACAATATTGAAAATAGCAATGAAAGAGAGCGCTATTTAAGCGAACTTGAATCCACTCCATATTCGGATGATGCGGACGAGCTTTTGGAAAACCTATCAAAACCGCAATTTGAATCGTAGATTGAATAATTTGATGCAAAAAGGGCACTAATAAATTAGTACTCATGTATTATGGCTATATACTACGCAAAGTCTTCGGGAATATATATTGATCAAAAAAATAAGTAGCGAAGGACTTTGCGTAGTAACAAAAATCCTTTTTCGCTACTTTTTTTTATTTGTTAATTAATTAATTTCAACATATGAACGAAGAAACTCAACCAACCAGCCTCTCTGTTTTCGTATGCGATTCCATTTCAGTTTCAGAATGGATAGTCGTCGATTTAATCATTGAAAGAATTACCACTTGGGAAATGAACCCCAAAAAAGGTGAAACACTAGTTTCTGTTGCTGATTATCGCCAACTTCTTGGCGACTATACAAGCACAGACAAGCGTATTGTAGAACGGCTACAATTTCTTGAAGCATTTTGTAGAAATATAATTAAACCTAATTTACAAAAAATATATGAGCAAGGCAAAAAAAATATTATCCGCTAAGGTCAACACTAACTCTTACGAAGGAAGAGTTAGTCTCGTATACGCCCGTGTTTCGTCAAAACGACAAGAAAAAGAAGGGTCGGGCCTCGGTAGTCAAGAAGAACGTTGTATTAAATATTTGAATTCGGTCGGAGTTCCACATGAGAAAACATATCCCGATACATATAGTGGCGGTGGTGATTTCATGAATCGTCCCGAAATGAGAGAAATGCTTGCCTATATAGACGCACATCCTCACAAGAAGTTTTTAGTGGTATTTGATGACCTCAAGCGTTTTGCTCGTGACACAACGTTTCACATCAAGCTACGTGCGGCCTTTAAAGCTAGGGACGTAATTTTACACTGTCTCAACTACAACTTTGATGACAGCCCAGAAGGAGAATTTGTCGAAACTGTATTTGCGGCTCAAGGCCAGCTTGAAAGGCAACAAAATCAACGCCAGGTGGTTCAAAAAATGAAGGCTCGTCTTGAAGCTGGTTACTGGACTTTTTGCGGTAAAAAAGGTTACACGTGCTACAAGGATGACTTACACGGAAAAATATATCGTCCAAATGCTGAAGGAAAAATTCTTGTCGAAGCGCTAGAAGCGTTTGCCAATAGAACTCTTCAGCGTAAAATAGATGTTTGCCGCTTCCTCGTAGAGAAGGGATTTTGGGGTAAACAATCACCGGAAAAATATATCGACAAGATGACGCAAATATTGGCTGACCCTTTCTATGCGGGCGATATTGAATATCCAGCGTGGGAAGTAACTCGTAGAAAAGGATACCATGATGGAATTATCAGTCTCGAGACATACGACCAAATACAAAAAATACTCAAAAAAAGAACCACTACCAGAATATGGAAAACTATTTCTTCTGATTTTCCATTACGTGGATTGGTGGTGTGCGACCACTGCGGCTCACATCTCACAGCCGCATGGTCTAAAAAAGTTTTTCCGTATTATGTCTGCCAAACAAAGAGCTGTGTCTATTATGGCAAATCAATTCGGAAAAATGATATTGAAAAACAATTTGCAGAGCTTTTACAAAAAAATACCTTAAAGTCAGAAATAGGCGTATTAGTTGATGTTGTTTTTGAGCGTGTATGGGAACAAGAGATGCATTATTTTAAGGCACTAGAGCTCACCAGAGCCCGAGAGCGAAAAGAAATCGAGGAAAGAGTCTTACAGCTTACTGACGCTATTTTTAATGCGAAATCGCCTCAAGTGAAGAATGTATATGAGAAACAACTCGAGAATACAGCTATAAAGTTGGAGAATATCGACACTGAATCTATTACCAATACAGACTTAACAATTAACTATCGAACCGCACTTAATAAAGCAACTGAATTGCTAAAAAATCCTTATGCTGTGTGGAAAAGCATGGATATCTTCGAACAGCATCAGCTATTCTTTTTCATCTTTGACGAAAAATTACCTTATAATCATTTGACTGGATATCGAACTGACAAAATCCCTTGCGCCATAAGGCTTTTTGAGGATTTTACGAAAGTAAATCCCCTCGATGTGGGGATAGAGAGATTCGAACTCTCACGGATTGCTCCATATGCTCCTGAAGCATACGTGTATACCAGTTTCACCATATCCCCAGACTTATATATTTTAAAATGGTGTCGGGATGAACATGCGCGCCTGCCTGCCGGTAGGCAGGTATACCAATTCCGCCACCAAGGCATTATAATTAGTATAGTATTAAAATACCTAAACTGTAAATACTAATTACTAAAATATGGAAAAATTACCAACTCCAAAATTACCCTATGAAGAAAACGAAAAAAGTTTCGGTGAGTGGTTTCGAAGAGAAGCAAAAGACAAATGGGAAAAGTATTTAAGAGGGGATGAAAGAGGTCTTCCAATCGAAGAGCGCGATGCCATGAGAAGATTTCTTATAGAATCTGGAACTGAGGAAGAAATTCAATCAAAATTAGACTCATTTGGTTTTAATATACGAGCTGATGAAATATTAAGAGAGGAAGTTAAGCGAAAGCGTCCTGATGTAAAATTAGACTATTAGTTCAAATTATTTTGTTCAATTCTATGTTTGATTTTTTTAGAAAAAATAAAAATACTGACGATAAGCAAAAGATGGGTATGCTTGGCGCTTTGGCTGCAAAAAAGCTGGAAAAAATGAGCCCCGAGGAGCGGGAAAAGATGGCCCAGGAGGTTATGAAACCGGAAAATCGGGATAAATTACTCTCGGCCATGGAAAAGCTCCAAAAAACCGGCATGATTAACGAAGAACAAATTAGGTTAGCCAAAGAGAAGTTGGGGTTATAAAATTTTAACAAAAGGTCATATTATCTATTAACTATCACTCGAAAAGTGTTATTTTTTTAACTTTAAATACCTCATTTTCTTGCTATAGCAAAAATTTGAGGTATTATTGTTTTTTTATTTTTGTTTTTAGGGTACCTGTTGCCAAAAAGGCTTTTCCTTAGTAAAATAAAGCTATTATGCCAGGTAGTGAAAATTTGACCGGGCTTCGCCCTAGATATAGATTTATCAAATTTTTCAATAACTATTCTGGTTTACAAAATTAGTTAAGATTTTCTAAATTAAATTTAAAGTCAAATTTCTACTACCTGGTATGGGCAAAGTTATAACCGATGAAAAAATAATAGACGAACTCTTGACGCGTGGCGTGGAAAATATCTACCCTAGCCGCAAAGAACTCAAAAAAGTTTTATTAAGCGGCAAGCGCCTCAAACTTTACTGCGGTTATGATCCCACTGCCAAAGCCTTGCATGTGGGTAATGCGATTTCCATCAATAAGCTCGGCCAATTCCAAAAATTAGGGCACGAAGTTATTTTTCTCATCGGTGATTTTACCGGCATGATTGGCGATCCGAGTGGCAAAACATCAACACGCAAAAAAATGACGCGCGAGGAAGTTTTGGAAAATTCGAAAGAGTACCAAAAACAAGCTTCGGGATATCTTAAATTTGACGGTGATAATCCAGCTCAGGTTTTGTATAACAGCGAATGGTCGGACAAGCTAATTTTTCGAGATGTTATTGAACTAGCTTCTAACTTTACATTACAGCAAATGATAAACCGAAAAATGTTTAAAAGAAATTTAGCTGTAGTTAAATGCAGACACTGCAATCATAAATGGCCAGCTCCAATGCAACTTGGAAGTATTGAAAATTTAAAATCTGCTAAAGGCATAAAAACAACTTGTCCAAATTGCGGAAATACAACATGGCTAGATAAGAGTAAAATTGAAATTGAAGAGAAAGAAACCGATCAGTTAAGAGAAACGCCAATAGGTTTTCATGAATTGTTATATCCTCTTGCACAGGGCTACGATAGCGTCGCGATGGATGTAGATTTAGAAGTGGGCGGCAACGATCAAACCTTTAATATGCTGGCCGGACGGGATTTAATAAAAGCCGTGAAAGGCAAAGATAAGTTCGTGCTGACAATGAAACTTTTGGCTGATGAGAGCGGTAAAAAGATGGGTAAAACCGAAGGCAATGTCGTCAATCTGGACGAAACTCCGAAAAATATGTTTGGGCAGGTTATGGCCTGGTCGGATGGTCTGATTAAACCCGGTTTTGAACTTTGTACTAATATACCAATGGAAGAGGTAAAAAAACTGGATGCCAAAAATAATCCACGCGATGCCAAATTACGCTTAGCTTTGGAAATAACCAAAATTAATTACGGCGGAGATGAAGCGCAAAAAGCCAAGGACTATTTTATCAAAACTTTTTCCCAAAAAGAAACTCCTGCAGAAATCAAGGAATTTAAAATAACCGAGCCGGAAATTAAATTAATGGAACTTTTAGTCCGATCCGGTAATGCTAAGAGTTTAAGCGACGCCCGGCGAAAAATCGAACAAGGCGGAGTAGAATTAAATGGAAAGAAAATTGCAGATTGGAAAACTGTTTTGGATAATAAAAATAATAATGCCGTTTTAAAAATTGGAAAATTTGGTTTTGTGAGAATAAAGTTTTAGACTACCCAATCGAAAGGAGGATCTATTGTGAAAAGGAAAAATAGTAAAAAAGGAGGAATTATAAAGAGAAAGGAGCATAAAAAAAAGACAAAAATAAGGCAATCAAAAAAAATGGAAAATACCTGCGGAACATGCAACGAAAGATGCGGACTTTTTGGATGTTCAAATCTTCCCAGGAGGTAATTTTTTCCGGGCAATGGTGTGAATTTACACCATTGCCCACTCCCATGCTTTTTATTGATTTAAAATATGTTAGAACAAAAAATATTAACACTGAAAACCCTAGCGCTGGAAGCCATCCAAAAAGCCACCCTAGAAAAAGAGGTGGATGATTTGAAAGTGAAATATTTGGGCCGTAAAAGTGCACTCAATGAAATACTCAAAGGCTTGAAGGATTTGTCGCCGGAAGAGAAAAGAAAAATCGGTCATTTGGCTAATACGGTCAAGATAGAAATTATTGATGAATTGAAAAAATCGGAAAAACTGATTGTTTCAAAAAATTTCGACTGGGAAAAAGAAAAAATCGACATTTCCGTCCCAGGAAAAAAAGTTAAAATCGGCCATCTGAATATTCTAACTCAAGTAAGAAATGAAATAGAAAATATTTTTTCTTCCATGGGCTTTGAAACTACTGACGGTCCAGAACTTGAGACTGAATTTTATAACTTTGATGCTTTAAATATGCCGGAATCTCATCCAGCTCGCGATATGCAGGATACTTTTTGGGTCAAAACAGAAAAAAATAAGGAAAGAATTGCGCTCCGAACCCAAACTTCGTCAGCTCAAGTAAAATACATGGAAAAACATCAACCTCCTTTTGGTATTATTGTTCCGGGAAAATGTTTTAGAAGAGAGGCCACCGACGGTACTCACGAGCATACTTTTTATCAGTTCGAAACTTTAATGGTAGGAGAAGATATTAATGTTGGTCATCTTAAATACATTGCGCAAGAATTTTTTTCTAAATTTTTTAAAAAAGATGTAGCTGTAAGATTGCGTCCTAGTTATTTTCCTTTTACCGAACCAAGCTTTGAGTTTGATATTAGTTGTATATTTTGCAAAGGCAAAGGATGTTCTCTTTGTAAAAAAGCTGGTTGGCTGGAAATTGGTGGCGCGGGCATGGTCAATCAAAATGTTTTTGTGGCTTCTGGCTATAAAAGAAACGCTTATCAGGGTTTCGCTTGGGGTTTTGGACTTGAGCGTTTAGCTATGCTGAAATATAAAATAAATGAGGTGCGTTTATTCCACAATGGAGGCTTAAAATTTATTAAACAATTCTAAGTATGAGGTATTCATTTAATTGGCTCAAGGAAATATCGGGAACGACATCAACTGTCCAGAAAGTGGTTGAAAATTTGACCATGAAGTCTTTTGAAGTGGAAAACTTGGAACATATCGGAAATAAATTGGACGGGGTGATTATAGGAAAAATTCTGGAAATTAAAAAACATCCCAATGCAGATAAATTGCAAATAGCCAGAGTAGACGTAGGCACGAAAAAATTAGATATAATTTGCGGAGCGCCCAATATCCAAATCGGCCAAAAAGTTCCAATCGCGCTTTTGGGGGCGAAGCTTCCAAATGGAGAAATTAAGGAAATAGAAATTCGCGGTATAAAATCTTATGGAATGCTCTGTGCGGAAGATGAATTAGGATTAGGCAATAATCACAGCGGGATTATGATTTTAGATGCTAAAAGTAAAATTGGTTCGCCTTTTTCCAAAGAAATGGAACTCGAGGATGATCTTTTTGAAATAAAAGTTCTTCCCGATAGGGGGCATGATGCACAAAGCCATGTTGGTGTAGCCAGAGAAATTTGTGTTTTAGAAGGTAGAAAATTAAAAGATACTTTAAAAATTCCTGAAATCAAATCCTCGCAAAAATTAAAAGTCGCTATCAACGACAAGGATTTGTGTGCGCGTTATCTGGGAGTGGTTATGGAAAATGTAGTCGTAAAGGAATCTCCCCTGTGGTTAAAATCTAGATTACTAACCTGCGGTTTCCGGCCAATAAATAATATTGTGGATGCAACTAATTATATAATGCTTGAGCTGGGTCAACCGCTGCATGCTTTTGATTTTGATTTAATTAAATTAGCTGACCAAAAAGCCGAAATTATTGTCAGAAGAGCGAAAAAAGAAGAAAAAATTACACTCTTAGATGAAACAGAAAAGATTTTAGACCAAAACGACCTCTTAATTACCAATAATAAAGAAGCGTTGGCCATTGCCGGCATTATGGGTGGTTTGCATAGTGGTATTAATGAAAAAACCCAGATGATTGTTCTGGAAAGCGCCAATTTTAACGCCACGGCGATTCGCAAAACCAGAACTAAATTAAACTTAAAAACTGACGCTTCCGACCGTTTTGAAAAAGATATCGATCCCAATCTGGCGGAAAAAGCTATGGCGCGCGTGATAGAAATAATCCAGAAAACAGCCGGCGGAAAAGTCGAGGGATTAGTGGACGTTTATCCGAAGAAAATTAAGCCCTGGAAAATTAAATTGGATTTGAATTACGTCAACAAATTATTGGGAGAAAAAATTCCCGGAAAAGTTGTTACAAAAATCCTTAATTTATTAGAAATCAAAACTTCTGGAAGGGGGGATTATCTCTTGGCAGAAATTCCGACCGTACGAATTGATCTTAAAACCCAAGAAGATTTGATCGAAGAAATTGGCCGAATTTATGGTTATGACAAAATTCGACCGCAAGCGCCTAAGGTGCATCTTAAACCTGCTCCGGTCAACGAGCAATTAGTGTTTGAAAAAACAGTTAAAAATATTTTAGCGGGTTTAGGTTTTGATGAGATTTATAATTATTCTTTTTATGGTTTTCGCGAAGCCGAGATGGCCGGTTTGGAAGCTGACAATCATTGGGAATTAGAAAATCCGATGAATCCTGAGCAAGCCTTGATGCGCGTAAGTCTGATTCCTAATTTGCTCAAAAATATTCACGAAAATCTTAAGTACTTTAAAGAATTATCCATTTTTGAAGCCGGCCGGATTTATCTCCAAAGCCCAAATGTTTTACCACAAGAGAAAAGGATGCTGGTGGGCGCAATAGTCTTGGAAAAAACCAAATCAGCAGAAAATTTTTATGCCAGCAAAGGATTTGTTGATTCTTTATTTTCCCGTTTAGGCATTGCGGATTATTATTATGATACTTTTGAAGCTCAATCGGAAGAAAAATCACTTTATCTCTGGCACCGCAGCCGCATGGCGGAAATAAAAGTTACCGGTCAAAAAGAATCTGTCGGTTTTGTCGGAGAAATCAATCCATTGGTGTTGGCTAATTTTGATATAGAAAAAAGAGTGGCCGTTTTTGAATTAGATTTGGAAAAATTACAAAAAGCCTCGGAAATGGAAAGAGAATTTGAACCCATCAGTAAATTTCCGGAAATTACGCGGGATATTTCTCTGCTATCCGAAACCGGCGTCACGGTGGATGATATTTTGAAAGTCATCCAAAAAGCCGGCGGAGATTTGGTTTTAGATGTGGATTTGTTTGATATTTTCGAAAAAGACGGAAAAACTAGTTATGCTTTTCATTTAATCTTTGGCTCAAAACAAAGAACGCTGGCCGGCGCGGAAGTGGAAGTTATTATGAGCCGCCTAATTTCCGAACTGCAAAAAAGCCTTAAAGTGAGTATTCGACAATAACAAGGGCTTATTTAAGCCAAATATATGCAAAATAATTTGACAAAAGTTTAAAAATAAACTATTATTTAACCTGGAATAACTCCCGTAAAGTGCAAGAAAATCCTCGCCAAAGCGGGACAAGTTAACAATCAAACCCAGTTTTATCAAGATAGGCTGGACAATCGCCCCGTCGCTCACGAGCGACAGGGAGGAAAGTCCGGACATCACGCCACGCTTAGCGTGGTAAAAGGTAATGGATAACGTCCACCCGATAAATTGCTAGATTTATTGAGGGAGAGCGCCACAGAGACAATACTATCCGTCGAAGGGCCCAGCACCTTTTTTGAGAATAATTTTCTCTAATTTATAGCTTTGAGGAACAAACGGCTCCGCCTTAGCTACAAGTTAGTTTAAATTATTACTGAAAAAGGTGTATGGGTTCTCGATTTTGTTCCTCTGACATTATGCCAGAGACAAAAGCGGAAAAAGGTGAAAAGTGTGCCGAGGTTTGAGTTCGCTTTATCAGCTGATTAGCGAAATTATGAGCTACGGCAGTTCTTGGCCAGCGATGGCCAATGATGGCAAGCCCTACCTGATGCAAGGCCGTATCCACTGCTGTGCAGTGGGAGTGCCGCTTGATCCCGATAGTAATATCGGGACTAGATAAATGATTGTCTCCTTTCCGCCTAAGGCGGATTGGAACAGAATCCGGCTTATAGGCTTATCTTGATAAAATTGCGTTTGATTTTTTAGTAAAACTATTTTATGAAAAAATCCGAATTATTTTTCAGTGCTATCCAAGTTCCGGTGGATTTTTTAATGATAGTGCTTGCCGCTATTTCCGCTTTCTCCATTAGGAATTTTCCACAAATTATAACCCTCAAGCCTTTATTGTATAATTTTCCCTTTGAGGCATATATCAAAGTTGTTTTAATAACCGTGCCTTTTTTTATTTTGATCTATGCCTTAGAAGGATTATACAGTATTAAGGTCACTAAAAAATTCTGGAAAGAAGCGATAAAGGTTTTTGCGGCTACCTCTATCGGCTTAATTATTATTATTGTTACCATCTTTTTAAAAAGAGAATGGTTTTCTTCACGTTTTATCATCCTGGCCGCTTGGGGATTGGCCACTTTTTACGTCATTTTGGCCCGCTATGTCTTGCAATTGATCCAAAGATATCTTTTGCGCCGGCGGGGTATCGGTGTCCACCGCATCCTTTTAATCGGATATAACGGAAAATTAAGCGCTATTGATAAGCTGATTCGGCAAAACAAAAACTTAGGCTATCAAGTCATCGGCCAGATTGATTCCACGCACATACGGGATATCAAAGAAATTCGGGAGAAAAAAGGTATTGATGAAATTATTCTCTGCGAGCCGTCCATTACGGACGAAGAACAGGAAAAACTGATCGATTATTGCGCCATTAATAATATTGTTTATAAGTATATTGCCACCACTTTGCAGACTTCCAATATGAAGTTGAGTGTTTTAGGTGACGAACCGATTATTGAGGTCCAGCACACGCCTTTAGATGGCTGGGGGCGCATCTTAAAAAGGGTCTTTGATATAGTGGTTTCAATTTTGGGAATTATTTTAACCGCCCCTATTATGCTTCTGACCTTCTTGGCTATCTGGATTGAAGACCGCGGCTGCGGACCGATAATTTACAAAAATCAGCGGATCGGCGATAATGGCAAGAAAATTTTTGTCTATAAGTTCCGCTACATGCAATGGAAGTATTGTATTACGAAAGAAAATCCGCATTTGGAAGAAGCGATAAAATTTGAAAAAGATTTGATTAAAAATCAAAGTATCCGCCGCGGACCATTATATAAAATCAGGGATGATCCGCGAAAAACGCATGTGGGTAAGTTTATTGAAAGATTTTCGATTGATGAACTGCCGCAATTCTTTAATGTTTTTTTGGGTAATATGAGCATGGTCGGTCCGCGGCCGCATCAGGAAAGGGAAGTGGAGAAATATATGGAATACCACCGCCGTTTATTGACCATCAAGCCAGGCATTACTGGCATGGCGCAAATTTCTGGCCGCTCAGATCTGGATTTTGAAAAAGAATACAAATTAGACTTATATTACATCGAAAATTGGTCGTTGTGGCTGGATATTCAAATTTGTTTTAAAACTATCGGCGTACTGTTTAAAAAAAGAAAGAATTTATAGACCCTCTGTTTAATTTAAAACTTCTTAAAAAAGAAGTTTTTTATTTGTCTAAAAACGAGAAAAAGGCTAGAATAAAGCTATGAAAATCGCCTTAGTCCATGATTATTTGGTCCAATATGGCGGCGCGGAAAGGGTTTTAGAGTGCTTTACTGAGCTTTTTCCCTATGCGCCGATTTATACCTTGGTTTACGACCAGGAAGCTATGCATGGTGTTTTTGCCAACAAGGATATCCGGACTTCTTTTATCCAAAAAATACCCTGGGCGCGGAAAAAACACCGCCTTTTCCCCCAACTCATGCCGATGGCGATCGAGCAATTTGATTTTTCGCAGTATGATATCGTCCTTTCGGATTCTTCCAGCTACGCTAAGGGCATTATCACTGGCCCGGAAACCTTGCACATTTCCTATATCCATACGCCGATGCGTTATGCCTGGGATGATTGCCAAAAATACACCAGTGATTTTTATTTTCCGGCTTTGATAAAAAAATTAGTGCCTTTTGTGATGAATTATATCCGGATTTGGGATCGAGTTAGCATCGAAAGAGTGGATAAGATAATTGCTAATTCTAACTTTGTGGCCCGGCGGATAAAGAAATATTATAAAAAAGACAGCTTGGTTATTCATCCGCCAGTAAACATTCGTCAGTTTCATTTAAGTTCTAAGCAAGAAGACTACTTTTTAATGGTTGGCCGGCTGCTGGCTTACAAGCGGCACGACATTGCCATTGAAGCTTTTAATCAATTAGGTTTAAAATTGAAAATAATCGGCCGGGGTCCGGAATTGACCAAACTTAAAAAAATGGCCAAATCCAATATTGAATTTTTAGGCCGGGTAGATGATGAAAAATTAGCCAATTATTATGCCAAGTGCCAAGCTTTTATTTTTCCCCAAGAAGAAGATTTTGGGATTGTGGCTATGGAAGCATTAGCGGCCGGCCGTCCCGTCATTGCCTATCACGGCGGAGATATTCCGGAACATTTGGAAGAGGGGAAGACCGGATTATTTTTTGAAAAACAAGCCAATCGGGATATTGCGGAAGCAGTAAAAAAATTCCAAACATTAACCTTTGATCCGACGTATATCCGCCGGCAAGCGGAAAAATTTGACAGGGAGGTATTTAAGGCTAAAATACTACAATACGTGATGGAAGAATTGAATAAACATAAATTAAAACATTAAACTATGGAACTCAAGGAATATTTAGCTATTATTAAGGCTGATTTCAAACTTTTTGGCAGTATCATTGCTATTATTATTTTGGCTAGTTTTGGCTATTTTTACCTCAAGCCTATAAGTTATGAAGCTTCTTTAATTTTAAATATTACCCGCAATGGAGCGCAAAAATCAGATCAGTACAAATTTGATGATTTTTACCGTTTACAAGCGGATGAAAAATTCGCCGAAACATTAGTCCAATGGATAAAGAGCCCGCGTCTAGCTTTGGACATTTGGACTGCATCGGGCAATAACCCGAAAAATTTAAGCTTAAAACAATTATCTAAATTATTTAAAGTGGAAAAGCTTTCTTCCCAAATTGTTTCCGTCAAATTTTCCACCGCTAATCCGGAAACGGCCAAAAAGTTAGCGGATTCTGTCGTGGAAATAATCTCCCAAGAAACAGCCACGCTTAACAAGAATCAGCAAGAGGAAAATTGGTTTCAAGTCGTGGCACTTAATCCGGTTATTTTAATTTCTAGAGTTAATCCTTTGTTACTTTTCTTGGCTTCCTTGGTCATGGGAATTTTTTTAGGTTTTTGGATTGTTTTAGTCAGACATTATTTGAAATAAAATAGACCAGCATGGTAAGGATTGGTATTGATGTCAGATGTTTAGCAGAAGGCCGAAGGACCGGAGTAGAGGAGTATACACTTAATCTTCTTAAGGAGGTATTCCGTCTGGATACGCAAAACGAGTATCGGCTTTTTTTTAATTCCTGGAAAAATTCCCGGGCGGATTTAAGTTGGTTGGAAGAATTTCCCCAAGTAAAATTGTATAAATTTAAAATTCCCAACAAAATTTTAAATCTCTGTTTTTGGTATTTCAACTGGCCGAAGATTGATAAAATGCTAGGCGGCATGGATGTTTTTTTCATGCCTAATTTAACTTTTGCCGCCTTAAGCCGGAAAACTAAGCTAATTTTGACAGTGCACGATCTTTCTTTTGCAAGATATCCGGAAATGTTTTCCTGGAAGAGAAAATTGTGGCATTATTTAGTGCAACCGCAAAAACTTTGCCAGCAGGCGGATAATGTAATCGCCGTTTCCCAATCAACTAAGAATGATTTGATTGGTTTATATAAAATAGCTCCGGAAAAAATCAGTGTAATTTATAGCGGTCTCTCGGACAAGTTTAGAGTGATTGACCGGAATGACAAACAATTAATCGCTGTCAAAGAAAAATATCAATTACCTTACCGCTTTATCCTATATTTGGGCACTATCGAGCCGCGAAAAAATATAATTTCTCTGATTAGAGCTTTTAATCAATTAAAAAGTCAGGCACAAGCGGAAAATGATGAAGATTTAATTAAATATAAATTGGTAATTGCCGGACAAGCAGGCTGGTTGATGAAAAAAATATTGGCTGAAATTAATATTTCACCTTTTCGCGAAGATATTTTAAAAATCAATCCGGTGGCGGAAGAAGATAAGGAATATTTTTATAATTTAGCCTCCTTATTTGTCTATCCGTCTTTTTTTGAAGGTTTTGGTTTTCCGCCATTGGAAGCGATGCGTTGCGGCGTGCCGGCTATTACTTCCAATTCATCTTCCATGCCCGAAGTAATAAATGGCGGGGGAATAATGATTGATCCCGACCGGCCCTCTGAAATCGCCATGGCGATGCGAGAAATCTTGACTGATAAGATTTTACGCGAAAAATTTATCCAGAAAGGTCTGGAACAATCCCAAAAATTTAATTGGCCAAAATCAGCGAAAAAATTTAAGCAATTGCTTAAGCAAGTACTCGAGTAAGTACTAATATATACATATCTATCCTTAAATACTGGAGTATACCAGTATAGTTTTGTACGAAGAATATAAAGATAAAGAAGCTTCGAATCTTGTTGAAGTCTGACTTTAGTAAAAAATTAAAAACTTCCAGGGTTATAAGGGTTGTGAGTATAAATATTGCAACTTTTTTTTGATGATGATTTTCTCTAATTTAGTGCTATAATGAGCTCATATGCGCATTGGAATCGACGCCCGTTTTTATGGTTCAACTGGCAAGGGTTTGGGCCGTTATACGGAGAAATTAATTCAGAATTTAGAAAAAATTGACGCTCAAGGCGGAAATCAGTATTTTATTTTTTTATCCCCAGAAGGCTGGGCTGAATATCGACCGCAAAATAAAAATTTTCATCCGATCTTGGCTGATTATAAATGGTATTCTTTGGCAGAACAGCTCTATCTGCCCGGCCTTCTAAATAAATATCATCTCGACTTGGTTCATTTCCCGCATTTTAATGTGCCGCTTGGTTACCGGAAGAAATTTGTGGTCACTATCCATGATTTAATTTTATTGCATTTTCCGACTTTACGGGGAACGATGCTTAATTTTTTCTTTTATTGGTTTAAATTTTGGATATATAGGATAGTCATTTATTTGGCGATTAAACGTTCAGAAAAAATTATTACCGTTTCTCAGTTCACTAAAAAAGATATTTTAGCCAATTATTCCATCGATCCGCAAAAAATTGCCGTGACTTATGAATCCTGTGATGATTTTTGCAATTTTTCTTCCGAAAAAGAGGAACAAATATTGAAAAAGTATGCTATAATAAAGCCGTATCTTCTCTATGTGGGCAACGCTTATCCACATAAAAATTTAGAGAAGCTGATTTTGGCTTTTAGCGGATTAAAGGAAAAAATAGCCGATGTTAATTTAGTGTTGGTCGGAAAAGAAGATTATTTTTTTCAAAAATTAAAACAGACTGTTGCGGAAAAAAAACAAAGCACGGGTATAATTTTTACCGGCTTTATCCCAGACCAAGAATTAGATATTGTTTATAAAAATGCTTGTGTTTATGTCTTTCCTTCGCTCTATGAAGGTTTCGGTCTGCCGCCACTCGAAGCCATGGCTAAAGGCGTGCCAGTAGCTTCTTCAAACCATCCCTGCATGCAAGAAATTTTAGGAGAGAGCGCTTTTTATTTCGACGCTAAGGATGACGATATTATGGCGGAAAAATTAAAAGAAATTATTAGCAATTCGGAATTAAGAGAACGGCTAATTCAAAAAGGTTACGCGCAAATAAAAAAATACAGTTGGCAGGTGATGGCAGAAAAAACTTTGGATATCTATAAAAACAATGGCATTTAAGAAAAAAAATATTTTGGATCTGATGTTGGATATCCGACCCGTTGATGAAAAGGGTGATTTAGATTTGGAAAAAATCGGTTTTAAAAAACAGATTAGAACGGTCTCTAAAATTACTCCTCTTAAAATTTGTACCGCCAAGACTTTGCCAAAAGTATCTCCAACTCTGCCGAAAAGTAACGTTAATCAACAACTCCACCAGCAATACAAAGAAGAAGTAGAAGAGTTATTTAGAAAAGAAATAAGGGAAGAAATTAAAAAAGAAATTTTACCTAAGATAATTACGCGTCCTATTTATTCAATTAATCTGATTTCCGGAAGCAAATCGTTAGGTAAAAGAGATCAGATCAAAAAAAATCATTATCATTTCGGCAAATGGTTTTCCGAAAAATCCGCTACTTTTAAAAATATTTTTTCCGGATTATTTTTCCGCCGATTGGCTCTTTCTTCCGCAGGTGTTTTTTTGGCCGTTATTTTAACTATAGCTGGAGTAAACTTTTTTCAAAAAGCTCTGGTAGCCAAAAATTCCGCCACTCAAAAAGGCCAGCAAGCTTTTATTAATTTAGTGGAGGCCAAATCCAGCTTAGAAAGTCGTGATTTTGCAGCCGCGTCGCTTAATTTTGAGCAAGCTTATACAGAATTTTCTTTAATTTCAAAAGAAATTAACAGTCTAGGTAGGTCTTTAGCTGGAGTCGCACGTTTCATCCCTTACCTTTCCAAAGCCTCTTCCGGCGCTTATCTAACCCGAGCCGGAGAAGATCTTTCTCGGGCAGGAGTAATTTTTAGCGATTTGGCTAAAGACCTAGATCAACAAAAAGACGGATTGAATCAGCCGGAAATTTCCTTTTTGGAAATTTTAAATAAAATCCAAGGAAAATCAGAGGAAATTTCCGTTCTTCTTGAAAGAGCCAAGGAAAATACTGATAAGGTTAATGTAGTCGATCTGCCGGAAAATTACCAAGGACAATTTTTAGAACTTAAAGATAAATTGCCCGAAGCTTTGGGTCTGATTCAGAGCCTACGAAGCAATGAAGAAATCTTTACTGAAATATTAGGCGGCAATGGACCACGCAAATATCTCTTTCTCTTCCAAAACAATCAGGAAATGCGGTCCACTGGCGGTTTTATCGGATCTTACGGCGTGCTGAATATTTTCAACGGCCGAGTGAAAAATTTCTTTATTGACGGCATTTTCAATCCGGACGGCCAACTAAAAGAAAAGGTGATTCCACCCATTCCCATCCAAAAAATTAGCGCGACTTGGAGCCTGCATGACAGCAATTGGTTTCCGGATTTTCCGATTTCGGCCGAAAAAGCGATCTGGTTTTATGAAAAAACCGGCGGT
>CAYTIK010000013.1:0-26005 GCA_964438025.1 uncultured Bdellovibrionales bacterium
AGCCTATTATTGGAACATCCAATAACACCAAATACTAGCACATTTTGGAGAAAAAGTCAACCCCGCACTAACTTTTCACTACGCCAAACCTACTCACTGACAGACGGGTTTGGCGTAAAATATATGGTGCAAAGTTAGTGCGGGGTCAACCCTAATTAGTTTGTGGTTGGTAGAGTGTTTTATTAGCTTAGATTAAATAAAAAGAGTAAAAAAGACCCCAAAAATGGTTTTTTAGGGATTTTGGCTTAGTTGAGGCATTTAAATTTGGGAGGAAATTTAAAAAGGCCTTATTTTAGCCACTATTTAGTTATTTGACAAAAAATCAAGATTTGCTAATATTTAAGTAAACGAGCCGCTGGCTTTAATACAAAAGAAAGGAGGTGAAAATTTTTTCACCGAAAAGAGCTAAGCTCGAAATTGACCAAAGATGGAGATAAATGATGAAGATTGTAAGCAGCAGGTCTAGGCACAGTTGCCACGCCGCGGTTAGGCAGCAAGTGTCGAAAAAAGAACAAGACGGTTGCTACCGCGAAGATCGTTCGGAGGGTGCCCCCATCCAAAGCGGGCATACGCCCAACGAAGCAACCAGCACCGTTGGCAGGCTGATGTGTACGTGTACACTTACACGTATAATCAGTCTGCCAATCCAAATTTTTTAAATCCCGCAAGGGTTTTTTTATTTTCTGCTCTAATTTTTTTAAAGATTTTATGATAGGACAGAATTTGACAGATAAGACTTAAGGTGATAAGATGAGCATATTAAGAAGTACTGAAGCAGGTTCGCGCAAGCGAACCTTTTAAATTGTCAAATTGTTAAATAGCTAAATGGTTAAATATTTAACATTAAACGACATAAATTCTTATAAAATAGTATTCGGTCTTTCTAATTATGTCTGGGAGATTGTTGTTAAGTGGGAAAAATTTGAAAAATATACTGTTGGCAATCAATTAGTTAGGGCGATTGATTCAATTTCTGCCAACATTGCTGAAGGTTTCGGAAGATATGGCAAAAAGGATAAAATTTCTTTTTATCGTATTGCCAGAGCATCAGTTTACGAATCGTTAGATTGGTTAGAAAAATAAAAAAATAGAAATTTGATAAACACAAAAGAATATAAATATATTTTTGAAATACTGAAAACATTACCAAAAGAAATAAATTCTCTGATAAAATTTACCAACAACAATTTAACTATTTAACCATTAAACAATTTAATTACATGGCAAAAAGAAAAAAAGGACTAAGTTCAGAGGACGCGGGTAAGACCGTGGATTTCGGCGGAGCAATTTCTCAAATTTGTGAAGAAAAAGGCATCTCTCGCGATAAAGTGATAGAAACTATCGAAGCGGCCTTGTCGGCGGCCTATAAAAAAGATTACGGTAAGAAGGGTCAGAATATTCGGGCGGTCTTCAACGAGAAAAGCGGAGAAGCGGAATTCTATCTGGTCAAAGAAGTAGTGGATGAGACTCTGCGCGAATTTCCCGTAGAGGAAGAAGAAGCTGCGGTTGAAGAAAAACCTGCCCGCCCGCCTGCTTCGATGAGCGAAACACTTCGGGCAGGCAATGCTTCCCGCTTTGGGCGGGATGCAGGCGAGGAAAATAAAAAAAAGAAAAAAGAGGAAGCTATCTTTGACGAAGAAAGACTGCCTCGCTTCAATCCGGAACGGGATTTCACTTTGGCGGAAGCTAAGAAAATTCAGAAAGACGCCAAGATTGGGACGATTATTGAAATAAAACTAGAACCACGCAGCGATTACGGTAGGGTAGCGGCGCAAACTGCTAAGCAAGTAATTATCCAGCGGATCCGTGAAGCGGAACGGGATGCGATGTATGATGAATACAAAGACAAGGAAGGCGAAGTAGTGAGCGGCGTGGTCCAGAGAGTGGAAGGCCGCAACGTGATTATCGATCTGGGCAAATCGGTCGGCGTGCTTTTTCCTTCGGAACAAGTGGAACGGGAAAGCTACCGCATCGGCCAGCGTTTGAAAATTTATATCGGTAAAGTGGAAGCGGGTTCCAAGGGTCCCGGTATCACTTTGAGCCGTATTCATCCGCAGATGGTGAAAAAACTTTTCGAATTGGAAGTGCCGGAAATTTTTTCGGGCGTGGTGGAAGTCAAAGCTATCGCGCGAGAAGCCGGCGAACGGACTAAAATCGCCGTGTCTTCTAATGAAGAAGGAATTGATCCGATCGGTTCTTGCGTCGGACAAAAAGGCACGCGCGTGCAAGCTATTATTGATGAATTAAGCGGAGAGAAAATTGATATTATTTTATGGAACGACGATATCGCTAAATTTATCGGCGCCGCTTTAAGTCCGGCGAAAGTTTTAAGAGTGGATGTACGAGAAAATAAAAAAGAAGCAGTGGTGAGCGTGCCGGAGGACCAGTTGTCTCTAGCTATCGGCAAGCGCGGACAAAATGTGCGCTTGGCGGCCAAACTAACAGAATGGAAAATCGATATTTTAGGGGTGAAACAGGATGGAGAGGTGGTTCCAGCAAAAGTCGAAGAGGCAGTAATTAAACCGGAAGAAACTGCAGTGGCTGAAGAAAAGGGGGAAGAAAAAATAGAAAAAGTAGAAGAAGTTAAATCGGAAGAAGCTATAGTTGAAGAAAAAGTGAAGGAAAAGAAAAGCGAGAAAAAAGGAAAGAAGAAAAAAACGGAAATTACTGAAAATGAATTAGAATCTTCAAAAGAATAGCTCAAAAAAGTTGTTTTATATGTCATTGCGAGCGAAGCGAAGCAATCTAATAAATTAAAAAATTAGATTGCCACAGTCGCTCCGAGGCGGAGCTCCTTCGCAATGACAAGTTTTGAATAAAACAGGTAATTATTAATTTTTTTAAAACTATGTCAGTAGAAGCTTATGCAGTAGCTGCCTCATTGGTAGCAGTCGGATTCGCTCTCTTTTTAGCTTATCGGGTGAATCAATCTTCCTCCGGCGAAGGGAAAATGGTAGAAATTTCCAACGCCATCCGCGAAGGAGCTAAAGCTTATTTGGACCGGCAATACAAGACGGTCGCATTGGTGGCAGGTTTTGTGGCCGTAATTTTATATTTTTCTTTAGGCTTAAGTACGAGTTTGGGATTTTTGGTAGGAGCGATTGCTTCCGCTTTGGCGGGATATATCGGAATGAATGTGGCGGTCCGAGCCAATGTGAAAACGGCGCAAGCCGCTACAAATGGCTTGGGCCAAGCCTTAGCTATCGCTTTTCGCGGCGGAGCAGTGACGGGGCTTTTAGTGATTGGCCTTGGACTTTTAGTGGTGACCGGATTTTATATTTTAACTGGCGATTTGAAAGCTTTAATCGGTGTCGGATTTGGCGGCAGCTTGATCAGCGTTTTTGCCCGTTTAGGCGGAGGCATTTTTACCAAAGCGGCGGATGTAGGGGCGGATTTAGTCGGGAAGGTAGAGGCGGGTATTCCCGAAGATGATCCGCGCAATCCGGCCGTGATTGCCGATAATGTTGGAGACAATGTCGGTGATTGCGCCGGGATGGCGGCCGATCTTTTTGAGACTTACGCGGTAACGGCGATTGCGGCGATGATTTTAGGTGTTTTAACTTTTGTTAATTTTAAGATGGCAGTTGTTTATCCTCTAGCTATCGGTGCAATTTCCGTAGTGGCTTCAATTTTGGGAATTTATTTTGTACGTTTAGGTAAAGGCAGCATTATGGGTGCTTTGTATAAAGGCTTAATTGCCTCTTCTGCTATTGCTCTTCTGGCTTTTTATCCACTGACAAAAAGTTTAATGGAGGGCAATAAACTTTATTCTTTCCTAAATATTTATGGGGCGGCAGTCATTGGAATTATTATTACCGCCCTGATGGTAGTGATTACGGAATATTACACTTCCAAAAAATTTCGACCGGTTCGTGAAATTGCCGCCTCTTCTAAGACGGGACACGGAACAAATATTATTATGGGACTGGCCATGAGCATGGAATCCACCGCTTTACCGGTTGTAGTCATTGTGGCGGGCATCCTGGGTTCTTTCTGGCTGGCGGGACTTTACGGCGTGGCGATTGCCGCGATGAGCATGCTGTCTTTGGCTGGTATTATTGTGGCGATTGATTCTTTTGGACCGATTACCGATAACGCGGGCGGCATTGCGGAAATGTCCGGTATGAATAGCGAAGTCAGAAAAGTGACGGATGCGCTGGACGCGGTCGGCAATACGACCAAGGCGGTGACTAAGGGTTATGCGATTGCTTCCGCCGGACTAGCTTCCATTGTGTTATTTTCTTCTTACGTGCAAGAGTTGACGGAAAAAGGCGCGGTCAATTTGGATTTCCGATTGGATAATGTGTATGTTTTGGCCGGACTGTTAATCGGCGGTATGATTCCTTATCTTTTTGGTTCCATTTGTATGCGCGCGGTTTCTAAAGCCGCGGGTTCAGTCGTGGAAGAAGTGCGCCGACAATTTAGAGAAATTAAAGGTATTATGGAAGGTACGGCTAAACCGGATTACGCAACGAGTGTGGATATTGTGACTAAATCAGCTATCCGCGAAATGATTTTGCCGGCCTTGATTCCGGTGGTCGCTCCGCTTTTAGTCGGCTTTTATCTGGGACCGCAAGCTTTGGGCGGACTACTGCTAGGCACGATTATTACCGGAATTTTTGTGGCGATTTCGATGACCAGCGGCGGCGGCGCTTGGGATAATGCGAAAAAATATATTGAGGAAGGCCATTACGGCGGCAAAGGCTCGGAGGCGCACAAAGCGGCGGTAACGGGAGATACGGTCGGCGATCCTTACAAGGACACAGCCGGACCAGCTATCAATCCGATGATTAAAATCATCAATATTGTAGCATTACTCATCGCAGGATTCATAATCTAATTTACTAATTACGAATCAAGTACGAATATACTAATAGCTAATAAAATATTCGTATATTAGTAAATAATTAGTAATTCGTAAAGATAATAAGCATGAAAAAATTACCCAAATCCAGAATTGAATTCGAAGTCGTGGTTTCTTGGAACGATTGGAAAAAATATATCGACCAAGCGGTGAAAGAAATTTCCGAAGAATTTAAAATTCCCGGTTTTCGTCCTGGCAAAGCGCCGCAGAATATAATCGAACAAAAAGTCGGCAAGGGCGAAATATTAAACAGCGCATCCCAAAAAGCGGTAGAAAAAAGCTATGGGGAATATGTGGCCAAAGAAAAATTGGAAGTGATCGGTGCTCCGCAAGTGGAAATAGAAAAAATAGAAGAAGGGAAAGATTTGCAATATAAAGTGACGGTGGCCGTGATGCCAAAAGGTAAATTGGGCACCAAATATAAAGCTCAGATTAAGAAGATAAACGCCGAGAATAAAGATAAAAAAATTACCATTGAAGAAAAAGAAGTGGATTTGGAATTGGAAAAATTAGCCAATAGCCGGGCTAAGCTGATTACGGTTCGCCGGGAAGCGCAAAAGAACGATAATGTGGAAATTGATTTTTCGGTGGCGATGGATGGTAAAAATATCGAAAAAGGTTCCAGCAAAAATCATCCATTGGTTATTGGGCAAGGATTATTTATTCCCGGATTTGAAGATAATTTGGTCGGAATGGCGGAAGGCGCCGAAAAAGAATTCACCTTGAATTTTCCCTCTGATTATCATGAAAAAAATTTGGCGGGGAAACCAGCGGTCTTTAAAGTTAAATTGAATTTAGTCCAAGAAAGGGAAATCCCAAAAATTGACGACGTTTTTGCCAAGTCTTTGGGAAATTTTGCTGACCTTCTCGCACTCAAAAGTAAATTGAAAGAAAATATGGAACACGAGCAGAAACATAAGCAGGCCGAAAAAATCCGGAATGATTACGTCGAAGCTATAGTCGCCAATTTGGAAGTGGAACTGCCGGATGTTTTGGTGGAAAGTGAAGCGGAAAAAATGATTGAAGAATTTGCCGGACAGATTCAGTCAATGGGTATGGATTTAGAAAAATATCTGGAACAGTTGAAAAAAACGCGCGCCGATTTAAAAAAAGACTGGCAGCCGCAAGCGGAGAAAAGAGTAAAATCTGCTTTAGCCCTAAAAGAGGCAGTGCTGGCGGACGAAATCAAGGCCGATACTAAAGAAATTGAAGCGGAGGCCAATAAAACCCTGCAATACTACAAAAAAATTGAACACGCCGAGAAGCAGATTGATATGCAGCGGCTTTACAACTATACTAAAGGCGTGTTGGAAAACGAGAAGTTGTTCAAATTATTGGGAAAATTATAAGTTTACTAATTACGAATCAAGTACGAATATACTAATAGCTAATAAAATATTCGTATATTAGTAAATAGTTAGTAATTCGTAAAGATAACTATTATGATAAATCAATATTTAATTCCCACGGTGATTGAAAAAACCGGCTATGGCGAGCGGGCGTATGATATCTATTCGCGACTGCTCAAAGACCGGATTATTTTTTTGGGCGGACCGATTGATGATATCTCCGCTAATAGTATCATCGCGCAGCTGTTATTTCTGGATTCACAAAATAATAAAGAAGATATTAAAATATATATTAATTCCCAGGGCGGCCAAGTCACTTCCGCTTTGGCGATTTATGATACGATGCAGTATGTGAAAGCGGATATTTCCACGATTTGTATCGGCGTGGCGGCTTCGGCCGCAACTTTACTTTTAGCCGCCGGCCAAAAAGGTAAAAGATTAATTCTACCCAATGGCGAAGTGCTGATTCATCAAGTGATGGGCGGAGCGCAAGGCCAAGCAACGGATATTGATATCCATGCCAAACATATTTTGAAAGTCAAAAAACGCCTGAACGAAATTATGGCCAAACACACCGGACAGACAGTGGCTAAAGTGGAAAAAGACGCTGACCGCGATTATTTTATGAGCGCGGAAGAAGCCTTGAAATACGGGATTGTGGATAAGATTATCAAAGCTTAAATTTACTTTTTCTTGCCGCAAGAAAAAGTAACAAAAAGAACTCTCAGCCCAACTGCAGACTTGGACAAATTCTCGCCGAGCTTGCTAAAGCTCCTAATTTTTGCTCCGCAAAAAAGTTATGCGGAGCTTTTTTACGCTCACTCGGCGGAATTTGTTTCCAAGTCTTCCGTTAAGGCTGAATTTTTTTTAATTTGCCATTTAAAATTTGAAGTTAGATATTCTCCCAACACATTTGGAAAATCATTTTCATAGTTTCGGCGATGGGTGTGGATTCGATGATGACGCCGATTTTATCGCGCGCGGACGCGATGGCAATTTTGTTGGCGTAAATGTTAATTTCTATTTTAAAAATATATTTTTCCGAATCCACTGTCTTGGATTTACGCAAATGATCCTTATCTTCTTTTTTATATTCTCCGGTGATTTTTGTCAGCGGGTAGATTAAATTTTCTTTAATCTTTTTTTTGGCTCTTTTGGCAATGTAGTTCTGGCACCATTCATCGCCGAGGAGCTTGATGGCGTCATCCGAAGCCCAGCCGTAAACTTGGACGCCGGGGTAATGGAATAAATCTTCATAAACCTTTTTTAAACCTTCGATTCCTTCATAAAACCAGACTTTGGGCTTTAAGTTGCTGACGTTATTAATGGAGTTAAGTTCTGGAAGGATCTGTTTTAAAAGAGATTCTCTCTTTTTGATAATAATGGCTAAATCTTCCGGTTCGGTGGCGATATACTTTATTTTCTTTCCCTTGCTGGTAGTGCGTATATAGCCGGCGTTAGTCATATCATCAATGATGTCGTAGATAGTGGTGCGCTTAATGCCCCCCTTTTCAGCCATTTCTTTAATGGAAGTCTCGCCCAATTCAAGGCAAGCCAGGTAAATTTTGGCTTGTTTCTCGCTTAAACCGAGTTGTTGGAGAGTAGAGATAAGCATCTTTTTAAAATGTCGATATTTTAGACTACATTTATAGTATATCAGACTAGCAGGATAAAGTCAAATAAAATAGCAAAATAATCCTTTATCTTAAGATAAATAAACTTTTATGAGTAATTCTTTTTGGCTTATTTTAGCCTCAATATATTAAATTATGTCGAAATACTTGACAAAATATCTCAAACCTGCTATACTGCTCTGTTACAATAGAAAAGCGAGCGAACCTTGAAAACTAAATACTTATAACAAAAGGAGGAAAGAACGATGAAAAAAGCTCTGGTAGTTGATGATACTTTAATTGAAGTGTCTAATTGGTGTCGTGTTATCCGTAAATTATTTCGTGAGGCTGGTATTTTCTTGGATTTTGTTACTTCTGCTGATGCGGGAGTAGCAACAGTTAAAAATTGTCACTACGATATTGTTTTCATGGACGGAACCTTTTTATTGAGCGGTGAAGATGACGATAAAGAAATTTTGTCTGATGTCCAAGGAGTTGATGCCATAAGAGCAATTCGTTCTTTCAGTTTAATTCCAATCATCATGATTTCTGCTTCAGATCAGTTAAAAGAAAAAGGACTTGCTGCTGGTGCAAATGGTGCGGTTGAGAAAAGTAATATGCAAGGCTGGCTCGCTGAAGCTAAAAAATTAATTCAGCCACAATAAATTTGAGCTAAGTATTGGAACATTAAACTAATCATCGCAAAAAGAAAGGGGAAGAGAAATGAAAATTAAAAGAGTAGATCGGGAAATTGAATGGAAAGCAACCGTATGGGAGTGGGAAAGAAATGCACGCACCATTATCTTTGGATGTGATATTGAGGAAATTGAAATAGAAGAAATTGTTTTATGTAAAATTGACAAAATCGATCCAGACTATTATTTTTGGGAAAATCTTGAATATGAAGATAAAATTCCTCTTGGGCTGACTGTTGCCAGATTCTTTAATGATAATCCGAACAAAATTCCAAAAAAATGGGCTGGAAAAAAAATAATCTTTTCGGGAACTGTAAAAATCCAATATATAGATGGAAGATATAAGTCATTTTTATTCGGCGGACCGGATGAAGAATATTACCATTATTATTGCCTAACAGTAGAAAAAAACGGTAAATCCGCGTTTCTCGAACCCATCAGAGTTGATCATTGTAAACGTGGCCAAATTTTAGCTGCGTATCCAGATGGTTCTGAAAATAAAAACTAAATCACAAGAGACTTATAGAAAGGGGGTGATAACAAAAATACGGAGCCAAGTTTTGGAACATCAAAACTTGGCTCTTTTTCTATCATAAAAATCAAACTTTATGCAAATACTACAAATCATTATATACGCAATGATTTGTAGTATAAGGTATTTTTATAACAAATTTTTGCTATCGCAAGAATTTGTTAGAATTTTTTAAAAACCGGAAATAATCCGGTTTTGTTTCTCCTAACATCGGATGTTAGGAGAGCAATTATAATTTAAAGCCGAGCTTTAGGAATTTCCTAAAGCTCGGCTTTAGTATACCGAATACTAGATACTAATATGCTGAATACTATTTGAGTATCGGCAGCAGGCTTTCGCCGGTCATGTCAGCCGGCTTGTCGATTTGCAATAGATCCAGCACAGTCGGCGCCACATCGCTCAAAAGCCCGGCGATTTTAATTTCGGTATTTTTGGACGGCGTTCTTTCCCGGTGGTTTTCCGGCGTGACAAACCACAAAGGAACCGGGTTGGCCGTGTGTTCGGTTTTTTTCTCGCCGGTAAAACTATCGAGCATTTCTTCGGCGTTGCCATGGTCGGCGGTGATTAACAGGCAGCCTTTTTTCAACAAGGTAGCTGTGATTAATTTGCCTAAAAAATTATCTATGGTTTCAACCGATTTGATAGTCGCAGCTTCGTTGCCGGTATGCCCGATAATATCAGCATTAGCATAATTGATTAAAATAAAATCGTAAACTTCCTGATTGATGGCCGTAATGGTTTTGGCCGTCAATTCCTGGGCTTTCATCTGAGGAACTTCCTCGAAACGGTTGACCTTGAAGGATGGCACGATCACCCGGTCTTCTTTGGGAAAAGCTTCTTCGTTGCCGCCATTGAAAAAATAAGTGACATGGGCGAATTTTTCTGTTTCCGCGATGCGCAGCTGACGCAAATTATTTTGGCTCAGCACTTTGCCCAGAGGAGTCTTAACTTCATCCGGCGCATAAGCGACGTTCGTGGGTAAGTCATCTTCATATTTTATCAACGTGGTAAAATTCAAATTTTTTAAATATTCTTTGGGAAATTTGTCGAAACTGGGCAGGACAAAAGCTTTGGCTAGCTCGCGGGCACGGTCTTCCCGGATATTGAAAAAAATTACCGAATCCTTGTCTTGGATCGTGTGCGTCGAACCGTCCGCTTCCGCGACGATGGCCGGCTCCAGATATTCATCGAAAATATTTTTGGCATAAGAATTTTTAAGGTAAGCTTCCGGATCTTGGATTTTCTCTCCAGCGCCTTTGGTCAGCAAATCGTAAGCTTTTTTGACGCGTTCCCAATTATTGTTGCGGTCCATAGAAAAGTTCCGGCCGACTAAGGAAGCGATCCGGCCCACGCCCAGCTGCTGGAGTTTGTTTTTTAATTTTTGTATGGCTTCTACAGCCGAATCGGGAGCGGAGTCCCGGCCGTCGGTAAAAACATGGACAAAAACTTTTTCCACTTTTTCGTTTTTGGCCATTTCCAGCAGGGCGTAAAGATGGTCGGCATAAGAATGGATGCAGCCGCTACTTAATAATCCCATCAAGTGCAGGGCGGAATTATTCTGCTTGGCGGAATTGATGGCCTGCAAAAGTGCGGGATTTTTGAAAAAATTTCCGCTTTGGATATCCATCGTGATGCGGGCCAAATCCTGATAAATGATTTTTCCGGCACCTAAAGTCTTATGCCCGACTTCTGAATTGCCCGATTCTCCCCAAAAAAGCCCGACCGAAATGCCAGAAGCCTGCAAGCCTATGCAAGGATAAAAATTATTGAGCTTGGCGAAAACAGGCAGCTTGGCTCGCAGTAAAGCGTTGCCTTTTTCATTCTTGCCGATTCCCCAGCCATCCAAAACAACTAGAACTACGGGTTTGAACATAAAATAAAATCAAGAGTATATTTAACTGATTCTATCTTATCATTTTAAGCTTCTTTTGACAAAAGAACGCCGTTGTAATACTATTTTAAAGTAAGAAGTAAATTATTTTTCATTGATAGCTATAAAACTTAAAGGAGGCACATGTTGGAAGTTTATCAATTGAATAGCGAAAAAAAATATGGAAGTGAATCTCTGGGTCATTTTGGCTGTCTTTTTAGCTCTCTCCGGAGGAGCTATGCTAGGTTATTATGTCAGGCAAACAGTCGCTAAAAAACAACTGGGCACCGCCGAAGGCAAAGCCCTCAAAATAATCGCCGAAGCCGACGAAAGGGCTAAAGAACTGATCTTGGAATCCAAATCCAAGGCTGTTAATATTCTCGAAGAAGCGAAAAAAAAAGAGCAAGAAAGGGAAAATCAGATCATCCGGTCGGAAGAACGGCTGGGGAAAAGGGAAGAATTGCTGGATAAAAAAACCGAAGAAATCGATCGGGCGCGCGGTATTTTAGAAAAAAAAGCCGAAGAAATCAGAGTTATCAAAAAAGATACGGAAGAAGTCCGCAAGCAGGAACTGAAAAGATTAGAAAAAATTGCCGGACTGTCCAAGGAAAACGCCAAAAAAGTCTTGTTGCAATTGACCGAAGAAGAAAGCAAAGAATTGCTGGTGAAAAAAATCAAAGATCTGGAAGTAAATGGGATCGACGAACTGAATAAAAGAGCGCGGGATATCATGACTCAGGCAATCCAAAAATATGCCGGCTCGCACGCGGCCGAAGTGACCACCAGTACCGTCAGTATCGCTTCGGACGAACTCAAAGGCCGCATCATCGGCCGGGAAGGCCGGAACATCAAGGCGCTGGAAAAACTGACCGGAGTGGAAATCATCGTGGATGATACGCCGGAAGCTATCGTCATTTCCGGCTTTGATCCGATCCGCAGGGAGATCGCCCGCATCACGATTGAAAAATTAGTAGCTGATGGCCGTATCCATCCGACCAAAATCGAAGAATCTTACGAGTTCGCGAAAAATGAAATTAACAATAAAATCAAAGAAGCCGGCGAAGCGGCGGCTTACGATGTCGGCGTGGCCGGCTTGGATCCAAAATTAATCCAAGTTTTGGGCCGTTTGCGCTACCGGACCAGCTATGGGCAGAATGCCTTGCTGCATTCTTTGGAAGTAGCGCATCTATCCAGTGCTTTAGCCAGTGAACTAGGAGCGGACGTGACTTTGGCGAAAAAAGCTGGGCTACTGCATGATATTGGAAAATCGATCGACCATGAAGTGCAAGGTACGCACGTGGAAATCGGCATTAAAATTCTGCAGAAATTCGGTTTGAGCAAAGATATCATCGATGCCATGAAACCGCACCACGAAGATTATCCTTTTGAAACTAAAGAGTCCATGATTATTGCGGCGGCGGATGCCATTTCCGCCAGCCGGCCGGGCGCCCGCAAAGATACGCTGGAAGATTATTTGAAAAGACTGGGCGACTTGGAAGATGTAGCCAATTCTTTTCCGGAAGTGGAAAAAACTTACGCCATCCAGGCTGGTCGGGAAATCCGCGTGTTTGTCAAGCCGGAAAAAATCGATGATTTAGGCGCAATCAAACTTTCGCGTTCTATCGCGGATAAGATAGAAAAAGAATTAAAATACCCAGGAGAAATAAAAGTAAATGTCATTCGGGAAACGCGGTCAGTGGAAATCGCCCGGTAATGTGGGGTGTGGATAACTACCATTTGCTTTATTTAAGACAAAAAGAGTAAAATTACAGTAGATAATATAATTCAAGTTCCTTTGACGGCAGGTCTCTTAAGGCTTACGTTCAAGGATAAATTTAGAAAGGGAGGTGATAGTATGGCGAAAAATATCAATAAGGACGCTTTAGTGGATGAAATTTCCGTTAAGACCGAACTCTCCAAAAAGGATGTGGAAATGGTGATTGATTCCATGGTGGAAGCGATAACCAAGAATTTGAAGGAAGGCAGCAAAGTGACTTTGACCGGTTTTGGAACCTTCCGTGTTTCCAACCGGGCGGCCAGAGTCGGCATCAATCCGCAAACCAAAGCCAAGATCCAGATTCCGGCGATGAATGTGCCAAAATTTACTTCCGGCAAGGCATTGAAAGAAGCGATCAGATAATAAACAGATTTTTTTAAACATCTTTTGATTCCACTGAAAGTGGATAAGAAGGTAGTGATAAAATCCCGTTTCTGACGGGATTTTATTATGGCCCCGCACATCAATTCTAATTAAAAATTCGTGTAATATAAAATTACAAAATAAAATCGCCTAACGGCTCTGATATATGTTATGTATGATTTTTCCAGAATTGATGTGGGGGTAAAGAAAAATTGACTATTCGAAGGCGAAAATATATTATAGTTAAGTATCGCGGAGCGTCGTCCCGCCATACGGCGGGATAAATATACCGGAGCGTAGTATAGTGGTAGTACGAGTGGTTTGGGACCATTTAGTCCGAGTTCGATTCTCGGCGCTCCGACAAAGAAAATGAAAAATTAAAAAATCAAAGTTCAAAATTTTTGAGTTTTGAAATTTGAGTTTTGAATTAATCAACGCGAGTATCGTATATCGGTATTACCTCAGCTTTCCAAGCTGATGAGAGGGGTTCGACTCCCCTTACTCGCTCCAGTAAAAAATGAGGCTAATTGAAGCCTTGTTTTTTATTACCTGCAAGGGGAATTGAACCGTGGTATAATTAAATAAAAAATAAGTTGATAAAATAAATCATGAAAAATAAATTATTACATCCTCGCCAAATAATTACTCTAAGAGATTATCCGGTGCATAACGAGCATATTCTGAAAATTTATTTTAGAATTTTTATGAAAAATCAGGGAAAAATTTTACCACCCTGCCCTGTTATGCATAAATTTTCTGGTATTCCTTATGCGAAGGGTAAAGATTTTAAATCTGTACGATATAATAAACTTTTAAAGAAGTTTTTTGAAGAACATCCTCGTGCTGAATATTTTCTCATTGATGGCAGCCATAAAACTACAGCGGCTACGTTAGCGCACAAACTAATTCCCGTAGTGATTATTGAAAAAGATAAGGATTTCAAGAAAGCTAAAGAACTTATCAAAGTCGGCGAATTTTTTGGCTGGTATTTGGTGGAAAATTCAATGAAGGAATCTTTTAATGTTTTAGCGAAACATTATTTTAGCACAAAGGAATTTTTAACAGTGGAAGAAAAAACTGAAAAAATGATCAAAAATAAAGTTGTGCCGGAATATATGGGAACTTTTTTCAAAAACAAATTCGATAGAACGCATATTTAATCTATGTCTTTTTTATTTTTATACTTGGCACAAATATTCTTTCATAGAACTAGTTCTAACTGAATAAACCAAAGAGTTCAAAATGAAAAGAGACTGGACAATCCTTCAGGTTTACCAGTCTCTTCGTTTTTGTGAAGATTAATATCTTCGTTTTTTGATAAAGAACGGATTGATCTTCGGTCCACCTCCGATAATTTTTCCAGAGGGGCCGAATTGATGACGGATGCAGAAATCGGGGGTGCGCACTCTATCGCCGGCATGCCTTAGGCCATTGTGGTAGTGGTTGTGAACTTTAAGGTGATCAAAAACCACATATGGTTTCGGTGTGTGTGGCACATATGGACGTGGCGTATGCAACACATATGGCTTTGGTGTGCGTGGCACAAACGGACGTGGTGCGTGTAATGCAAGGGGTTTTGGTGTATGTAGTATGTATGGACGCGGCGGTCTTGGTAGGGGCGGTTGATATGCGTTGATTGCGCGTGGATTTCTTTGCTTTGACGGTGGTCCCTTGTAAACTCCCATTTGACACCTCCTCTTGTTGTTATGAATGTATTTTTTATATTTTTTATAGCATTTTTTAAAATTTTCGTCAATTTTATGTACAAGATGAGTACATCGTTTTGACAACAGTATATTTTTATGATAAGATACGGCATTACCTTAACAAACAATCGCTTAAGCGATTCATGATATCACAAATTAGAAGAAAGGAGGGAAACTTATGAAAGGATGGCGCTTTTTGTCGGGAAAGGAAAAGAAAAAAGACGTAAAGCATGAAATGATACTTAGAATAGATTCCAGGATTAGATTATGCAGTTTGACCAGAGAAGAGCTAATTTTTATCAGAGAGCATCCTGATGTACTAAAAATTTTCTCTCCGGAAGAAATTATAGAGTTTAATCAAGCGGAAAGAGAAATTCCAAAAGTAAGTCAATATCTGCAGGATTTAAAAAAACTCATTTACGCTGAAGACTGGAAAGTTTTTGTGGATGGATCGGTGAATGAAAAACTAACTGACCTAAATGAAAGAATAGAGCGGATTAGGATACTTATCAAGACGAAAGGTTCGAAAATTTCCAAGTTGGCGGCTTTCTTTTTTTGGGTAACAGAACGTATCCATAATTTATTAGGAAAAAGGAGGAAGGAAAAATGAAAAGAATATTGTTTGTCGCGGTGGTTATGTTGTTGATTTTTCAGGTGCTTCCCGTAAAAGCGGCTACCTTTGAAATCAGTAGCGTCAACCTTAAGGGAGAGCAGATGATTCTTTGGCCAGCCTATGGAGGAAACATCGAATTGGAAAAAGGGAAAAATGTGATTCCTCTCATCATTGAATTGCATGTGAGTAGCCATTCGGCAACTATTCGGAAATTTCTAGAGGAAAAAGGAACTACGGTAGTGTTCCCAAATTTAAAAGACTTCCACGTCTTTAGTTTATTTCTCCGAAAAACAAGCGACAATACTGGTCCTTGTCGCTCAGACAATCAATGCAGTGTGTACGTATTTTTCTGATGGCAGCGATCATCAAAAGTTCAGAGGGAGTTGTCTATATGGCAGCTCCCTTTTTTAAAGGGAAGAAAAGTAGACAGCGAGCCTAAAATATGCTATAATGGATATATTGAAATTGAGAAGCGGGTGTGTCCCGTTAGAAAAGTATAAGTTATGTTTTTCTAACAGGATGATTCCCGCTTTTTATTTTTTTGTCTCTAAAATTTATGCAAGTGCTAAAAATAGGCATTGTCGGAGCGATCCTGATAGCGGTACTGTTGCTCATATATTATCGGCAGGTTTTTTTGCCGCAGGAAAGAGAAAAACTTATCCAGCAGCGACAAATCGAAAATGCCATAAAGCGATATTAAGGGTCGGTTTAAAATAAATATAAGTCAGTCAAACACAAAAATAAAAATCCAAGAAATCCAAAATGGGGAAAAACAATCAGCTAAAAATAAAAATTTCACTTTGCGTTAATGGAGGAGGCGCAAAAAAAATAAGGAAAGTTTTAAAGGGGCCGCTGGTGGTTATTTTTTTGGCAATTTGCGGCGAGATCGGAGTTTTCTTTGTTGAAGAAATTTGGAAAAAAGAGAAAATTTATTTCCAAGCAGTCAGCCGGAAATTTTTTCACAGTTGGCGCCTGAACCGGTCGCCACTGCGAGGCGTCTTATTAGTTGCTGTTTTCAATGTCAGTGTTTTTTCCCTGATCAATAATAATGGGATGATGTTGACTTTTGAGCCAGCATCTTTAAAAGAAAATACGCAAATAGTTTCAGCGGAAAATTTGAAAATTGACAAAGTAAAGACTGGCGAAACGGAAGAATCAAAAGCAATAGATCTAAAAAAAATTTCTCAATCCCAGAAAACTCTGGAAGATGAAATCAAAGGAGGAATAATAATTTCTCTGGAGGAGAAAAAATGTCTGAAAGATAAAAAGGAAAAAAAATCTTCCGAACTGTGCGGGAAAGACCCCAAGGATGAAGAACTGGACAAAGACCTGGCCCGGTTAGACTATTTGGAAAGGCTGAAAAAAGCCAAAAGCGTCAATCGCCCGAAAATAATCAATGCGCGGAGTCCGGCTGTTTATAAAACAGATAGTTTGGGCCGGAAAGTCTGCGATAAGAGCAATGATAAGCCGAGTAAAAGCGATAAAGGCAAGGGACGGCACATGGATATGGAATGCTGCCTGGATCCGGACGAATATCCCAATCCGCACTGCTATTATCCTTCAGGTAAATACGGAAAATATTTGAAATAAAAAATCCCCTGCCGGTTGGGCGAGGGATTTTTCAAATTTTTAAATTTTCGAAAAAATGAAAAAAAGCCGGCTGGTCTTATTTTTTACAGCGATAATTGGTTCGACAATTTTATTTTGGATTGGCAAAATTTTTTGGAAAATGGAAAAAAAGGAAATGCCAATCCAAGAGAATGTTTTAGAAGCAATTGATTTAAACGATTTTAATTTTGGCGCAACTGAACAAGCAGCAACTGCCATTGAAGAAAAGAACAAAAAGGAAATAGAAAGGCTGGAGGAAAAAAACAAAATTATTTCCGTAGAAAATCAAACAGAAAAGCCGCCAAGTAATCGGGAAGCTCTTGAAATAACCAATCAATTAGTCAATTGGGGATTTGAGGCAGCAGTCCAGAGAACCATCGACAGTTTAATCATTCATTCTTCTTATGACGCACTAGGGAAAGAACCGTTTGATTTAACAGGCTTGCTTAAGGAGTACCAGCAATACAAAGTAGCTCCGCATTACTTAATTAACCGGTCAGGAAACATTTATCGTCTCGTAGAAGACAAAAATATCGCTTATCATGCGGGAGAGAGCCAGACACCGGACGGTCGGAAAAACGTCAATGAATTTTCCCTGGGCATAGAAATTATGGCAACCCAAGCCTCTGGACCGACAGAAAAACAATACGCCGCCTTGCAAAAATTAGTTGACTTTTTAAAAGAGAGTTGTAAAATTAAATATGTTTTGGGCCATAATCAAATCGCGCCTGGCCGGAAGGATGACCCTTGGAATTTTGACTGGCAGAAAATAAAATGATGCAGATTTTATTAGAAATCAAAGCTGACCGAATAAAAATTAGCCTGCGGGACAAGAAAAATATCTTGGACGAAGTCTCTTTTTTAGAAGAAAAAAATTTAGCGGAAAAACTGCTGCCAACAATTGACAAATTACTCAAAAAAAATAAATTGCAGCCGCAAGCTATCCAAGATTTTCAAGTTAAGTCCGATCTGGGAGAAAATTTTACCACTTTTCGGATTGCTAAAACTGTGGTGGAAGCATTTAAGTTTGCGGTTAAGGAAAGATAATTGAGAGAAGTAACTTAGGCTGTGTCCCGCACTAACTTTGCGTTAATTTGTGACTAAAATTATTTAAAAGTTATGCAAGGGGTTTACCCCACACCAATTCGGGCAGAGATTATCCGTTACATAAAAACAGAGCCGTTAGGCGGCTGTGCCTTACGACTTTCTGCTGTATTTAAGCTTTACTGGGAATTGGTGTTAGGGTGTGGATAACTTCCGGATTTCAGCTAAACTAGACTGTGGTAAAAAAAGAGTTTTTCTTTAAAAATCCTTTAAAATAGGGATTTTTTTGTTTTTTCTGTCCGGGAAGACGGAAAAAGAATCAACAGCTTGCATTATTTTAGAGAAGCTGTATAATTAACCCTATGTTTGTCAAGGGGAAAAAACTTCTTGTATCGAAAATCAATTAAATACTTTTAATATACCTCATTCGACTGTGCTTGTTTTCTAGACTTTCAGCGAAATAAGCCAAGATAAGAATGAGCTTTGTTTCTATGCTCAAAGTGAAAAAAGAATTAAAGGTTAAAGATACCTTTAGTTTAGAGTCTTCTTTGTCAAAAAGAAAGTTTTTTAAGTCGATTGTCATGGTCTCCCTGCCGAACTTGATTGAAACTCAGCTGGATTCCTATGATTGGTTTTTGGCCAACGGGCTGAAAGAACTTTTTAAAGAAATTAATCCTATCACGGATTTTACCGGCCGGGATCTGGAACTGTATTTCGACGATTATTATTTAGACGAGCCGAAGTATGATGAAGTGACAGCTAAGAATAAAAATATCTCCTTTGAAGCTCCACTGCGTTGCAAAGTCAGATTGATCATCAAAAACACCGGCGAAGTCAAAGAGCAAGAAATTTATTTAGGGGATTTCCCCGTGATGACTGATCGGGGAACTTTTTTAATCAACGGAGTGGAAAGAGTAGTTGTCAGCCAGCTGATTAGAAGTCCAGGCGTGTTTTTTACCATGGAATATGCCAAGGGCAAAAAACTTTTTGGCGCTAAGATTATTCCCAACCGCGGAGCTTGGCTGGAAATCGATACGGATTATGAAGGCGTTATTTCCGCCCGCATCGACCGCAAAAGAAAAGTCGCCATCACTTCACTGCTGCGCGCTTTCGGTTATACTTCCGACAAGGAATTATTGGAGCTTTTCGCCGATATTGATAAAGGAGAGATAAAATATATCGCTAAAACTATTGAGAAAGATGCGGCCAAAAATCAGGCGGAAGGCTACAAAGAAGTTTACAAAAGAATCCGTCCAGGTGACTTGGCCACCGCGGAAAATGCCAAACAGATGGTGGATGCCATGTTTTTCAATTTTGAAAGATATGATTTCGGCAATGTCGGCCGTTACCGCCTCAACCAAAGATTGGAAGTCCAAGCGCCTTTTTCGGAAGAATATCGGGTGTTGCGCCGGGAGGATTTGATTTTAATCATCAAGGAAATCATCAGCCTGAATAACGATGAACGCTCTCAAGCGGACGATATCGACCATCTAGGTAACCGCCGCGTCCGCGCCGTCGGCGAATTGGTGCAGAATAAATTACGCGTCGGCTTGTCGCGCATGGTCAGGAATATTAAGGACCGCATGAGTACTTGCGAAATTGAAACAGTCGTGCCGGGGCAATTGATTAATTCCCGCCCGATTGCCGCCGCCATCAAAGAATTTTTTGCCAGTTCGCAATTATCGCAATTTATGGATCAGGTTAATCCGCTGGCGGAATTGGAACATAAGCGCCGGTTGAGCGCGATGGGTCCGGGCGGCTTAACGCGGGAAAGAGCCGGCTTTGAAGTGCGCGATGTGCATCATTCCCATTATGGACGGATTTGTCCGGTGGAAACGCCGGAAGGTCCGAATATCGGATTGGTCGGCCATCTGTCTTCTTACGCCAAGATTAATGAATACGGATTTTTAGAGACGCCTTATTTCAAAGTTTACCGGGAGCTGGAAAACAATGCTGAAAAACTTCTGCATAAAATACTCAAGGAAGATTCAGAAGGAGCCAAAGCAGGGACGAGTATAGATGAAGAGTTGGCGAAAAAGATCGCCAGGAATAAAAAAATTAAAACCATCCGCATCCAACCATGGGTCAGCCGGGAAATCGAATATATCAATGCCACGGTGGAAGACCGCAAAAATATCGCCCATGCCGGAATAGCCTTGGACCAATTCGGTAACATTCAAGAATTACTGGTGGAAGCCAGGGTCCGCGGCCATGCCGCCGAAATCGAAGCCGAAAAAATAGATTATGTGGATGTTTCCGCCAAACAGATGATTTCAGTAGCCACCGCTCTCATTCCTTTTTTGGAACATGATGATGCCAACCGGGCGCTGATGGGTTCTAATATGCAGCGGCAAGCTGTTTCCTGCGTCAAACCGCAGGCGCCGATTGTCGGAACGGGAATTGAAGATAAGGCGGCGGCGGATTCCGGACAGGTAGTGATGGCTAAAAATGACGGTGAAGTCGTGGAGGCCGACAGCGACCATATTACGGTTAAAGAAGCTAGTCCAGCCGGAGCGAAAAAGCCTTTTTATAAAAGAGAATACCGCCTACAAAGTTTCGTCAAATCCAACGCTTTTACTTCCATGAACCAGATTCCGCGTGTGAAAAATGGGGACATGGTAAAAAAAGGACAACTTTTAGCCGATGGCGCTTCTACCGATCACGGAGAATTGGCGCTGGGGCAGAATATTTTGGTGGCTTTTATTCCTTGGGAAGGTTCAAATTATGAAGACGCCATCGTTATTTCCCAGAAGCTGGTGGAAAACGACCGCTACAGTTCAATCCATATTGAAGATTTTTCCATCGACGTCCGCGACACTAAATTGGGTCCGGAAGTTGTGACGCGGGACATTCCCAATATCGGGGAGGAACGCCTTAAAAACCTGGATGAAACCGGCATCATCCGTATCGGCGCGGAAGTGAAATCTGGAGATATTTTGGTGGGAAAAATTTCACCCAAAGGCGAGGGCGATCTGACGAGCGAAGAAAGATTGTTGCGGGCGATTTTTGGAGAAAAATCTCGGGATGTAAAGGACAGCTCGCTGTATCTGCCGCACGGAGAATACGGAAAAATCGTGGATATAAAAATATTTTCGCGCGAGCAGGGGGATAAATTATCCACGGGCGTCATCCAACAGATCCAAGTTTCCGTGGCGCAACTTAAGAAAATTTCGGTGGGGGATAAATTAGCCGGACGGCATGGCAATAAAGGGGTTATTTCTAAGGTGGCCCCACTGGAGGATATGCCCCATTTGCCGGACGGTACGCCGGTGGATATGATCCTTAATCCATTGGGCGTGGCCAGCCGGATGAATATCGGCCAGATTTTGGAAACCCATTTAGGCTGGGCGGCTTTTCAGCTGGGCTATAAAGCGGCCAGTCCGTCGCTTAACGGCGTGACGGAAGAACAAATAAAGGCCGAATTAAAAAAAGCCGGACTGCCGGAAGACGGAAAAGTCCGCTTGATTAATGGAAAAACTGGAGAATTTTTCGATAATAAATCTACGGTCGGCGTAATGTATGTGATGAAATTGCATCATTTGGTGGACGATAAGATCCACATGCGCTCCATCGGCCCTTACTCCTTGATTACACAGCAGCCATTAGGAGGCAAAGCCCAATTTGGCGGGCAGCGGTTCGGAGAAATGGAAGTCTGGGCGCTGGAAGGTTATGGCGCCGCCTACACTTTGCAAGAAATGCTGACAATCAAATCCGATGATGTGATGGGGCGTTCCAAAGCCTATGAATCAATCATCAAGGGTGAACCGATTAAGAGTCCCAATATTCCAACTTCTTTTAATGTTTTAGTGAATGAATTAAAAGGTTTGGCGCTGAACGTGGAACTTTCCGGTGTCAAGAAAGAAGAAGGAGCGGAAGAATTTCTGCCGGAAAATAAGTCTTCCCAGGAAGCGGAACAATAATTTTTTGTGTAATTAAATAACTGAGGAAAATTTATTCGTTAGTTAGCGAATAAAACAACTTGCCCGCATTGCTACGCAAAGCGTTGCAGGCAGGGAATTTTTCGAAAATCTATATTCTTCAGTTTAAAGTGATTTCAATAATTTAAAAAGTTAAGCTTATGGAGTCTATAACCAAAGTCAGCGACTTTACCAGCGTGAGCATCAAACTGGCCGGACCGGAAGAAATTTTGCAGTGGTCCAATGGTGAAGTTACCAAGCCGGAAACTATCAATTACCGGACCCAACGCTATGAAAAAGACGGGCTTTTTTGCGAGAAAATTTTCGGGCCTTCCAAAGACTGGGAATGCTATTGCGGAAAATACAAAAGGATCAGATACAAAGGCATCATCTGCGACAAGTGCGGAGTGGAAGTGACGAGATCGAGTGTCCGGCGCGAGAGGATGGGGCATATCCAATTGGCGGTGCCGGTTTCCCATATTTGGTTTTTACGCGGCGTACCTTCTAAAATCGGCTTAGCACTAGGCATGAGCCCGCAAGAATTGGAAAAAGTCATTTATTTTTCCAGTTATATAATCCTCAATGTGGATGAAAAAGAAAGATCCAAGGCGCTGGAACAGCTGGAGCAGGAATTTAAAAATAAGCAGAAAGAAACGGGCAAAGTCGGAGAAGCCGGCCAAGAAAAAAAAGTAGAAGAACTGAAAAATGCTTACCGGGCCGCCAAAGAAGAATTAAAAAGCCTGGAAAAATTAAAAATAATTTCCGAATTGGAATATTTTAATCTGTCTTCCCGCTACGGCCAGGTTTTTTCCGCTGGTATCGGAGCGGAAGCCATCCGGAAGATTTTGGAAAGCCTTGACCGGGAAACGGAGATTAAGAGGCTGAAAAGGGAATTGGAGCAGAAAGAAGTTCCCGACCGCAAGAAGATTTTGAAAAGAATAAAATTATTTCAAGGCTTCATTAACGCCAGTATCAAATTGGAATGGATGTTGCCTGTCATTATTCCGGTTATTCCGCCGGACCTGCGTCCGATGGTGGCGTTGGATGGAGGACGCTTCGCCACTTCTGATTTGAACGATCTTTACCGCCGGATTATCAATCGCAACAACCGCTTGAAAAAATTGATTGAAATCGGCGCGCCGGAAGTGATTACGCGTAATGAAAAAAGAATGCTGCAGGAAGCCGTGGATGCGCTATTTGATAATAATGCCCGCCGGGGGCAAGTGAGCGTGACGGCTTCGACCGGCCAAAAAAGAGCTTTACGTTCGCTCGCTGATTCCTTGAAAGGCAAGCAAGGGCGTTTCCGGCAGAATCTTTTAGGCAAGCGCGTGGATTATTCCGGACGCAGCGTAATTGTGGTTGGCCCAAAACTTAAGCTGCACCAATGCGGCATTCCGAAAAAAATGGCGTTGGAACTTTTCAAGCCGTTTATTATCAATAAATTAATTACGCGGGAGTTGGCTTATAATGTGCGCAATGCCGGTAAAATGGTGGAAGCGGAAAGTGAAGAATCTTATGAAATTCTGGATGAAATCATTTCGCATCATTATGTGATGCTGAACCGCGCTCCGACTCTGCATCGCTTAAGCATCCAAGCTTTCCAACCGGTCTTGATTGAAGGTAAAGCCATCCAGATCCATCCGATGGTCTGCTCCGCTTTTAACGCGGACTTTGACGGCGATCAGATGGCAGTGCATGTACCGCTCACGGAAAAAGGCAGATGGGAAAGCGAAAATCTGATGATCAGCACAAAAAATCTCTTGAAACCGGCCAGCGGCGAACCGATCATCACTCCGACTCTGGATATGGTTTTAGGCTGTTATTATATTTCTCATTTAGTCCCAGGCGCCAAGGGCGAGGGAAAAATTTTCAGTTCTTTTGCGGAAGCTATCTTGGCTTATGATTGCGGCTTTGTCGATATCCGGGCGCTGATAAAGGTCAGGCATAAAGGAAAAATGCTGGAGACTTCTGTCGGCCGCATCAAAATCAACGAGATCATTCCCGGGGATATTGAATTCATCAACCAGGAAATGACGAAAAAAGAACTGAAACTTTTAGTCAGCCGGGTTTTAGAAACTTCCGGCTTGGAAAAAACAGCCGAGTTCGTCGATCGTATCAAAGACCTGGGATTTGAATCCGTAACCCGGTCCGGCATCAGTTGGGGCATGGATGATTTGAGCGTACCGGAAAAAAAGAAGCAGTTGCTTTTTGCCGCGGAAGCCAAAATCAAAATTATCAAGCAGCAATATAACGACGGGCTTTTGACGGAAGGAGAAAGAAAAAATCAAGTCATAGAAATTTGGAATGAAGTAAAAAATTCCATTACTGAAGCTATCCGCGAAACTATTGACAAGGAAGGCCCGGTTTATTCCATGGTTTATTCCAAGGCTCGGGGTTCCGAATCGGTCGTAGTGCAGATGGCTGGCATGAAGGGACTCATGGCGGGACCAACCGGAGAAACTATCGAGCTGCCGATTAAGAGCTGTTATAAAGAAGGCTTAAATGTTCTGGAATATTTTATTTCTACTCATGGTGCCAGAAAAGGTATGGCGGATACGGCCCTTCGAACCGCAACGGCCGGTTATCTGACGCGCCGCTTAGTGGATGTTTCCCAGGATGTGATTGTACACGAAGAGGATTGTAAAGATAAAAGCGGAATTTATGTTTATCGCGCCGATTCGGAAAAAATCGGCCAAAATTTTGCCAGCCGGATAATTGGACGGATTGTTTCCGAACCGGTGGTCAGTCCGCAAGGGAAAAAAGTGATTGTGGAGAAGGGGGAAATAATCAACAAGGAGCAGGGACTGAAGATTGATGAATTGAAGATAGAAAAAATCAAAGTCCGTTCTCCGCTGACCTGCAAGACTTTAAGAGGCATCTGCCGCAAATGCTATGGTTTTGATTTAGGCCGGAGCGAACTGGTGCAGATGGGACAAGCAGTCGGCATTGTGGCGGCGCAAGCCATCGGCGAACCGGGCACGCAATTAACTATGCGAACTTTCCATGTGGGAGGCGTGGCCGGCTCGGATATTACCCAAGGTTTGCCCCGGGTAGAAGAACTTTTTGAAGCCCGTCCGCCTAAAGGCGAAGCGGTTATTTCCGAAATTGACGGCAAAGTGGTGGAAATTTTGGATAATGAAAAAGCTATCATCGTAAAAATTGAAGAGCAGACTAAGGGCGGGAAAGTTAATGAGTATCTGATTCCCGGCGGCAGTATGCTGAAGGTAGCCGAAGGCGAGCTGGTAGTTAAGGGCACCAAACTCAATGAGGGCAATATTGATCTCAAGAATTTGTATAAAACCATGGGCTGGCAGGAAGTCTATCGCTACATCGTCAAAGAAATCCAGGAAATTTATGCTTCCCAAGGCGAAGGTATCAATGACAAGCACATTGAAATAATTATCCGCCAGATGTTCAGCCGGGTGATGATTATGGAAGCCGGCGACTCCAACTTCTTAGTGGGCGACATTATTGAAAAAGACGAATTTGAAGAAGTTAACGCTCAAATGAAAACCGCCGGCAAGGTTTTAGCGACCGGCGAAAAACTCTTATTAGGCATTACCAAAGTGGCACTGACCACTGAAAGTTTCCTCTCGGCCGCGTCCTTCCAAGAAACCGCCCGCGTTTTAATCAACGCCGCGGTTTCCGGCAAGGAAGACAAGCTGCGCGGACTCAAAGAAAATGTCATCATCGGCAAACTGATTCCGGCCGGAACCGGATATCGGAAATTAAGCTAAATTCTCAAGACGTACTTACTTATTTTAAAAAAATCTCTGTCAGAGATGAGTGTTTTTATATACCTTAAATTCTTGCTATCGCAAGAAAATGAGGTATAATAATTATATAAGGTAGAATTAAATTAAAAAATATATGGTAGGATTAATTTTTTAAAAGAATTTTTATCATGAAAATTTCAAAAAATAAGAATCAAATAGCTAAAAATATATTTAAGGGCATACTCTTGGCGGGAAGCATCGCAGTCGCCGCGACTTCTCCATATTTTGTTTCGAGAGTTTTACCGAAAATCGTTAAATATGCCGGTTATAAGATTAAA
>CAYTIK010000014.1:0-18688 GCA_964438025.1 uncultured Bdellovibrionales bacterium
CTCAAAACTCAAAACGTATAGGCATTACACGGATCCACTTAGAAGAGGATACGGGAAAATCCATACATCCCAAGGGAACCGATTATTCGTTGGTAGATTTTAACCGTTCCGGAGTACCATTAATGGAATTGGTAACCGAACCAGACTTGGAAAGCGGCCAAGAAACCAAGCTTTTTTGCCAGAAATTGCAGCAAATTTTCCGTTATTTGGATATTTCCGATGCCGATATGGAAAAAGGGCAAATGCGCTGTGAAGTCAATATTTCCTTGCACAAAGAAGGGGAAGATAAATTAAACGGAACAAAAGTGGAGGTGAAAAATATTAATTCTTTTAAATTTGTCGAAAAAGCCATCGATTACGAAATTGCGAGACAATCGGAAATATTGGAAAAAGGTGAAAAAATTGTCCAGGAAACTCGTGGTTTTGACAGTGTGAAAAACATTACTTTTTCTCAGCGCAGTAAAGAATCAGCCCATGATTACCGCTATTTTCCCGAACCGGATATCCCACCTCTCCAATTTTCGGCGGAATATTTTAGCGAGTTAAAAAGAAGATTGCCGGAAATGCCGGAAGTCAAGAAGAAGCGTCTTGTAGAAGAATATAATATTTCGCCGGAAAACGCGGAAGTGATTGTGTCAGATAAGAGTTTGGCGGAATATTTTGAAAATGTAGTTTCGGAAATCAAGGAAAAATTGAAGTGTCAGGAATTTACAGTCGAGGAAGGCAAATGTTTGAAGCTAGCGGCTAATTACATCGTCAGTGAACTGCAAAAACATTTGCTGAAAAATAATCAAAGTATAATGGACATTAAAATAACTCCAGAAAACTACGCGGAACTCATAGCGGTTATTGCCAGCGGCCAAATCAATTCTAGTGCTGCGCAAACCGTACTCGCAGAAATGTATCAAACTGGCGTTGATCCTTCGCAAATCATTGAAGAGGAGGGATTATTGCAAATGGATGATGTGGATGAATTAAATAACATCGTGGAAAAAGTGCTGGCTAATAATGAAGCTTCAGTCAAGGATTATCAAGGCGGAAAAGCCAATGCGCTGCAATTCTTGGTTGGACAGGTGATGTCGGCAACGAAGGGAAAAGCCAATCCAAAACTGACGTTAGATTTGTTGAAAAAGAAAATAAGTTAGGTAAAATCTCCAGATCCGCCTTTGGCGGAAGAGAATCGAAAGGCAAGGCTAATCCGCAAGTAGCATCGGAATTATTGAAAAATAAAATAGGCTAAAATATTTATTTATTTTTTCCACCTTCTTTTTAAAAAGAAGGTGGACTAAGAAAAGCCCGCCCAGCTCGTAAAGCGATAAATTTGGACTCGCTCACTAAAACTTCTCAAGCCGCTAACGCTTAAAAGAGAAGTTTTAAAACGTTCGCTTCGTCTCGAATTTATAGCGCTTTACTACGCCAAGGCGGAAAAGTTTAATTTAAGCTCACTTCGTCTGAATTCGTTCCCAAGTCTTACGTAAGGCTGAAGTTTTTAAGAAGTTAATTATAAGTAGTTATTTTAGAAAATTTCTTGCTATTTTTTTTGTTTGCGAATAATTTTTTAACCACTTTATTCTTGAATCTTTTTGAAACCAAGTCATTTGGCGCTTGGCGTAGTGGATGATATCAAAATATAATTTGGTTTCCATTTCTTTCCGGCTAATTTTATGCTGTAAAAATCTGGCCAGCCAGCGGAATTCCAGGCCCAAGTTTTCCAATCTTTTCCAGCTGACGCCATATTTCTGATGTAAATTTTCTACTTCCCCAATCATGCCCATCTTCAGACGTTTTTGCAGACGTTTTTTAATATTAGCGCGTAGTTTTTTTTTGGGGATGTTGAGGCCGATTTGCAAAAAGTTGTATTGAAATACCCCCTCACCCGGCTCTTCGAGCCACCCTCTCCCGGCGGGAGAGGGGGTTGGGGGGAGAGGGGAAATTTTTAATTTAGGAACAGAACCCAGTGTTTTGCAGATTTCGATAGCGCGAATCAAGCGAACTTTATTTTGCGCATCGATATTTTTGGCTCTTCTGGCATCTAGTTTTTTGAGCATCAAAAAAATTTTTTCGGTGCTGAATTTATTTAAGCGCGCTCTTAATTTCCAATCCGGCTTCACTTCCGGGAAAACTACGCCATCTACTAAGGTCTTGATCCAAAAGCCGGTGCCGCCGCAGATAATTGGCAATTTGCCACGGTTTAAGATATTTTGAATTATTTTTTGCGCCTTTTTTTGAAATTGATTGGCGCTCCAGTAAGAATCAAGATTTAAAATATCAATCAGCCAATGCTTAACCTTTTTTTGCTCTACTGGAGTAACCTTGCCTGTAGTTAGGTTGGCTTGGCGATAAATCTGCCGGCTATCGGCAGAAATTATTTCACCGTTGAATTTGCGAGCCAATTTAATAGCAATATCCGATTTTCCGGATGCCGTTGGTCCAAGGATTACGATAATTTTGTTATTTTCCATAAAATATAATTGTATGTCATTGCGAGTCCCAAAGGGGCGTGGCAATCTAAATTTAATTAATTAGATTGCTTCGCTTCGCTCGCAAAGACAATTTTCCTTCTAAATTCCAATTATTAGCCTGGATTATTTTAGCTTTTACGATTCTACCAATTAAATTTTTTTTTGTTGAAATTATTTTAACATTTTTCATAGTGCGGGTCCGGCCGAAATAAATTATTTCCCCCTTTTTAAAAGGGGGGTTAGGGGGGATTTTTAAATTTTCAAATCCCTCTTTAGTTCTCCCTTTTCCAAAGGGAGAAGTGTTTTTATCAATCAGAACCTCCAAGGTTTTTCTCAGATATTTTTGATTATTGGCAGAGGAAGTTTTTTTGAGAATTTCATTCAAATATTTTTCCCGGCGGGATTTTTCGGCTTTCGAGATGTTATTTTTCAGTTTATAAGCAGCCGTGCCGGGGCGCGGGGAATATTGGCCGAAATAAACCATATCAAAGCCGACTTTTTTCATTATTTCAGCTGATTTAAAAAAATGTTTTTTAGTTTCACCAGGAAAACCGATAATAATATCAGAAGTCAGAGAATATAATTTATCGGGTTTATATTTTTGAAAAGATTTTTTAATTTGCTTAACTAATTTTAAATATTCTTGGCGGGTATATTTCCGATTCATTTTTTGCAGAATTTTGTCATCGCCGGCTTGCAGGGGCAAGTGGATAAATTCACAAACTTTAGACAACCGGGTGGCAGTTTTAATTAATTCAGCGGAAAAATCCTTGGGATGGTTGCTGATGAAACTGATCCAGAAATTTCCAGGGATATGATTAATTTTTTTAAGTAAATCAGAAAAATTAATGAATTTCGAATTTGTTTTAGATTTGTAGCTATTAACATTCTGACCTAAGAGTATTATTTCTTTACAGCCTTTTTTGGTTAAGCCTCTGATTTCTTGGAGGATTTTTCCGACTGGACGGGAAATTTCCCGACCGCGGGCGTAAGGGACGACGCAATAAGCGCAGAAATTGTTGCAGCCGGTCATAATCGGCACATAGGCTTGATAAGTGTTAGCATATTTTGGATTAACTGATAAATATGCGATATTCTCATTGTTTACGATATTATTTTGTGCCGAAATTTTAAATTTACAATTTTCAATTTTCAATGAATTTTCAATGATCCAATTTTCAAACAGAGCAAGATTATTTATGGAGACAAATAAGTCCACTTTATTTTTTAATTTTCTTTGCACGTCCTTGCGGTTAGCTAAACAGCCGGTTAAAATAATTTTTATTTTAGGACTATTTTTCCAGACATTGTGGATATAACTAAAAACCCGGTCTTCGGCGGTCTGGCGGACGCCACAGGAATTAACCACGACCAAGTCCGCTTTTTCTTTTGAAAAAACAGGAAAAAATTCGCTTTTTTCCAATTGAGCGGCAATGCGTTCCGAATCCGAATAATTCATCTGGCAGCCAAAAGTTTTGATAAAATATTTCATAGTTTGATTCTTACTTTTTCTTTCCGCAAGAAAAAGTAACAAAAAGAACTCTCAGCCCAACTACAGTCTCAGACGAATTCTCGCCTCCTTCGCTAAAATTCCTATTTTTTGCTTCGCAAAAAGATCGTCAGAAATTTCTTTACGCTCACTCGGCGGAATTCGTTCCTGAGCCTTCCGTTAAGGCTGAAAGATTTTAAATTTTTTATTTTAATTTATTTCTTTTCGGCGATTTCTTTCTGTATTTTTTCGATAAATTCGGAAAGTTTGATAACTTTTTGTTCCTTGTTTCGAGATCGGACAGCGACAGATTCAGATTGGGATTCTTTTTCACCCACGACTAAAATATAAGGAATTTTTTGTTTTTCGGCTACGCGGATACGTTTGCCTAGCGACTCAGCGGAATTATCCATTTCCACGCGGATAGTATTTTCTTTCAATTTTTCTAGCACCTTTTCTCCGTAGTTATTAAATTTTTCCGAAACCGGAATAATAATAGCTTGTATCGGAGAGAGCCAAAGCGGGAAAGCGCCAGCAAAATGTTCGATTAAGAGAACAAGAAATCTTTCGTAGGAACCTAAAACGGCTCGGTGTACCATAACAGGATTTATTTCCTTGCCTTTATTATCCGTATAAACAAGATTAAAACGCTTGGGAGTGGCAAAATCAACTTGCACGGTTGGGATTTGAATTTCTTTACCCAGGGCGTCTTTGAACATAAAATCAAGTTTTGGCCCATAAAGAGCAGCTTCACCTTTGCGACGTTGGGCATTTAATTTCATTTCATCGGAAATTTCTTCCAGCATTTTTTCGCACAAGTCCCAATCTTTGGGCTCTCCGATATATTTTTCCGGATGGGCGTAATCTCTAACGGATAGTGAAACCCAGTGATTGTCCCACATACCAAGTCCGCTGTAAAAATCCTTGATAATGTTTATCAGATTTTTAATTTCATCTTTAACTTGGTCTATTCGGCAAAATGAATGGCCATCTTCCACTGTTATAGCATAGACTCTATTTAATCCGCCGACTTCGCCGGATTTTTCCGCCCGATACATTTTATCTGATTCCATATAGCGAATAGGCAAGTCGCGGTAGGAGCGACGTCTGGATGCATAAATTTGCGTATGGTGAGGACATTGAACAGGCTTTAACGCGAAATTATGTTCTCGGGAAGAGCTAACCTGAAAAAGTTCTTCTCCGAATTTTTTAGCGTGGCCAGAAAGTTCAAAAAGTTCAACTTTAGCCAAAGGCGGGCACATAACTTTTTCAAATCCATGATTTCTGCAGACAGTTTCAATGTGTTTTTTTAATTCATCTATGATGATGACTCCTTTGGGCGTAAATAGCGGCAAACCCGGACCAACCAAATCGGAAAAGCAAAATAAATCTAATTCCTTCCCTAATTTTCTGTGATCGCGTTTTAAAGCTTCTTCTTGCCGAGCGGCATATTCCCCTAATTCTTCCTTAGATTCAAAAGCTAAACCGTAAATTCTTTGCAGTTGTTTGTTTTTTTCATTGCTTTTCCAATACACTCCGGAAATGCGAGAAAGCTTGAAAGAGTCCTCTTCTATTTCTCCAGTCGAATCTAGGTGCGGTCCGGAGCAGAGATCAACGAAATTATTCAGTTTATAAACGGAAACTTTCTTTTCTCCCGTTTTTTCCAAATCTTTTATCAGCTCGATTTTATAATCTTGGTTAACTTTTTTAAAATGTTCCAAGGCTTTTTTTATCGGCATTTCCGCTTGTTCTATAGGGTAATTGGCTTGAATTATTTTTTTCATTTTTTCTTCCAAGAGCGGCAGATCCTCGGGAATCAGAGTGCGAGGAAGCTCGAAATCATAATAGAATCCGTTTTCCACGGCCGGACCGACGCCAAATTTGGCTTCCGGGAACATTTCTAAAACCGCGGCAGCTAAAACATGCGATGCGCTGTGGCGGAGGATTTCTAGGTTTTTTTCTTTGGACATATAATTTTTTATTAAAAATAAAATAAATAAAAACCCGTCTCAAAAATCTTCAATTGAAAATTTATGGGACGGGTCTTTTTTCCCGCGGTTCCACCCAAATTTCCCGTCAGTCGTGACTGACAAGACACTTTTTTTGCCGTTAGCGCGGGCAACTCGCGGAAACTCAATGGTTGGTTAAGCCATTTCAACGCTTCAATAGTTTAATTATATTAAATCAGGGCCAAATGTCAATTCGGGTTTAATATCTTGCTAAATTAAGCTTTTCGTGCTAGCTTATTCTTTAGGAGAGCGGCCCTTTGACAATTATTGGTATAAACATTTTTTCCAGAAAGGAGGTGGGGAAATGAATAGCGGATTGTCTTTTTGTCAGAATACCAACCAGAGCCTGCAGGTGCATGGAATTATGGTTGGAAAAGAAAAACCAGAAGATGTCGAATTAAACCAAGCAGTTGTAAGATTGAAAATGGTTGGCATTTTGCCACCAGATGCCAGTTTTGCCAATCGGGCGAAATGTGGGGAATTTCTCTTAAGTGAAAAGAAAAAATTCAAGGAGGGTATAAGTGCATTAAACAGAGAGCAAGAACAGGTTCTCAATCAAGGGCTGCGGGATATCATTGGCAACAGTCTCTATTCTTGACTTGGTTTTTACTCATTTCAATCTGAAGGAGGTAATTTCGCATGGGATACAATGGTATAAGCAGTAGCGTTTGTTGCGGAAATAGAAATCAGATGCAGTATCCTGGAGAGCAGCAACCAAGAGCGAAAGCTAGAAGTGGTAATGGTAGTACAAAATTGACCGAAGTTCCTTCATCGGGAGAATTTTGTTTCAAGTGTAATCTAATGATTCCCGTTGGAGATCACGAAGTAATGTATCTTGAAGGAAAAAAAGGGCATAAAATTTGCCCAAGAAGATAGGCCATTGCGTTGAGTGAAAATGTGGGACTTAGCGAAGTGGCAAATCTTTAGTTGCAGACCAAGGGTGCCGATCGATATCGGTTCCACATCCCATTGGTTCTGTAATAGGTGGCGTTTGACTGCTCCCAGCAAGCGTCGCCTTAACCGGCCGGTATTCACTGTTCCTAGTGGATACCGGCTTTTTTCATTTCCCTATTTTTATTGTATAATATAAGTGTAATTTTTAAGGCAATCTTATGGAGACGCCGTCTTTAAATCTAGAAAAAAAATGTTGCAATTTCAATTGGCAGGAATCAAAATTTATTCTGCCCGTTTTGGGAATAGTGATTTTGGGGGCGGTTATTATCGTATCTTTGCTACGGGAAAGAATTGTCAATCCGCTGCAAAATCAAGTGACGGTTTACGGCCAGGGCAAAGTGGAATACCAGCCGGATGAAGCGACCGTGACTTTGGGTGTCCAAGTGGATAAAGTCTGGTCGGCCGATGGAGCCCTGAAACAGCTTAATGATAAAATTGCTCGGATTATGGAAGCGGAAAAAGCCTTGGGAATTTCCGAAGCGGACATCAAGACGGGGAATTATAATTTATCTCCGCAATATGATTATCTAGACGGAGTTTCTGCGGCGGCCGGCTATAATGCCAATCAAAATTTAATTATCAAAATTAAAAATATCCAAAACGACAAAGAAAAAACCGGCCAGGTAATTACGGCGGCTTCCGGTGCGGGCGCTAATCAAGTTTTGGGCGTGGAATTCAAGCCGGCGGATTTGGAAAAACTAAAACAAGAAGCGCGCCTCAAGGCGATAGCAGATGCTAAAAGCAAAGCGCCGGCCATGTTCAAAGCTTCCGGAGCCAGAGCGGGAAAAATTTTAGGCTGGTATGAGAACAGCGTCCAGTCTCCAGATATTCCACTGGATAATTATGGAATGAATGAAGCTAGAGGCTTGGGCGGAGCCAAAGCGCCTTCCAGCCCGCAACTTCCAACCGGCACCCAGGAAATTATCATTGAAATCGGAGTAAATTATCAAGTTAAATAATAATATGAGCATCCTGGAAGAAATAAAAAAAATCGCTGCGGAGATTCCAGCAGAAATTAAAGAAGATGGCGGAATCTATATGTTGGAGTTTTTAGTGGCCGAGAGAAAAGCCTTCCTTTCCAGTAAAAAATTAACTTATCGGGCCAAATTCCGCATTGACGAAGAAAAAAAAGAAGTACGTTTTACGGAAAGGCTCAAGGAATCCGGTTTCGGACTCTCCTCGTCCTCTGGAGGCGATTTTGATGGAGGGATGAGCCCTGGTTTTGGCTTTAAAAAATCAACTTATTCAGTCGGGATGGGCGGAGAAAGAGAAGAAACGATTGAGGAACAATCCAATCTCTTTGGCAAGAAATATGATTATAAATTCAATTTTGGCGAATTGCGGAAAAAAATCAAAGCTAAAACCCAGGAAGCCGGCTATCAATTTACGTATAAAATAACGGGATGGGGACTATAGAAATAACTTTTAGCTTTTAGGTTGCTATTGATTAGTTAATTTTTGATAAAACAAAAATATGGAACAAACAAATATAAATCCCAGTCCGGAATTTTATCCGGGCAATAAGAAAAAAAATATTCTCCTCTGGCTTTTAGTGATTTTTGCCGCTTTGGCGGTGATTTTTTTCAGCGCATCTTATGTCAAGAAATTTGTGGAAAAAGGTAAGCTAGAAGAAAAAATAACAGAGAATAAAGCCGTAAAATCAGAAGAAAAAACTGCTATTTCTCAAGAAACTCCAGTAGATGCGACCCCTCTGGAAGTTAAAATCTTACAAGCTAGTTTTAATGAATCCAGTCGCCAGTTGAATGTAGAAGTTTCCGTGGAAAATACCAGCGATCTTTTTGCTGATAATTTAGTTTATAATTTAGAATTGCACAAGGGCGATGCGTTAGCGCCTGAAGGCTATTTATTTGAGCCTTTGGAATTTACCGTGGCTACTTCCGGAAAGGTAGAAAAATTTTTTCCCAAAGAAAGCCGGATAATCCAGATAAATTACATTCCTCCGGCTAGTTTGGAAAGCGGAAATTATTTTTTGAGAGTAGGCGTCAATGATAAAAATGCGCAAATTTTTGGCAGTAATTATACCAAACAGCCGGTTCAATTGACCGGGCAAGGCGGATTTTTGGGATTTTTACGCGGTTCTCTGCGTAACAGTTATGGCAATAATGGATTAGAAGAAGGTTATGCCACTAAAAAAGATGAAACTGCCTCGTTAGTTTTTTATTTGCGGGATAACGAAAAGTTAGCCAAAGTTATAGCAGAAAAAAATATTTTTTGGCAGGCCGAGATTTACAGCTTAAATTTTAATGAAAAATTAGTTAAGGAAATTCAAAAAGAAAAAGTAGCGCTGTTAACAGAGGATGATGGACTCCAATTTATCAAATTTGACCTCAATCCTTCTTGGGAGGGGATAAAAGCCGGACCATATAAAGTTGTTTTTGCGCTGGCCGATGAGAGTGGTCAATTATTAACCGATGAATTTCCGGCTCGCTGGGTTATCGACGGACTGTTTGCGCGCATTAGTGAAATTACTTCTGACAAAAATTTATATTTACGGGGAGAAGCTTTAGATTTCAAAGTAGCCGTAGTCAGTTCGATGGATGAATCCAGTCAAAAAGGCGTTTTGGAAGTCCAAGTAGTCGCTCAAGAATTAGAAACTCCTCTGGTATTAAAAAAAGAATTCAATTTGGATGACGTGGAATTGGATTTTTCCGATCAAAAAGCTCCGCAAAGATTAACGTTAAAAACTCTACAAGCTTATTTGAAAGATGCGACCACCGGAGAAATTTTGGATGAATATCAAGTGGAATTCCAGAAATACAGCCCGCAAAATTGGCGAGAATTCTTGGCGTATCACCGGGATGTTATTTTTGTCAGCGCGCTTGTGGTATTTGTACTAATATTCTTCTGGCTCTGGTTTTTATCTCGAAGGGGAAATATTGGCAAAGCCGGACTGTTAGTTGGCTTGATTTTGATGATAATTGTTTTATTTGTTTTTTATCAATTTCTTTTTGCGCAAGAAACGAATGCTGATCTGGCCAAAAGCGGTTCGCGTATTTATTATTCTTCCGCGCCCAGCGGGAATCTGGGCACTTGCCCTCAGCGAGGCTACTATGAATTTACTGTCAAAGTTTTCTGCGAAGACTGCATGAATGGGACAAATGGCTATCTGCGGATTTATAAAAATGGCGACCGTTATAACCAACGGTCTTTCGCTGATACTTATGATTATTACTGCTCCGTTGCTCCAGATTCAGGGATTTGTTTATTCGGCATTAGAGACGCGATGTACACGCATTATTTTAATGGTAGCGCCTATGGGCATGACAGACCAGAACACAGAGAAAGCGGCAGCATCGGAGGGGTTCATTTATATCATGTGATAGATGAAGGACCTTTTGGATACAATGTGGATGCCAACGGTTCTTTTAAGTCAGAAATCCAATATTCCAGATCTAATTATTGCGAGCCTAATTCTTATACCGGTCCGACTTATTCAATCAGTTGCACCAATGTTCCTCGTGTCGATGGCGTTTGTGCTGCAACTCACTATAATTGCAGCTCGGGTAATTTGGGATACACGGCTGAATATGCGGATCGATGGGAATGGTGGTGCAATGGTTCAGGCGGAGGCAGTAATGTATTATGTCGCGAAATGAAACCTCCTGCCGTCTGTTCCTTCACTTTTTCTGCCAATCCTAATACTGTAGCTTACAATGGAGTTTCCACGCTTTCTTGGACATCAACTAATGCTATTGCTTGTGGAGCCGGTGGTAGCTGGTCTGGTTGGAAAAATCCCAATGGTTCGGAATCAACCGGACCACTGACGACTCCTAGAACTTATTCGCTGGAATGTTGGAATGCCGCCTGGGTCAGTTGCGGAGTCAAATCCGTTACCGTTATTCCTGCTCCCATTCTCACTTTTACCGGCACTTCTGGCACCCAAATCAGGCAACCGATTATTAATCTTCCATATGGTGGCGGCAATGTCACATTAGAATGGACACCGACCAACGCCACTTGGTGCTGGGGGGAACTCTGGTTTACCCCGATTGGGATCGGATGGAAAAGTTCTGCTAATGGAACGTATACGGAACCAACCGGAAATTTAACTTCTCCTCAAAAATATACTCTAAGATGTGGCAACGCCGGTTCAACCACCGTGGAAAGATCCGTGCAAGTTAACGTTGCTAGTCCAATTTGCGGCAATGGCGCTAGAGAAGGATCCGAGCAGTGTGATTTAGGTGCCGATAATGGTGCTTGTCCCAAAACTTGCAGTGCGACTTGCACCAGCAACAGCTGTTGTGTGCCGAGTTGTACGGGACTTTTGAATAATCCTTGCTCGACTTCTTGTGGAGGTGGCAGCAGGGTAATTAAGCGCTGCACAGATGATTGTGCTACTTGGCAGGACGTAACCGAAGCCTGCAACTCCCATCCTTGTCCGCCCGGCTACCGGGAAGTGACGCCGTGGTAAGCAACTAGTTTTTAGGTTTTGGAATTTGGTGGGTAATTTTGGCCTTGATCGGTGTTATTTTGGCTTATTGACAGGCGTTCTAAACAAGAGTAAAATGGGAAGCCGTTTTTGAATTAAAAATAGTTTTAGCTAATAAAAGAATGAATTTAAAAAAAGGCCCTTTTGGCGTTTTTTCCCGCGTGAAAAATATAACTGGCAAAAAAATCAAAAGAGGCAAACTGGCCGCTTTTTTTTCCTTTGAAACAATCAAGGTCGGTAAAAAATTTTTAGCGGGCAAATCCCTTAAGACAAGTAAAAAAGAAAGAATTTTTCTCTCTCGGCCTTTAAAAATAATCCATCGGGTGTTTTTTTATTTTTTCGGACTGATTTTTTTGCTTTTGAGTACGGCAGTTATTTATCTTTTTTTTATTACACCCAAAGCCGAGCTGGTCCACCGGCAAGTGGCGCAGACTAGCATAATTTATGACCGGACCGGAGAACATAAATTATACGAAATCCATGGCGAAGAAAACCGCAAAGTTATCACTCATGCGGAAATTCCTGATGCGATGCGCCTGGCCACGATCACAGCCGAAGACAGCTCTTTTTATGAACATCACGGCATCAGCTTTATGGCCATAATCCGATCATCAATTGTAAATTTAAGAAGCAGTGGATTATCACAAGGCGCTTCGACAATTACCCAGCAATTGGCTCGTAATGCTTTTTTAACGCGGGAAAAGAGTTGGGAAAGGAAAATCAAGGAAATAATCTTAGCGCTGAAAATCGAAATCCGCTACGGCAAAGAAGAAATTCTGGATTTTTATCTGAACGAAATTCCCTACGGCTCCAACGCTTACGGCATCCAATCAGCCGCAACTATTTTTTTCGGTAAAGACGCCGCGGATTTGAGTTTGGACGAAGCGGCGCTGTTAGCCGCACTGCCCAAGGCGACCAACACTTATTCTCCTTATGGCGATAACCAAGATCTTTTAGTGGCGCGCCAGAAGATGATTTTGGAAGCTTTAAAAGATAAAATAGCTGATGCGGACCAAACACTGGTGGTGGCAGCGCTCAGCGCTGATACTTTAGCTAAAGTTATTCCTTTGCGGCAAAAAATTGAAGCGCCGCACCTGGTTTTTTTCGTCAAGGACCAGCTGGAAAAAACCTATCCTCGGGAAATTTTAGAAGAAGGCGGACTGAAAGTTTATACAACTTTGGATTATGAGATGCAAAAAACGGCCGAAGCGACAATCAGAGATTATATTCTAACCAGCGGAAAAAGATACCGGGCAGGGAACGGGGCGCTGATTGCCATTGATCCCCAAACCGGAGAAATTTTAGCTATGGTCGGTAGCCGGGATTATTTTGATAAGACTATCGATGGCGAAGTCAATGTGGCGACACAAAACCGCCAGCCCGGATCTTCTTTCAAACCAGTCGTTTATGCCAAAGCTTTTGAAAAAGGCTACCAGCCGGAAACAATTATGCTGGATGTGGAAACTAATTTCGGGCCGGATGGCACGGGTAAGGGTTATATTCCGAATAATTACAACCAGAATTTTAACGGTCCGTTGCCGATGCGTAAAACCTTAGCTATGTCGCTCAACATTCCCGCCGTCAAAACACTCTATTTGGCCGGCATCGAAGAAACTATTGATTTAGCCGAAAGATTAGGCATAACTTCTTTAACCCGCCGGAGCGCTTATGGGCTTTCTTTGGCCCTGGGCGGAGGCGATATGACACTTTTGGAAGAAACAGCCGCTTTCTCGGTTTTTGCCAATGACGGCAAGCGGAATCCGGCCACGGCTATTTTGAAAATAATTGACCACACAGGGCAGGAAATTATCGGTGCGGACAAAAAAAATAAGCAGGTGATTGATGTCCAGGTGGCCAGAAAAATAAATTCTATTCTTTCAGATAATAGTGCGCGAGCGCCAATTTTTGGTTCGCAAAACTCGCTCTTTTTCAAAGATCGGACGATGGCCGGAAAAACCGGTACGACCCAGGATTATCGCGACGCTTGGACGGTCGGCTACACGCCGAGAATTGCCGTGGGAGTTTGGGTAGGGAATAATAATAATCAGCCGATGCAAGCCGGCGCGGATGGATCGGTAGTCGCCGGGCCCTTATGGCGCAAGTTCATGGAAACAATCATTTCCCGTTATCCGGAAGAAAAATTCATTGACTATGAAAAAATTAAATCGGATAAGCCGATGATTACGGGAAATTTTGAAAAGAAAACGATTTATTTCGATCAAAAAAAAGGCAAAAAAGTCAGTGAAAAAAAGAAAGGTAAGGAAGGGGTAGTGGAAATACTGGAACCCGTCGGCAAACATGATATTCTTTTTTATGTCAACAAAGATAATCCTTTGGGAGATTCTCCTCCCAATCTAAATGATCCGATGGCTATCCGTTGGGAAGAGGCGGTGCAAAAGGCTTACGAAAAAGAAGAGAAAAAAGATTAAGTTATTTTGATCTGGCTTTCCGGAATAATTTTTTGGATTAAAGTTGGCAGTTCGGCAGAATATTCCAGGCGGTATGGCGTTTCCATTTTTGAATGGGCAATTTCCAAATAAACTTTAGTTTCGCCTTTGGCGCAGCCGTCAAAAAATTGGGAAAGATTTTTAAAAGCTTCCTTGGTGGCGCCTTGAGGCAAAGAGAGAGTGATTATTGAAACAGTAAGAGAGGCGGTCGGATGGCCGTTTTTTTTCTGGGTCATTTCAATGCGTTGGAATTTTTCCAGTTCTTCCGGCGTAACAGCCTTAGCGCTGTCGCACAGCAATTTAAATTCTCCATCTTTGTCGGAAATTCTTCCACTGGCCAAGATTATCTTATCTTCTTGCCAGAAATCAACCGTGGCTTCCAGCAGTTTTGGAAAAACAATAATTTCCATTTTCGCAGCCATGTCTTCTATCATAACAAAGAGCATAGTTTTTTGATTTTTTAAGAATATTTTATGGATACTGGAAATAACTCCGCCAATATTTACCGACCGTCCGACAGTTGCAGCATCAATTTCTTTCATGGGGACAGCCATCTTGCGGAAGTAAGCCTGGTATTCTTTGGTGGGATGATCACTGATGTAAAGTCCTAGCAATTCCTTTTCCCAGCTTAAGCGCTGTTTGGGATTGGCCGGTTCGGATGAGGATAAGGTAATTTCCGGCAAAAAATTCTGAGCTTCGCCGAAAAGGCTGGCCTGATTGGATTTTTTCATTTTCTGGAAATTCTTGGAATAGCTCAAGATATTTTCCATGGATGAAATAATTTGGTTTCTTTCTCCTAGGCTTTCAAGAGCGCCGACTTTAGCTAAAGCTTCTAATGATTTTTTATTCAAATCTTTAGCTATTACTCTTTCAATAAAGTCAGTCAGGTTTAGAAATTTTCCCTGGCGTTTTCTTTCTTCGACAATTTCATGCGCCACCGTATGGCCGACATTTTTAATGGCGTTTAATCCAAAACGGATCCGTTCAATTTTCGTTTCCGGATCGGTGATTACCGCAAATTCTTCAAAACTTTCATTGATATGCGGCGGCAAAACTTCAATACCCATCTCTCGGCATTCAGCCACTTCGATGGCCACGCGATCGATGTTATCTTGGTCGGAAGTGAGGAGGGCGGCCATAAAAGCGGCCGGAAAATGCGCTTTCAGATAGGCAGTCTGGTAGCCGATTAAAGCATAACAGGCGGCATGCGAACGATTAAACCCATAACCGGCAAAAGGCTCGATAAAAGCAAAGATTTTTTCTCCGACTTGGCGATTGACGCCTTGTTGGATGCAGCCATCGATGAATTTTTGTTTTTGCTCCTGAATTAAGACAAAAATTTTCTTGCCCATCGCTTTGCGCAGCACATCCGCTTCGCCCAAAGAAAAGCCGGCCAAGTCGCGGGCGATCTGCATGATTTGTTCCTGATAAACCGCCACGCCGTAAGTTTTTTCCAAAATAGGTTCCAATTTCGGATGGAGGTATTGGATGGATTTTTGCCCGTGCTTGCGGGAAATAAAGTCCGGAATCCAATCCATCGGCCCCGGCCGGTAAAGCGCCACCATGGCGATAATATCTTCAAAAATACCCGGCCTGAGTTGTTTTAAATATCTTTTCATGCCGGAACTTTCCAATTGGAAGACGCCGGTTGTTTCGGCTTTCTGCAATAATTTATAAGCTTTAACGTCGTTCAAAGGAATATCGTCGATATTAATTTCCAGATTTTTTATTTTCCGGACGATACGCAAAGTATTCTGGATGATGGTTAAATTTTTCAATCCCAAGAAGTCCATTTTTAAGAGACCGATTTTTTCCACGAAACTGGATTTGGTGGAAGAAGAATATTGCGTAACCGTGCCTTCGCTTTTACCAATGATTCTTTGGAGAGGAGTATATTCTGTCACCGGTTCTTTGGTAATGACCACTCCGCAAGCATGCATTGAAGCATGGCGGGCGACACCTTCTAAGCGTTTAGCGCTGTCAATTAATTTCTTGGCGTCCGGACTACCGGCATATAAATCCTTAAAATCTTTGGCTTCTTGTAAAGCGCCTTCGATAGAAGAAAACATGGGAATAGCCTTGGCGGTTTTGTCGCAAAAATCGTAAGGCAGTCCTAAGGCGCGTCCAGCATCGCGGATGGCAGCGCGCGCCGCCATGGTTCCAAAGGTAATAATTTGCGCTACATGATCATCGCCGTATTTTTTCCGGACATAATCCAAAACTTCATCGCGGCGGTCATCAGCAAAATCCATATCCACATCTGGCATAGAGATTCTTTCCGGATTAAGAAATCTTTCAAAAAGCAGGTCGTGTTTTATCGGATCGATATTGGTGATGCCGATGAGGTAAGAAACAAAACTGCCGGCGGCACTGCCGCGTCCCGGTCCGACGACGATACCCTGATTTTTTGCCCAATTGACAAAATCTTGGACGATTAAAAAGTAAGAAGCAAAGCCGGTTTTTTCCACTACGCCCAACTCATATTCCATTCGTTCCAGATATTTATGGTCAGGATTGTTTCCAAATTTTTTTTTCAGGCCGATTTCCGTCAGATGGCGCAGATAAGTTTTGTCGGTAAAGTCTTCCGGAACTTCGAAATGAGGAAGTTGAGTTTCACCTAGTTTGATTTCCAGATTGCATTTAGCAACAATTTCTTGGGTGTTGCTGATGGCTGCCGGAATATCTGGGAAATAACTGAGCATTTCCTCCGGACTTTTAAGATAAAGCTCAAAAGCTGTCAGATTCATCCGGTCTAAATCGGCGACTTTTTTGTTGGTTTGGATACAGAGCAAAATATCCTGGATAGCCACGTCGTCCTTATGGACATAATGGACATCATTAGTGGCGATTAACGGCAATTCTAATTTTTTCGCAAGCTGAATAATTCCTTGATTGGCCAAGTCTTGGTTGGGAAATTTAGGATGATGCTGTATTTCCAGATAAAAATCTCCCGGAGCAAAAATACTTTTATATTCCAAGGCTAATTTTTCCGCTTTAGCCAAATCGCCTTCAATCACGGCCGACGGAATTTCGCCTTCGGCGCAAGCGCTAAGCCCAATTAAGCCTTCCGCATATTTTTTGAGCATCGGACGATCAATTCGGGGTTTATAATAAAATCCATCCAGATGGGCGATAGAAATCAGACGCATCAAGTTTTTATAGCCTACTTGATTTTTTGCCAATAAAATTAAATGGTGCCGTTTGCGATCAAGAGTGTCGGAATTTTTGCTGGCAAGACCATTGGGCGCGACATACATTTCACAACCAATGATGGGCTTGATGCCTTTTTCCTTGGCTTTCATAAAAAATTCAATCCCGCCGTAAAGCACGCCGTGGTCGGTGATGGCCAATGATTCCATGCCCAATTCTTTGGCGCGGTCCAAAAGATCGTCGATTTTGGCGAGACCGTCTAATAGGCTGTAGTGGGAGTGGACGTGTAAGTGAGTGAATTTCATATTGTTGAATTTAGAATTCAGAATTTGGAATTTTGAATGGGAATCCAGAATATAGAATCAAGGATAATTAAATCATAAAATCCTAAATTCAAAATTCATAATTCCCAATTCTTCCAAATAAAAAACCACTACTTTAAAAATAGAGGTTAATCGTTGATGATGAATTAAGTCTTAGCATATAGTTTAGCCTTCATTTCCCGGATCGCTCACTGGGTTTTGCAAGGCGAAATTTACTGAATTTAGTATAGCACATTTAAACAGATTTGAAAAAGAGGGTATAATTAGATCTATGGATTTCAAGTTAGAAAAAAAGTTAAAAAAGCAAGACTATCGGATAATCATCGGCGTGGATGAAGCGGGTCGCGGTCCTTTGGCGGGACCAGTTGTGGCCGCTGCCACATTGTGTCGAATTTCCAATTTCCAATTTCCAATTTCCAAACAAAAGGAATTGGATTTAATTCGCGATTCAAAAAAACTTTCCGCCAAACAGCGGGAAGGATTATTTGATTTTATCCACAAAAATTTTTATGTCGGGGTGGGAAGGTGTGATCATAAAACGATTGACCGGATAAATATTCTGCAAGCCTCGCTCTTGGCGATGAAAAAAGCGGTTATAAATCTTATTCGCAATGTGAAAATGAAATCTCCTAAAAGCTATAAGCTAAAAGCTAAAAGCTTTATTTTGGTTGATGGAAATAAAATTATACCAAATCTAAATTTAAAGCAGCGAGCGATTGTGGGTGGCGATAGAAAAGTAAAAACTATCGCAGCGGCATCGATTATCGCTAAGGTAATGCGAGATCGGCTGATGCAGAAAATGGATAAAAAATATCCCCAATATGGATTCGCTAAACATAAAGGCTATGGGACTAAAATCCATCTCCAAAATTTAAAAAAACATGGCCCGTCTTCTATTCATCGCCTGAACTTTCGACCAGTCAAGGAATGTGTTACCTTGCCAAATGTCTCCTTTGATGTTAAATTTAGAAAATAAACCTGCCCACTTCTGGCGGGAATAATCAGTAACTATAAAAACAATGTCGACTCAAAAGCAAAGACACACTAAAGCCCGCCGCGACCGAGCCCGCAAAGAATTGAAGCTCAAAATTAAAAAACTGGTCGCTTGTTCAAATTGCCAGGCCAAAATCGCTGCACATGCATCTTGCCCCAAGTGTGGATATTATAAAGGCAAGGAAGTGAGGAATACGCTCAAGAAGTTGAAGAAAAAATAATCGTATAATGGCTTCCCAGCACCAATTCCGAAGATAGTTTTGTGGTAATGTATAAATTTATCTACGGAATCGCCTCGCCTCGATTCGGCGAAGCGGGCTGCGGCTTCGCTTGTTCTTAATAATTTTATTAATAATTGAATTGGTGCGGGATGCTCATTTTTGTAGCTGCTCGTGCCTCGCAGACAAAAAA
>CAYTIK010000014.1:18698-24495 GCA_964438025.1 uncultured Bdellovibrionales bacterium
TCTCTCTCGCTCCATCGCCATGCAATCCCTTTACGAATGGGATTTCAAGGGTCAGAAAAATGCAGAACTCGACAAAATTATCCAGAAAAATATTGCGGAATTCGGTCCGGGCATGGAGGATCATTCTTTTATTTTGGATTTGGTAAAAAAAACGCTTGAAAATCGGGAAAAAATTGACCAGTTGATTGAGAAATGCGCTCCAGAATGGCCGATTAACCAGGTGACACTGGTAGACCGCAATATTTTGCGCTTGGGAATTTACGAAATTCTTTTCGGCAACTATGAAGAAGTTCCGCCTAAAGTAGCCATCAACGAAGCCATTGAATTGGCCAAATCTTTTGGCGGCGAATCTTCCGGGCGGTTTATTAATGGCGTTTTGGGTACGATTTACCGCGAATTAGGCGAACCAATGAAGGATGATTTTTCCGGAAAAGAAAAGAAAGGCAATGCCAAATGACAAATTTCCAATGTCAAATAAAATCTAAATAATTTAATGACAAATTTTTGAAATTTGGATTTTGAACTTGAATTGTCATTTGTCGTTTGGATTTTAAATTATATCTTTATGATCGAATCTCTCGCCAAGAAATTGGGTATAAAATTCAATAACAACGACCTACTAAAACAGGCTCTCACCCACCGTTCTTATTTGAACGAAAACCGGGGGAAAAAAATGGAGCATAACGAGCGCCTGGAATTTTTAGGCGATGCGGTTTTGGAATTGGTAGTGACAGAATATTTATATCAGAATTATTCCAATCAGGAAGGGGAATTGACTAATTGGCGGGCGGCGCTGGTTAACGGCGAAATGCTGGCCAAAATTTCCAAAGATTTGGGCGTAGAAGAATTTCTTTTGATGAGCAAAGGTGAAGCTAAGGATAAAGGGCGGGCGCGCCAATATCTTTTAGCCAATGCTTTTGAGGCGATTGTCGGAGCAATTTATCTAGACCAGGGCAAAGCAGGTTTTAATAAAGCCAAGGAATTTATTGAAAAAAACTTATTAGTCAGACTGAAAGATATCATCGAGCAGGAATTATATGTTGATCCCAAGAGCCGTTTTCAGGAACGTTCGCAGGAAGAAGTCGGCATCACCCCGTCTTACCGAGTTTTGGAAGAAAGCGGGCCGGATCATGACAAACGTTTCGTCGTTGGCTTATATTTGCAGGATGAATTAATCGCTCAAGGCGTCGGGCCTTCCAAACAGGAAGCGCAAAAAGAAGCGGCCACGAAAGCTTTGGAGATTAAAGAATGGTAGCTCGAATTTTTGGTTGAATTTTGCCTTTTTTTGTTGTATAATTATAGAAGTAAGCCATTATAGCTTTCGGGCTAGATTTTTTATTATGTTTCTTAAGCGGCTGGAAATTACCGGTTTTAAATCCTTTGCCAATAAAACAGCATTGGATTTTTCATTTCCTCAAGACGAACAGAAAAAAGTGCTGACAGCCGTCGTCGGTCCTAACGGTTCCGGCAAATCCAATATTGCCGATGCTATCCGCTGGGCGATGGGCGAACATTCCATGAAAAGCCTGCGCGGCAAGAAAGCGGAAGATATTATTTTTGCCGGTTCAGGGAAAAAAGCCAGGCTGGGCAGCGCTCAAGTGACGTTGTTTTTTGATAATTCCAACAAACGGATTCCTTTAGATTTCACGGAAGTGACTGTAACGCGGAAAATTTTCCGCAACGGAGAAAACGAATATTTGATCAATGGTTCTGCGGTACGGCTGCAAGATGTGGTAGACATTTTAGCTAAAGCTGGCATCGGTAAAGAGGGCTACGCGGTCATCAATCAAGGCATGTCGGACGCAGCGCTCAATGTTACGCCATTAGAGCGCCGCTTTATTTTGGAAGATGCGGCTGGCGTTAAACAATATCAGATTAAGAAAGAAAGATCGCTGCGCAAATTAGACTCGACGGCTGAAAATTTGAAAAATATCAGGGCACTTATTGTTGAAATCGAACCGCATTTGCGCATGCTGAAAAGGCAAGCGGATCGCGCGCAAAAAGGCGAAGCCATCTCCCAAAGTTTAAAAGAAAAACAGACGCGACTGCTCGCTTGGCTTTGGAAAAATTTCCAACAGGAAAAAGAAATTTTTTCACGGGAAAAAGACGATCTAGGCATCCATATGATGAATGTCCAGCGCGAAGTGGATAAGATTTCCGATGAATTGAAAAAAGAATCCGCCGGCACGGCTGTGAACGCCCAAGCCGATGAAAGGGAGGAAAGAAGGGCAAAAATAAATGATGCCGTCAATCAGTTGGAAAAAGAGCTGCTGATTTGCGAAGCACGCATCGAAATTGAAAAAGATAAATTGGCGCAGAAGCAAATCGGACAGAGCTTACCGGTAGACTTGGCTTATATAAAGGAAAAATTGACGGATATTCAAAAAGATCAAGATGCTCTTGTAGAAAAGATAGAAGCAGTGAAAAGCTTGGAAGAGCTGGCAGAACTTAAAAAAATAGCGCAAAAAATCAGGGAACGGATTGAAAATTTACGGGCGGATGCCGGTAAAGGCCAGATAGAAATTCAAGACGCGGGAGCAGAGCTGATAAAAAAAGAATCAGTGGAAAAAATATCCGGTTTAGAAAATAAAAAGAGCGAACTTGATAGCGAATTGGATAAACAAAAAGCCAAATGGGAAAAAGTTAAAAAAGAAGTTGCTGCGGCAGTTATCGAAGAGCGGAAAGCGCGGGAACATTTTTTTGAACTGGAGAAGAAACTTTATCAGAAGCAGGATGAGCTCAATAAGCTCAAAGACCATTTTAATGAAGCTAAAATTAAATTAGCCAAAGTCGAAGTGCACGAAGAAGATTTGACTTCGGAAATCCGGCAAGAATTGCGAAAAGAACCCCGAGAATTAGAATGGGACGGGCAAGTAGTGGAACGGGAAGGTCTGGAAAAAGAAGTCAACCGGCTTAAATTCCAGCTGGAACAAGTCGGTGGCATCGATCCTTTGATTGTCAAAGAATACGCGGAAACACAGGATCGTTTTGAGTTTCTCACCAAAGAATCGTCTGATTTGGAAAAAGCCATCGGTACGCTTAAAGAAGTGATCGCTGAAATGGAGCAGAAGATTAATAAAGTTTTTGCAGCTGCTTTTGAAGAAATCAATCGCGAATTTACCAAATATTTCCGTATTATTTTCGGTGGTGGCAACGCGCACCTTTCCAAAGTCAAAAGTCAAAAGCCTGCCCGCATTGCTACGCAAAGTGTTGCAGGCGGGTCTAAAGTCGAGATAGATACAGAAAAAGAAGAATCAGAAGACATGGAAAATTCTTTGGAAGAAGACGGAGAAATAAAAGAAACTAGAGAGAAAGAAGAAGTTGGCGTGGAAATTTTTGCTTGTCCGCCTGGCAAGAGAATCAGCCATCTCTCAATGCTTTCTGGCGGAGAGAGATCACTTACTGCTTTGGCTTTGCTTTTCGCCATTATTGCTTACAATCCGCCGCCTTTTGCGGTTTTAGATGAAGTAGAAGCGGCGCTGGATGAAGCTAATTCCCGCCGTTTTGGTAAGATTATCACCGAACTTTCCGATAATACGCAATTTGTGATGATTACGCACAACCGGGAAACGATGCGCCAGGCTAATTTGCTTTACGGCGTGACGATGGGAGAGGAAGGCATTTCCAAATTGCTTTCCATCCGCTTGGATCAGGTGGGGCAAGGAGGGAAAATCATAAAATAAAACATAAAACATGGAGCATGGAACAAGTCTTGTTGTTGACAATGTATTTGTTTTGATATAGACTTAACAAAGTATTCAGAAGTCGTTATTTATTACTCGAAATTCGAAATTCTAAATTCAAAATTCATAAATTATGCTTACAATCAGATTTAACCGAATAGGCAAGAAGAACAAGGCTTATTTTCGCCTGGTGGTTCAAGAACACACCATTGCTCCCGGCGGCGGCCACGTGGAAATTTTAGGCAGTTATGATCCGCATCTGAAAAAAGACTCTTTGAAGCTCGAACGGATAAAATATTGGGCAGCTAAAGGCGTCAAATTTTCTGATACGGCTTTTAACTTCTTAGTTTCTAGGGGGTTAATTCAAGGTGAAAAAAGAAAAGTAAAATTACCGAAAAAACCTGCCCGCATTGCTGCGCCCGCTCGCAACGACCAGCCCGCAGAGCTTCGCTCAACGATGCTGGCGGGCGTAGCGACTTCGGGCGAGCAAAGCGTTGCAGGCGGGGCCGAAGCTAAAAAAGAGGAAGCAAAGCCTAAAGTTAAAGAAACTAAAACCGCAGAAGAAGTTAAGCCAGAAGTAGTATAAAAAAAATAAGAGGTTGACCCCGCACTAATTTTGCACTGCGCCAAAGGCGCAAAAGAAAAGGCGCTTGTGCATTGTTTATTTTTTAACCCAAAATAACAACTCGTTAATTTTTTTGGGTTGTTATCTGAAGTGCAAAGTTAGTGCGGGGTTGACAATAAATAAGTTTCACGTTAAAATAGTTAAGTAAAATAATATAAGATTTCCGCAGACAGAAGGCGCTAAAAATAAGTCCTTCCGAGGAAAAGAAGCTCTATAAAGCTTTTGTTTCTGCGGTAAAACGCAGTTTTTTTGTTTTTAACGCGATGCAAACGCACAAATAATTCGTAGATTCGTATTCATTCGTAGTTTCGCATCGGTAAATTTTATGCAAACTAAAGCGCAAAAAAAATCCCTCATTAAAGATTGGTCGGAAAAAATCAAAACTGCCAAGGCGGTCGTTTTTTCCAATTTTAAAGGTTTTCCGGTCAAGGAAATGATGGCTCTCCGAAAAGAACTCCGAACTGCCGGCGTGGAAATGAAAGTTTTGAAAAAAACTTTAATGACCATCGCCCTCAAGGACGCTGGACTGAATGTCGATGCTAGAAAAATGAAAGGTCAGATTTCCATTGCCGTTTCGCAGGCCGATGAAATCGCTGCGGCCAAAATTGTTTTTCAAGCGGCTAAAGCCAATGAGAATTTGAAAATTGTCGGCGGATTGTTAGGCCAAAAAGAGATGACCGCGCAAGAAGTAAACGCGCTGGCGATCTTACCATCTAAGGAAGAATTACTAGCCAAATTGGTCGGTTCTCTCAATGCTCCGATTTCTGGATTTGTGAACGTTTTGGCTGGTAATTTGCGAGGTTTGGTACAGACATTGCGGGCGATCAGTGAAAGTAAAAATTAATTTTTTAATAATTTAAGTTTGAGTTGTTAAATCTAAAAGCTAACAGCTAAAAACTAAAAGCTAATCAAATGGCAGAAGAAAAAAAACCTGTAGAAGTTCCAGAAAAATTTCAAAAGCTCGTGGCGGAAATTGAAAAAATGAGCGTTTTGGATTTAGCGGAATTGGTCAAAGTGCTGGAGGAAAAATTCGGCGTCAGTGCCGCAGCTCCCATGATGATGGCGGGCGGCGCGGGCGCAGGAGTAACTGAAGCAGCTGTGGAAGAAAAAACCGAATTTGACGTGGAAGTGACCGCTTGCGGAGCTTCCAAAATCAGCGTCATCAAGGTGGTCCGAGAAGTGACCGGTTTAGGGCTTAAGGATGCCAAGGATTTGGTAGACGCGGCTCCGAAAGTCATCAAGGAAAAAGTGGCTAAAAAAGAAGCCGAAGAAATGAAAAAGAAATTGGAAGCTGCGGGCGCTACGGTTGTTCTTAAATAAAAGTATAAGAGGGTGGTTTTATGAGAGAAAACCCCGCCATTCGGTGGGGTTTTTTAGATGCTGTCCAACTTAATTCTCCAAGCATAGAGGGATACTCCCTCACAGTTTACTATCCCGTATTAGATCATTAATAAATCTTACTTTAGCGTTTTTCGCAATAGCTCCAGTT
>CAYTIK010000015.1:0-2814 GCA_964438025.1 uncultured Bdellovibrionales bacterium
AAAGTTAATAATCCTTGGACGGGATTGGTCGTCCCAATGCCGACGTTGCCGGTGGATAACACGACTAATTTTCTGTCCACATCCAAAAGACCAACCGGCGCCGAAGGTCCGATGCCCACATTGCCCACAGGATTTAAGATGATATTGCCGGAAGTTGCGGTGGCTAAAGTTAAAGTGCCGGACGTATTCGTCCAGCTGGTCGTGCCGCCCGAAGCCATGGTGATAGCGCCCGTGGAATTACCAATACTCATGGTTGAACCGGCTCCCGTACCGATATTGGTAATGCCAGTGGAACTTAAGGTCGTAAAAGAGGCTGAATTAGGCGTCGTAGCACCAATCGCGCCCGGAACTCCCCAATCGCCGCCGTCTAAATTATCCGCGTTAAAAGCATACGGCACCGCCGTAAAACGGATGAGCGGTGACATTTGCCCATTGCCATTAAAATTAATACCTAAATAAATATTGTCAGTATTGAAATCCACCGACCCGGGAAAAGTCGTTGAATCGCCCAAATTGGTTTGAAAAATACCATCCGTCACTGTGATACTTTTTTCTTCCCGCCACACCGCATCTCTGCTGTCGCCGGAAACACACGGATCCGCCGGACTCGCGGTGGTGTAAATACAAAAAATAAAACTGTAAGGATTGCCCGCCGGAGTCACGTTTGTCCCATCGGTATTCACCACTTTGCCCTGAAAATTAATATATTTATTGATGCCGGGCGCGGCGAAAACTTTCTGCGGAAAAATAAAAAAGCCCCCTGCGATAACAAGTATGGTAGTCAATATAAGCGCTAATTTAAGTCTTCCTGGACTCATAAAAATAAAAAAGCGAGTATTAAATCGCTCTTGAGCACTCCTGAAATGCACAAAAGCGAGTTTTCACCCGCTTTTTTAGTGAGATTCGCCTCCTTGGCGACCCACTTTACAGAGATAATTTTTCAACCCCTACTTAACAATTATAGCAGATTTTGACCCACTTGTAAAGCCAAAACCCGCCTAAATTTTCTCTAAAATAATTTTTTCAAAAAAATTAGATTGCTGGTTATTTTTTTTCCTTCTCCCCGTCGATACATTGGATGATGTTGCGCATGAAAATAATACCGAACAAGAAGCAGACCGCGAACAACATGCGGAATGTTTTTACTAAAAGGTCAACTATTATTTGATTATCTGATATGTAGTAGAGATCAATAACTTCACCCAGCAGCAAAAAAATTATGCCGGCGAGAAAAAATTTATACGACACGTCCAATTTCATTTCCACGCGCCACACCACGCCGGCCGTATAAATAATCGAGAGTGCCAAAGCGCCGATTGTCACCGCGTTTATGCTCAAAAAAATATTTTCCATTTTAGCGGGACACCCCCTTTCTTTTGCCCAGCCCGAAGAGGCCGATTTTTTTCAAATGTTTTTCGGTAATATGCCGGAGAGCGTGCAGATATAGCCAATATTCGCGGGAAAAAAGAATCAGCCACAATAGCAGCAAGAGGATGAGAATAGAGGCAATTAAGCCTAAGTTACTCAATAATTCCGGGTAAGAGATCAGGATTCCCCCGCCCAAATTCAGCAGTAATTTTTCCAAAACTGCAAAAGATTTTTTCTGGCTGACATTGTAGCGCTCCAGCATAATTTCCGCCTGCAAATGATATTTCCCTTTCGCCAGATAACTCGGTAAAACAATATTCTGGCGGATCACGCCATTTTTTTTGAGCGTAATATCCCGTAGCATGGTTGTTTTTTTCTCGCCTCTTTCATCCAAAATTAAATAGCGGATTATCGCGTCGGCTCCTGCGAACTTTTCCGCCAGCCGCGTGATGCGAATGATTGATTGTAGTTCATCGCCTTGCAGCACCGCCTCTTCTGCCAATGTTAAAGAAAAATCCAGCGGAATTTCCGCTACGGGTATTTCTGATGGAGTGGGTTTTTCCGGTTGTTTAATCGGAGCGGGCGGCAAGATAATCGATTCTTTAGTTTTCGTTTTTTCTTCTTCATCCTCATCTTTGACGATGCGGAAATTTAAACTGTCGGAGTCTGTCCGGGAAGGATCTAGCGGGTCAGTAGCGGTAGCTAAAAGCGTATGGCTGCCATAATTTAGATTAATGGGCGGTTGCCAGCTCCAATAACCGTTAACATTGGCTTGGGTCTGGGCTAAAATAATCGTTGGACTATTGATAAACAAAGCTATATCGGCATTAGCGATATTAATGGTTCCGGAAAAAGTCGGCTTGCGATTTTCTGTTTGCGGTGTGCCCGTATAACTTCCGATATTTTTGTTAGCAAAAGCTGTGATATTAATTATCGGATTAGGTTGCACTATTCCGCAATCGGCTGGCGTGGTTACGATTATTGGATCAGACGTTTCGAAGCCCGGACCCATTGGTCCACGCGCTGTAACAATGTAAGTATAAGAGGTATTTATATTCAAATTATTTTCATCCGTGTGCTGTGAAGCTGTCAGTCCGGCGATGAGCGGCAAGCTGTCGCGGTCAATGTCAAAAGTTTCGGAATTTTCATCATCCGCCCAATCGAGATTTATGGCCAAGCTATCGTTGCTGCAAACAGCCCCTCCAACAACGACCGGTTTGACCGGCGGACCTAAAACTTGCGCCGTAACTGTTAGGGTTTCATCCGCCAGCGCCCGGAATTTTTGGCGGATATCCGAAAGCAGAAATTCCGGACTATAAATCATCGAAAGTCCGATATACAAGCCAAAAAGCGCCAAAGAAAACAGGCAGTGCCAGCGGGCGATTTTTTTCAGTATTCTTTTTTTCTTTTTTTTCTTAGCCATACCGTTATTATACCCGAAAAAAC
>CAYTIK010000015.1:2824-23578 GCA_964438025.1 uncultured Bdellovibrionales bacterium
GAATATAAGTTTTCGATAAATTCCCTGCCTGCAACGCTTTGCGTAGCAATGCGGGCAGGCTGTTTAAGGACCCGAAAATTAATCCATATTTTATTTTTTCCATTGAATACTCTGAACAATATCTTCCAATTCTTGGTCTTTTTCTGTATCGGAACCGTTGGGCCCGGTCAATGCGATGGCGACCAAAAAATTATCCCTCTCCACAAAAACCACTTTCTCGTATGTTTCTGATTGGCTGGCCGTGAAAGCTATTCCGCTGATTTCGCCCGCGGCCAATTTTTCTTCACGATACTTTTCCGGATTCGTTTTGCGCAGATTATAGCCGGTTGCATCTTTAAGCTTCCGATTTTCCAAGCTTTCTACCGTTAAAGCGATTTTCGTGGAATTAATTTCGCCTGTTGCCAAAAAAGCGGTTTCCCAAATCACTCCGTTTTCCGGCAGCGCGTCATTGTGTGATTTTACCACGTAATCAGCACTATGCCGAAAGGAAAGATATTTACTTTCAAAACGCTCGAAAGCTGGAATGGCTTTTTCCATTTCCGCCGGAGTGATGTTAGTTGTGATAACTTCTCCCGATATCGGCTGCTGCAACTTCAGCCAGATCAAAACAATTAAGATAACCAGTAAAAGTAAAAAAAATCCTAAAATAATTTTCCACTTTTTTTTGGGAGGAACTTTTTCGGGATTATCTTTTTTTTCTGTTTCTGTCGATGACATTATTTTTTGAGAAAATTTATATTCTTCAGCAACTTAATTTTTCTAAATTGTTTGATTTTTTCATTTTACGCTTTTTTGCTATAAACCAAATAATTATTCCCACCGCTATAAAGATTATTCCCGCTAAAAAAGGCCATGGGATAAGGAAAAAGGCGGTTTGTTCGGTTTCGAAAGCTTCCCGATTTTCATAGCGGTATTTCGCTGATAAGACATACTTCCCGGGCATAAAAATGGGAGCCACTGTTTTTAGCGGAATTCTGAAAGTTCGAAAGGTTTCCGGCAAAAGTCTTCCGGATTCGTTGTTAATTATTCCCTTTCTGACCAAGCGCCCTAGAGGATCCGTGATTTCTACCAATCCGCGCGGAACGACGTGGACATTGCCGGTATTTTGAAAACGTAATTTGATTTCGAAGGGCATCTGAAAAATATTTTCGGAAATTATTTTTTCCTTAAGCTCCATGCCGTAAATTTCTCCGCCTATTTTGCGCGCAAAGATCAAGGAAGAAAGCGACGAATCGAAAGCCACTTCTAACGCTGCCCTGCCTTGATTGTCACCCTTATCCACTTTAGCTAAAATCGCCGCATAATGGCCGCCGGGTGAGAGCGATTCTTTGTTTTGAATAGTTACCTTGACAGCTTGTTTTTCTCCTGGATCTAAAACCAAACCATCCCTCTCCAAAATAATCCAAGAGGCCAGCGCGTATTTATTCGTCAAGTTTTCCGCCGCACCTAAAAAGGCCGCTCCACCGGTTTCGTCCAGGGTTCCAAAATCTAAAACTGATAGTTTAAGCACGACCAGATTTTCCGTATTATTCGTTATTTCCACTTGAAAACTAGCGGCTGCCTGGTCTTTCTCCAAGGTCACATCTTGAAAAAAAGGATTCACGGTAAATCCTTTGGGTTTTTCTTGTGCCTTGACTGGGCAACTCTCGAAAAATAAAGCTAAACTAAAAACAAGAAAAGAAAAAAATAAAACTATTTTTTTAAACATACTAGGCAGACTGCTTACGTCCGAAAAAAACTTTTATTTTTCCATACCAATTTTGCAAAGTTGATTTGAGTCCAATCAGTACAAAAATTGTTACGAAAAATAACCCGATGAGAAGCCGCCACGGCACCACCCAAAAACTCACGGCCGCTTCAATCGGCACATCGCGCTGTCCGTCGTCATAGACTAAGAGCATCTCGGCGGTATATTTCCCAAAACGCAATTTGGAAACTTGAGAAAAGTCCCATTTCAGTTCTTGGACTGGATTGCCTTGCTCATCTTTAACAATCTGGCCGTCTTGAGTCTTCGTCGCATAATAGGGAAAACCATCGCTCCACTCTGGAGAAAAGTTTCGGGGTGAATCGGGCAAGATAGAGCCGATACTCGGATTAACCTCTAAATTGGCGATGGTTTCATCGCTCTTGGTGACGAAGATATTGCCGCGAGGAATAACATGCACATTGCCGGTATTGCGGAGCTTCACGGAAAAAATGGCTGGCAAAAATTCAAACATTTGTTTATCAACGGAGAAATCCGTCACCTGCACTTCTCTTTTCGCATTGGGCACTTGGGCTTCGAGGAGTACCAGAGTGGCCATCCCGCCGGTCAAGACCGTTTTTTGTCCATCGGTAATTGCCGGCTGATCGGCGCGGGAAAAAACGATGGCGTAGTAATAACCGAAAGCCGCCGTAGCTGGAACATTGATAGTCGCCTGAATAGTTTTCCATTCATTGCCCGGCAATTGGAATTGATTTTCGGAAAAAGTTACCCAGTCAAAATAGTTGTCGGCCGCTTCCCGTTCCAAAAGTAAAGGCGCGCCGGTATTGGAATCCGCTTTGAATTTCATCAAAGCGACTTTGATGTTTTCCGTGTTGAGTCCGTCGTTTTTAATTTTAATATCCGTAGTGATGGAATCTCCCGGATTGACTTTTAGATTGATAGGCAAGGGTGAAGAAGTCAGGCGCAGGTCGCTGTTCCCGGTTTGCGCGAAGACGGCAGAAAAAGAAAAAAGAAAAGCTAAGAGCAGCGTGAGGGTTATTTTAGAAATATAAGTCTTGTTGGCCATATGCGTCCTATGTATCATATTGTTTTTTTAATTTTCTCATTCTCCATTTCATATACGCATACACAATCAAAGCCGGCACGATAATAATCAATATGATATACAATGCCAATCGCCACGGCACCACCCAAAAACTCACGGCCGCTTCAATCGGCACATCGCGCTGTCCGTCGTCATAGACTAAGAGCATCTCGGCGGTATATTTCCCAAAACGCAATTTGGAAACTTGAGAAAAGTCCCATTTCAGTTCTTGGACTGGATTGCCTTGCTCATCTTTAACAATCTGGCCGTCTTGAGTCTTCGTCGCATAATAGGGAAAACCATCGCTCCACTCTGGAGAAAAGTTTCGGGGTGAATCGGGCAAGATAGAGCCGATACTCGGATTAACCTCTAAATTGGCGATGGTTTCATCGCTCTTGGTGACGAAGATATTGCCGCGAGGAATAACATGCACATTGCCGGTATTGCGGAGCTTCACGGAAAAAATGGCTGGCAAAAATTCAAACATTTGTTTATCAACGGAGAAATCCGTCACCTGCACTTCTCTTTTCGCATTGGGCACTTGGGCTTCGAGGAGTACCAGAGTGGCCATCCCGCCGGTCAAGACCGTTTTTTGTCCATCGGTAATTGCCGGCTGATCGGCGCGGGAAAAAACGATGGCGTAGTAATAACCGAAAGCCGCCGTAGCTGGAACATTGATAGTCGCCTGAATAGTTTTCCATTCATTGCCCGGCAATTGGAATTGATTTTCGGAAAAAGTTACCCAGTCAAAATAGTTGTCGGCCGCTTCCCGTTCCAAAAGTAAAGGCGCGCCGGTATTGGAATCCGCTTTGAATTTCATCAAAGCGACTTTGATGTTTTCCGTGTTGAGTCCGTCGTTTTTAATTTTAATATCCGTAGTGATGGAATCTCCCGGATTGACTTTTAGATTGATAGGCAAGGGTGAAGAAGTCAGGCGCAGGTCGCTGTTCCCGGTTTGCGCGAAGACGGCAGAAAAAGAAAAAAGAAAAGCTAAGAGCAGCGTGAGGGTTATTTTAGAAATATAAGTCTTGTTGGCCATATGCGTCCTATGTATCATATTAGTCCTATGTGTCTAATTTATCCTATTATTATTATACACTTATTTTTAAAAATAGCAAAAAAGCTTTCCCCAGGGAAAGCTTTTTCTATATTGTAAAGATTTGTCAAGTTCGTCTAATAAAGTCCAGCCGCAATCACTGTCAATGTATCCGTGTAATCATTAGCGGCTATTTGAGAAGCCACGATTTTCGCTCTTTCAATTAAAGTTACCGTATCGGTAGCCGTAGGAGCATCACCTGAAGCTATTTGTTGAAAAGAAGTTGCCAGTGTTCCTCCGGAAGTTGCATTGGTGCCATCATATTCCCCCGCGATAGTCGGCGTTCCAGTCCCGGTATCAACATCCAAAACATAGCCGGTTGTTCCCGACAAATCCGTTGGCGAACCGTCAATAGTCCCAGCGGTAGCAATAGTCCCTCCCGTGGCCGTTGAATTGAGAGCGGCATTGGCACTTTGAACCCAAGCTGTCCAGCCGTTAGCCGCATTGGTCATAATTGTTAAAGTCTTCCCGCTAGTTACAGATGTGGTAGTGGATAAATTCGTGGTAAAAGTATCGGCCGTGCCGCTCAAAAGAAAAGTAAAGGTTGGCGGCACCACTGCGGTAACTGTAATTGTATCCTCATTAGTAGCCACTAAGGAAGTCGCGTAAAAAGCACTGTCAATTTCGGCACCAGCGGCTGTCTGGGTAATAACCGATCCGACTTTATCATTTCCGGATGACGCGCTATTCGTACCGGCTGATGTAAAATTAAAACAATACCACGGTGTGCCCGAGTCCAGGTTGCCACTCACAATCGTGACGGCTGTTCCGGAAACTGTCGTCGCCGTGGAATTTATCCCTATCCAGACCGCCGTTGTTCCGGTGGTCGGCCAACTGGCATTCGGCGCGGTGTTGATCGTAAAACTATCAGCTGCACCCGGCGCAAAACCGGTCGGGAAATTCACCACCACCTTGCCTTCGGTGGAAGCCACGGTTGTTGCTTTGGCGCAAACTGTTCCTCCCAATGTCGCAGAGACGCTCATCCGATCCAGCCGCATCATTAAGGCGCCTAAACTGGCCGCTTCGGCTTTTTGGTAAGTTAAAAAAGGTCCGACAAAAAAGACGAATAGCAACATTAAAATGTTGATGGCTGAAATTTCTCCCAGTATTTTTTTACGCATATTTTTTTGTTTTTTCGCTTAATAAGGCGAAGTTTTTTATTTATAATTATATAAGAAGTCTAATTTATCTAATTATAGCATTTTTTTAAACAACCGTCAAAACATTTTAAAAAACACTGCCTGTGGATAACTTTTATTAGCCTGCTTGCCCAGTAGTAAGTTGCCTCGACTTTGCTACTGGAGTGGCTAACTTTATAAGTTGCCTTAAAAATTTCCCGCCACTATTGCCGTTACTGTTTCTCCATAATCATTAGCAGCTGGAGTAATCGCGGCTGATTTAGCTTTTAAGACGAAAGTTCCCTGGCCGCCCACGATGGGATTGGCCGCCGAAAATATTTTTCGAATTGCTGTGTCCACAATACCCACATTGTCATCCGCTAAATCATACGGCGATACTTTGGTTAATGGTCCGCCAGAGCTTTGCGTGACCGAAGTGGCTTGTGCCCCAAAGCCTTCGGGATTACCTGGCAAGGCTAAATCTCCCGAAAGGGAATTAATATTATGGCTGTTGGCCGTGCTCCAGAGTCCGGCATTTTGGCCATAGATAAAAACATTGCCTCCCGTTTCTCCATTAGTTGCAAAGTTAGTCGTAATAGTCGGACTATCCGTGACCGTGTCCACGACCAGATTGCCATAAGACACCGAATTAGTATCGATATTAAAAGTCAGCGTCGGACTGATAGTGGCCGCGGTCGCGATGGGGCCATAACCGGTTTCCGTAAATTTCCCTTGCCTGGCTTTGACTTTCACTTTATATTCCGTGCCGGGAGTCAGTCCGATAACATATTCGTCGCCACCGCCGCCCCAGCTGGCATAAGTCTGGTAATCTTCCGTCCCTAATACATTGCCGACGGTATAATCGTTTTGCACGTATCTTATGTCGCCTACAAAATTATCCGTACTGATAGCGATCGCAAATATTGCGTCATCCGGATTGTCGGAAGGATCAATAATTATCCTCAATTTATTGTAATAATTGCTGGGATTGTCAAAAGTCGGCGCCACTGGCACATTGGCTTGCTGGGTAAAAATTAAGCCCGGACCAAGTCTATACAGCGGACTGGTCCCCTGTTCGCCATTCAATTGTCCGGTAATAGCGTTCAGGGCATAATCGGGAGAGGTTGCATTGCCTATTCCACCCGCCCCGAAGCCATAATCTTTCAATTTATAATTCGTACTGGCGGGCATGGCCAGTAAAAAAACAAAAGAAGTTGATATAAAAAATTTTTTTATTTTATCCAGCATTTTACTTTTTGTATAACACGATAAAGATAATATTTTTTCTTATCTATTATTATATCATAACTGCCGGGAAAAATTACCGGCTTTGTAGTTGGCGCAAAACCTAATTTAAATTTCGTAATCCCGGACCAATTTCCCTCACCCGGCTTTTCCAGCCACCCTCTCCCGCCGGGAGAGGGGGTTGAGGGGAGAGGGGAAATTCTTTTCACACCACCAAGGTCATATCGCAAACGGCCCATTTTTTTCGCGTCTTTAATCGCTTGCCATTGCAATAAATACGGCGCCATCACATTGCGATATTCATCATCCGTCGCGCCGTGGAGATAAGTGGCCGTATCGCCGAAAAAAATCACCAGATTGGCTGCGATAACTTTGTTATTGTATTCTGCGATGTATAATTTTAAAATATCGCTGGGAATAACTTCCAGCATTTTTCTATAATAACTTTCCGGATGAGAAGTAATCTTATTCCGCTTGGCTGTAATTTTTACCAATTCAATAAATCGATCTACATTTTTATTATTCGTACATTCGTATAAATTCGTAATTCGTAAAGAAACTCCTTTTTTCTCCGCCAACTTAATATTATATCTTGTTTTCGATTTCATCCCGGCCAACAACTCTTCTTCCGCTTTACTAATATCCATCACCAAAATTTCTTTCGGCTGCACATCATGCGGCGCCTTCTTAATCGGCAGGGAAATATTTTTTTTAATTAATTCCAACGCTTGATTATTTTCCGGTTCAATTCTAATCCAACCGGTACTTTCCTTTTTCGCTAAATCAATCAAATCGTTTAGAAAATTTTTAATTTTGAATTCTGAATTTTGATTCAAATTCGAAATTCGAAATTCGAAATTCGAAATTCTTTTGGCATCAGCCGAAATTATTGGCCCTCGTGGTATGTAAAAATATTTTCCCACTATTGGCAACTGATGTTCAATAATACTCGCCGAAAAACTAAAATCCCCCTCTCCCTTAGGGAGAGGGCTGGGGTGAGGGATAGAAACAGAAAAGGTTTTGTGCCCCACCGCCTCCTGAAACTGCCGCCACACATCCGACTGGAGGAAATCATTGTCCTTATTTAAAGCCATATATCTTATTGTCATTCCCGCGCAGGCGGGAATTCAATACGATTCAATATTAGCATAGCGTAAAACAAAGCTCTAATCAAAATCATCCTATCTGTGCTAGAATGAATGAAAATAATCATTAATTTTTCAAAACTTATGCAAGCCAAAAAATTCGGCCAAAAATATTTTATCCGCATCGATCGAGGCGAAGAAATTGTCGAAACGCTTAAAAAATTCTGTGAGGAGAATCAAATCAAGCTGGGCACCATTTCCGGCCTCGGCGCCACCAATGACGCGGAGATTGGTTTATATGATGTCAAAATCAAAAAATACTACGAAAAAGAAATGAAGGGTAATTTCGAAATCGCTCCGCTTTATGGAAATATTACAACGATGCAGGGCGAAACCTATCTTCACCTCCATGCTAATTTAGGCGATGAAAACCAACATTCCTTTGCCGGCCATCTCACCAAAGCCGTTGTGAGCGCAACTTTTGAAGCCGTTTTGGAAGTCATTGATGGAGAAGTGGACAGAGAAAAAGATCCCGAAACGGGATTAAATTTACTAAAATTTTAAAACAAAAGATATTTCAAAATAATTGGACTGTCTTTTTTATGAGCGAGATACGAGAATCTCTGCCTAATTAAAATCCGGTTTTTCCACCCGCTTAACCATAAATTCCACCGCTTCATTCATATTAACCGGGATTATATCAATTTCGGGATGTTTAGATTTATAGACACGGAATATTTCATCGGCAAATCCCTGGCCGATCAAGGGAACTTTATCAAAATCCATGGAAATAGTTTTGAATTTATTCAGTCCATTCAGCACCCTCCTGGCTTGAGATCTGGAAACGTGGACTGTCCCCATGGTATAAAGCTTTATTTTGACTTCTGTTTTATCGAAAGCCATGGTGTCCTGATTGGTCTGATATTTTCTAAAAATATCCGCCAAGTGTAAGTTTGAATCCAAGGAAATTGTAAAAACAACTCTGGTTCCCTTATTTTCTTTATTTCGCGTGCTGACAAAAATATCTTTTATTTTATTATCAATCATCAATCGCAAGCCAAAACTTTCCAGCATAAACAAGCTGGCTACTTTAGAAGTGAAAAATATTCCCTCTCCCGTGTGTAGTTGCGGCGCGGTGGTTGTTTTTCCTTTCAGAAGATCTTGTATCGCCTCTAGTTCTGAATTTAAATTTTTCTTTTGTTTTATATTTTTAAATACTCCGATTCCAAAGTCATCAATGGAAAAAACCAGTTCTTTTTTCGATTTAAAGACACTGACAGAAATTTTTTCCGATTGAGAATGATCAATAGCGTTATTGAGCATTTCGGAAAAAGCATAATCAAATATGGAACGCACATTATCTTTAAGATCTAAATAAATCCTCGCGTGATTTATTTCATCCAAAACTCGATGCTCTTCCAAACCTTCTCTCAAAAAATTTTTCCTATAGATTATCTCCGATTGAATTAAATTTTCATTTTTCGGTAAAACATAAAAAGCTCCGGCCGTTGAACCGCCTTTTACTAATTTGCCCTCTTTGACCAACGAATTAATAATTCGACTAACATAAGTTCTGGAAAATTTTTTTTCTAAAGAAGCTAAAACATCAGAAGTTTTTATTCTCTCGTTTTTTTGGGCCAGATTTATAATTTTTTCTCTTAAATCATTCATAGCTCTATTATACACCCTCAATTGAAAGTTGTCAACCATACTATCAGTTGTATACTAGTTGTATCCTTTTCCAATAAGTTGTATCCTGGTTGTAAACAAAAATAGCTCTTTTTGGCGCCACTTTCGAAGGCGTCATCGAAGTTATCGACGGCGAAGTCGATCGGGAAAAAGATCCCGAAACGGGATTACATTTATTGAAATTTTAGCTAAACTTCATATTAAAAAAGAGGAGGGTTGCATTCATGATGTAAATACAACCGCCCCTCTTACTGTTCGCATTATCCTACTCGATTGAAAGAACCTTTGATGTCGTCAATATTCCAGGATTATCAACCGGGCAAAATTGCATGCTTTTTCCGATAACCAGAAAGGTGATGACGCCTTCCTTGAAGTCAAGAGGCTTTTCATCGCGTGAAATAGTTCTTACGCCTTTTTTATTTGCTTTGCCGAAGTGATACACGGAGTTTTTCGTGGCAACTTTCATCGCATCCACCGGAATAGGATTTTCCTTTGTCTCGATAATGTGATGAATGTTGCTTCCAACTATAATCTGCGTTCCATTGTATCTTTCTTTTTCTTTTTCGGTCAGTTCCCGTGTTGTTTTCTTTGGAAACTTCACATTAATGAACCCAAACCCGGCCGTCCAGTTTCCGATATAATTCTCTTCGTCCTCGCTATGTACATAGCATAAATCGGGAACGTCACGACTTATGTCGCCCAATTTATGAATGGCTTTCGTCGCCATCATATAGCGAGGCTTTTTCAACTTCCGTTCGATTTGTTTTAACTCCTCGATTGCATCTTTTACAACGCCTTCGGGATGCATTACATCTTTTACTGCCTGCTTTAAGCTCATCTCAATCCTCCTTTTTACAATTAGTAATCCATTATTTTCAAAAGTCACCTGTAAAAAATGACTGAACTAAACCAATAATGGACTTTATCATATTTTGAAATATTAGTCAAACTAAGACAATAAAAAATGGCTCTGTAAAGCCGCTTTCTGAAAATTGAGCGAGTAAGGAGAATCGAACTCCTATCTCATCCTTGGGAAGGACGCATTCTACCACTGAACTATACTCGCAAATTTTAAAATTCGTACATTCGTATAGATTCGTAATTCGTAGAGACTATTTCTTCCCTAAATTCCTCAGCGCCCATTTGATCCTTTCGCCCACGTCTTTGATATCTTTGGGCGCGGATTTGAGGATGTCCCTGGCTTCGGTGACGGAATAGCCCATCCCCGAGAGCGCTTCGATGGCGTCGGAATCGACGACCGCCTCTTCCTTGTCGCCCACGGAAATATCCGCTATTTTATTTTGCAATTCCAGAATCACTCTTTCGGCGGTTTTTTTACCGATACCGGAAACTTTGGTTAAAATCGTAGAATCTTCATTTAAAATTGCGGTTTTGATAGTTTTGGGCGAAGCGATGGAAAGAATGCCCAATCCAGCCTTGGGTCCGATACCGGAAATAGAAATAAGTAATTCGAATATATCCAGCTCTTCAATCGCTAAAAATCCATAAAGAGCCAGCGTATCTTCCCGCACGTGGGTATGCAGAAAAAATTCTACCTCTTCTTTACCGGCAATTTTACCGAGAATATAGGGCGTGGAAAAAACTTTATAGCCTAAGCCGCCGACTCCGACTACGGCGTAATTATTTTTGATGTATTCAATTTTGCCTTTGATTTTAGCCAACATATCTTCATGAAGCATGGAACATACAACATAGAACACTTTCTATATTCAATTGCTCCGTGTTTTATATCTTTGTTCTATGTTTTATGTTCCATGTTCTATGTGCTAATTTTAGCATTTTACCCCCTCACCCACAATGCCCTTTTAGACCGTGGGTGTACGGGATTCCCTCCTTTCTTGCCAAAAACCCAGCCTTATGCTAAAAATAATAGTACTCTCAACAATTTAGCAATAAAAAAACTATGCCTATCAAAAAAGCCGCGAAAAAATACATCCGTGTCACTAGAAGAAAAACTGCCTCTAACAATCAAATCAAGGGTGGTTTTCGCAGCGTGGTAAAAAAAACCCAAGCGGCCATTGCCAAAGGCGATGCCAAAGAAGCCAAAGAGTGGCTGCAAAAATCCCTCAAAGCTCTCGATAAAGCCGTCCAGAAAAAAGTCCTGCCTAAAAACACCGCCGCCCGCCAAAAATCCCGCCTGAACGCCCGCGTCAAAGCGCTAGCAAAGAAATAAAAGCTAAATTAAAAAGTTCCGAACAATCGGAACTTTTTTAAAAATTTCATCCTGTTCATTTACTGCCGTCATTATCGCTATATCATCTTAATAAATTTCAAGCAGTCCGCAGTATAAAGACATTTCATCCACTGGCATATGCCAGTGGATGAAATACTATATCTCATACACCCAAACATTCGTCGCCTGCAAAATATCAGCCGGCTATAATTTAAATTTTCTTTTCAGACGTTCTTCATGAAGCATTCTGTCGACAGTGAGAATCTCGACAAAACGTGTCACTGAATAAGCTTCCGCAAGAAAAAGGATCTCGTCTTCGCATTCGTAGGGGCACACCCAGATACTTTTTTGTAATTGCAAAAATCCAATTTTTTTTATTTTATTTCTTAATGCTTCTCTGGCTTTGTTGTATATCTTAGGTTTTGTCGGAATATCAAAAATCAAAACTCGCCATTTTTTGTCCCATTTTTTAGATTTTTGGATTTTCAATTCTTCAAAACAAAATTCTTTTATGCGTTTTTCTCCTTTATTTGTAAGTACAACCTTTGTCTTTCCATCTTTTTCCTGGATAATCTCGATCAATTTTCTATGTCTTAATGTCCCTATCGCATTTTGCAAATGTCTTTTAGAATACCTTTTCTTGCATCTGATTCCACCAGTCATTGAAAATAACGTAGGAATCAATGCGCCAGTAAATACGATTCCACCAACCGCAAGAGACATTAAAATAAGCTTAGTAGCCGTCGCACTTTTGCTATCGGAATATAAAAAACTTTCAATAATTTCTTTGACTGTTCTAGCCGCTACTTTTTTATCCGCTTTCATAAAAAATTATGCCTTATCTTATCAATATTTTATAATCTTATTATATTTCATTGGCTGGCATATGCAAGTGAGTGAAATATTTCAGAAGATTATAATTTGTAAGATTACAATCCATAGCAACACTCTCTTTTCTCCCAATATATGAAATCCTATATCTCCGCGATAAATTTATCCAACACCAATTCCGCCCCAATCTTCCCGGTTTTCATCATCACATCCAATTGACTTAATTTTTGGTAAAGTTTTATTAATTTAGCGAAAGAAAAATTGCGGATTTGATTTAAAGTTTTGCGCACAACGTATGGATGCATTTGGGAAACCCGACTGATTTCTCTTTCCGGATAGCCAAAACTTTCCTTTAAATCGGCAATTTTCAGCATATTGCGCATCTGATAAATCAGCATGGAGAAAAGATAGAAAGGGTCTTCGCCTTTTTCCAGGTGCTGGTGCATGAGCATGAGCGCATCTTTTTTCCGCCCTTCAGCCACCGCATCGATAATCGAAAAAATATTACTATTTAATGACGCTTGGACTAAATTTTCCACATCTTTTTCTTGGATAGTTTTCTGGCCGCAAAAATTGGATAGTTTCAAAATTTCATTGTTTATAATTTGCGTATCATTGCCACAAAAAAGAATAAGCTTCTCCAGAGCTTTTTTAGAAATCATGGCTTGGCCAAAAAGCTCCTGCATCCTTTTTAAAATCCATTGCTCTAGCTTGGCACCTGCAAGTTTTTTATATTCCTGCTGTTTAATCTCTTCTTTTTCGGAAGTTAAAAATTGAAAAAGCGCGTTCTTTTTCTGATTCAAAATATCTTCCCAAAAAACAATAATCAAGTCTTTATCTTCTTCTATTTTTTTTCGCTTTTTCTTAAGATATTCTAAAATATTTTCTTGATCGTCTTTGGAACCCTCCATAATTATTCTTTTGATAATCACTAGTCTTTTAGGCGAAAGCAGATTGGCTGATTCTAAAACATCCAGCAACCGGATTTTATTTTGATCTGCTTTTTCCCCATAATCAAAAATAGATAACCCGGAAGCCGAAGTATCGCTCAAGAGAAACTTCTCTTTCAGGGCGCGCAGTTTTAAATTGGATCGGTATGCATCCTCTCCGTAAAGGAAAATAATCATATATTTGTATCTAGTCTCTAGTATATCAGGTAGTTAAAGAATTTGAAAAATAAGGACCGCCCTCGATTCGAGGACGGTCCTTGATAAATAATCTAAGCTATTTTCAGATTTAGATCTGGCTGGTGGTCCATTTGAACGCCGAACCCGGTTCCAGCACTTCCACCCATATTTGTCCCGGAACAAATTTTATTTCCTGCCCGTTCCCGTCGTAAAATAACAGTTTGCTGTCAATGCTGGATTTATCCTTTTTCCAAGTTCCCACTATTTCCTGGCCATTGAAATAATATCTGGCTTCGCCCGAATCCGAAGTGTCATACCACGGATCACCTAATTGGACATTATTGTATTGCCCTTCGATCTGTTCCGAAAGGGCCATCATCACCACTACATTTTTTGGCGCATGGCGTTTTTTATTATTGCGGTCGTAATCAGGCATATTTCCCCAAATGCGCAGATAGGAATTCGAAGCTTTATCATAATCATATTCTACTTCAAAAGGACCAGGAAAGCCGATTCTCAAGTGCGCCGTATCTGGCCTTTGCTCTGTCGGCGCTTCGCCTTGATGGGCATAACCGGAAAATTTCCCTTCCATCCGAAAGCCGAATTCTTTGGCGCATTCCAAGAGCTTGCTGAATTTAGCATAACCGGAATCTACGCCTCGAGCCATGCCTGTTTTCCGATAGCAACAGTCTTGCCCTGATCTTCCGGCATCATTATTACAATTAATATTCTCTATTACTCCACTGTTTAATCTTTCTTTAAAAGCTTCAATATCTGAACGTCCCCAATGGACAAAAATCGCATCCAAGCTTTTGGCCAGCGGCACGAAGTCATGGCGAGCGCTACGCATGGAACCCACATCATCCGGATTGCCGCAAATGTAAATTCCCATGAGTCGCGTAATCGTGGCCGTAATCACCGGCATTTCAATCACCATATCGGCATCGGAGAAACCGGCAGCTGGACGCGCCGGCACATCGGCTGGCTGCATCACCGCCATTGGCCGTCGATTCCAATTTTCACAAGCCAATCCGGAAATTGGACTAACCGGGCCTTCATTGGCCAAAGGGAAACCTTCGGAAGCTGATTTAGTTAAATCGATTTTTGGCACTTCTTTTTTATTCGACCCGAAGAAAAAATAAGCTCCGGCAGCCACAATGGCTACGGCTACAATGGCGATTAATACTTTTTGCTTGTTGTTCATATTACAAATTGTTAAATTGTTATTTAGTTAAATTGTTAAAAATAATCAACCTTCAGCAATTTAACCATTTAGCAATTTATTGCTGGCATCGTGGGCAAAAAAATAAACTTCTTTGGCCCAATATTTGACGCTTAATTATTATACCACATTTAAAACACTTTTCTCCAGCTCGTTTATAAACTTGCAAAACTTTTTGAAAATTGCCTGGAGCGCCGGAAGTGTCCCGATAATCACTTTGGGAAGTTCCGCGCATTTTTATGGCTTCTTTTAAAACCTTCCTCATTGACATATATAATTTCTGCCATTCTGAATCTTTTAAACTTTTTACCATCTTAGTCGGCGTTAGTCCAGCCGCGAATAAAATTTCACTCCGATAGATATTCCCGATGCCGGCAATCGTTTCCTGATCCATAAGAAGTAACCCAATTTTTTTCCCACCCTTAGCAGATAACATTTCTTTTCCGCCCCTGGCGGATCCGCCTTGGGCGGAAAATTTTTCCTTGAATTTTTTCAAAGTTAGTTTCGGATCCATTGCATCAATGCCTAACTTTTTTATTTCCGGCAACTCTTTTATCTTATCCATATCCGCCAAAACAATTTTGGCAAATTTTCTCACATCCGAAAACTCCAATGTCTTTTCCTTATTACTCCCTCTCCTTTTCAAGGAGAGGGTAGGGGTGAGGTAGTTTGCGTTGCCCTTTAAATACCAAATGTGGTGTATGTATTGATTCACCTTATCGTTAAAATAATTCTTGTTACATGTTTTATGTTCCATGTTCCATTTTGCTGGTTTCACCAGCAAATGGCCGGTCATTTTAAGGTGAATATACAGTGTCTTCCCGCCTGCATCGCTATGCGAAGCATTGCGGGCAGGCCCACTCGACAAATCCAGAAAAATATTCTTGCCTATTCTTCTCACTCCCAAAATTTTCCGGTTCTTAATTTCCTGTTTAAACTTTGGCAGCGATAAATTTTTGATCGCTTTCGGCCAATCACTCCAAAAATCGGTGATAGTATCACCGACTATTTTCCGCTTCAGATCGGACACGACAGTTTGGACCTCTGGCAACTCCGGCATAAATTTAATTTTTAATTATTTTTGCTAAAATTTTCTTTCTATGTTTTGCCATTTGCTGTTCATTGATGGCTAGCTCTTTGATACTATGAGTACTTTTCAAAATCTGCAAAAATTCTTGATGCTGTTTGGAAAAATCAAATTTTTTAACAAACTCCTCATATTTTTTCCAATCAAACTCCGACAAAAACGCCAAACTGAAAATATCCAACTCGTCTTTTTGCCCCTTGCTTGAACCGCGGCGATTATGCCAGGCAAAAAGTTTCATTAGCAGTAAAATTTCCAAGACTGGGACAAAAAATCCTTCTTTATTAATGGTATAATTTTTTATTTCCGCGAGATCTATCCCAATTTCTGAATAATGCGACACATAGATATCAATGTCGAAATTTCCGGTATTAATTTCATACTTGCGCAGTCTTTCATTTTTAAAAATCTCCTCAGTTTCTTTAATTTTGGCTAAAATATCATAATCAATGATAATGTCGATATCTTTAGACTTCAAACTCTTGGAATACAAATACACCGCCCATCCGCCAATAAGAATGAACTGATATTTTTTCCGCATATTTTGCAAATAGACAAAACTTTTTTGCGTGATAATGTCGTTATGAAACTGCATGCTATTTCGCTTCGCGAAAGCCGCACTACGAAAGCGGCACATACGAATTATAAAAATAATTTATTTTTTAGAGCATTTAAAAAATCCTTAGCATACCAGTCTTTCATATTCCAAAGATCAACAAACATCTGAACATCGGGAGTCATATCCCCAAACTGCGAAAGCAACAAATCACTTTTTAAAACAAATAGATTAACTTCGCCTTTTGTTTCGGGAAATCTTTTTTTAATTTCTTCCAAACCAGTTTCTTTAGCATATACATAAACTTTAGCATAATCCGCCGGCGCGTCTTTATATCTTAAAACATAGGCGCTTGGCCCGCCGAAAATTATTTCCGCCGGCATTTTTCCCTCAATTCCGGAAACATTTTCCGGAACATAAGTTTGATAAATAATTTCTTTCTCCAAACTTCTTTGCGTCGCCCAAATATACAAAAACTTTTCCGCGTCAATCACGGAAAAATTCCGTCCGGTCACTTTAATAGCGCCTGTTTCACGGGGAACCTTCAGCGCATTAAAAACCGTGCTTAGAGAAAAGCCGAATTTTTCTGCCAATTCTTTCTGGGTAAATTCCCATTTTTTCTTTTCAATGGCCTGAAAAAGAATTTCCCGCCAAATAAGCTCTTTTTTGGTCATATCTTTCGTTTTTTAGTATTAATTTATAGCTTCATTTCTATTATATTCGAAACTTGATATTTTGTCAATAGCACATTAAAATATCGTTTTTGATACAAAAAAAGCCTCCTGTGGAATAATAAAAACTGAACACATAAAATTACTGAATTACGCGGCTTCTTTCATTGAATCCGTGCGACTCAAGGTAATATTATAGTATTCCACTCCGTTTTTAATAAAGGACTTAGAATCAAAGACAAAACCCAGTTCCTTGTATTTCTTATTGGCCGGATTATTGGCGCGCGTAATGGCGACGATATCATTTTCCCTGGCTTCTTCCAAAAGCGTCTGGCGCAGAAAATATGGTCCCAGGCAAAAATTTTTAACTTCGCGTTCCACGTTCAGCGATCCGGCATAAAGCTGGCCATCGCCTTGCGGTTTGAAACGACAAAAAGCGACAATCTGGCCTTGATATTTTAAAATATAAGTCCGCTGGCCTTTTAATCCGTTTTCTCCGAACAATTCCGCTTCCAAATTTTCAATCACGTCTTTAGCCGCCGCCAAATTATCCGGATAAACATCTCGCAAATAATTTTCTTTGGCGATGGCCAGAACCTCTTCTTTTTCTTCTTGAGGCAAATCACTCCCGATTTCCTTTTTGTCTAGCTCTAATTCTTTGATATTTTCCCAATCAATTTTCTCGCCAGCATCTTTGGCCGCTTTTAGTATAAAGGCTAAAGTGCTAATATCTTTATTATTTTTATCCAGTTTGGTCAGCGCTTTTTCCATGCGCCTTTTGCATTCTTCATTGCCAATCAAATCGGCTAGGGGTTGTATCAGTATATACATTTGTCCTACGTCGAGTTTACCCGTGCTTGCGGCGGTTAAAAGTTTTTTGATGGCCAATGGCTGATTTTTTTTGAATAAACTAACGACATTATCTTCATGTAAAAAAGCCATTTTTTCGTCTTTTAAAATTAATTCGATAACTTTATCAATAGATTTTTCACCACCTGTTTTTAACAAACACTCTAGCGTTTTTTCTTTTTGTAAGAAGCTGGCATCTAAATATTCAGGCGGACTTTGATTATTTAAATCACCGCCACTAATTTCTTCAGTGTTTCCATCATCAAATTTTACGACAATTTTTCCATCTTTAACTTTAAAACTTTCGATATTCAATTCACTAAAAGAAATCCGTTTCTTTTTTAATAAATAAAAATGGTTCACGATTTGTTTCATCTGCTCGGTTGTATACCATGAATCAACCTTGTGCCATTCCTTTTCTAAATTTTGCAAATAATTCAAATATCCAATCAGTTCGTCCTCGGAAAAATCAGATTCGCCCGACATCATCTTTTCTTCCATCTCCTGGTATTGTTTAGTGTTCAAATTCTCGACGGCTTTTTTTCTAACATCAAAATTAAGCAAATACTCTGGCAAATCAATATATTGTTTTCCGGCCAATTTATTTTCTGCCGGCTTATCGATACTTTTCATTTGTTCCATGAAATTTGTCATATTTTTATTATAGCAACTATTTCAAGTAATAAAAAAGGCAACCGTGGTAGGGCTGCCTTGGTGGTTTGTCTGCCTGCGGGGCAGACTGCCGGCGCGCTGTTTTCCCTTTCGGAAGGCACAGCGCGTAAAACCTTCTATCTAGGTTTCGGTCCACCCCCAGGGGGATCTCCACACTAGAAATGAGACCTCATCCGGGGCTTTCACCACGTAAGTCCCGTCTTTTTTTAGGGAGACGGAAACTCCTATATTAGCGAGTTTCCTTCTCCTTCCCTGTACCCCATTCTCATGGGGCACAACCCAAGCGGTTACGTGCTTCGCCCTTCTTAGGCAAAGACCGCAACTCTCTTTCCCTGCGGGAGCTGTTATTGACAGACAGTCCCCCTTTTTAAATTTTCTTTCCATTTCTTCCTCCTTCCGACATTTTTGGCTGTCGGCGCCGATTTTTTTGAGAGCGGAATTGCCCTCAATTTATGTTTCAACCAAGATTGAAAAATAAATCGAAGGTGGGAGAGATTGGCGTGGTGTCCAAATCTCTCCCGTGATTTACGGCTCTGCTTCCGCTAGGCTCTCCATTTTTTAAGAAAACGGGGACAAAAACTTTTTACCCATGCTTTTGCGCTGGTGGATTTTCCAGCAACTCCACTTGTGTGAAGAATTTTTTGGGGGATCTACTACGCCGCGGTCTTTTCCTCCCAGACCGCGCCGTCGGAAATGCGGGTAAAAATATACCCCGCATCCCCCATATACCCAACTCCTTTTACCCGGAGCGGGATATACGGTGTCCCCGGCCCCCACTCTAGGGGCCCTCCCCATGGACGTGACCAAATCCATGGGTGGACTTCAATCTCGACCTCGTACTTTGGGAAGCCGAGATCTGTTCCGAACTGGGATATGAACCGCCGAAGCGGTTCATATCCATTAACCCCATCCTGGAGATCCCCGGAAAACTTCCCAAGGAACCCTTTTTCCCCGTACACATTGAAATTCGTGACGGGTTGTGGGTCTCTGGTGAGGCCTTGATATCCCTCACCATTATTATTCGCAAATCCCAATATGCTGTGGGGTCTGCGAATTACAATTTGGCCATTGCTGGCCTTCTCAATCTTAATTTTTTCCATTTTTCCTCCTTCCGACATTTTTGGCTGTCGGCGCCGATTTCTTTGAGAGCATTATTGCCCTCGATTTATGTTTCAATCAAAGTTAAAAAATAAATTAAAGGTAAAAATATTTGGAAAAGGGGAACCGCTCGTGATAAAACAGTTCCCCTCTATGATTGGCAGTACCGGAACCCCTTGGAGATTGCCTACGGGGTCGGTGATTCGTCCTCTCTCCTGCCAAAGAGGGACTAGTAGAATAAACCATACTCGGACTAATCTACGTTGTCCGAACGGAAACGGTCACTCTATGCCGTAGGCTTGGCATAGAGCGGTGTACTACACGGACGGGAGTGCGCATGCCCAGGCCGACCGCTGACCTGAACCTCCCCTTAACTAATTTCAATATCTTTAAAATTAATTAGGGAAAGGTTCGAAAAATAAATTCCGAGCAAATGATCATAACTTCTTATTTAATTTTCAAACAACTTTCTGTAGAAAGCCTGCTCTCCGATAAGACCGAAGTCTTATCGGAGGACCACTTTCTACTTAGCGATGGCTCGCTAAGAGTGGAACGACTTTGTGTGCCTTGTCTTGCGCTATCTTTCTTTCAGAAGCGGTTTCGCAAGATTGGGGTATTCCTTTCGTTCCGTAGCCATTGAATGATCCTCTTCGCTTGGCAGTTTCTCCTAGTAATACTGACCTTAAGCGATTCGGATACATTTGTTTATTCTTAATGAACGTTGGTTAGGAAGTTTTTTGGTTTTTCATCCTAACAGGCTAGTATACTCCAAAAATAGCAAATTGTCAATAACTGCAGTGCCATTTTTAGACTATTTTCACTCTTTTACCTTACACACACGATTATTCTGGCTTATATCTGCAATCAATCTGTCATTTTTAATGTTGACAAAATACTCAAAACCTGCTAAAATAGAGGTATAATTTTAAAATAATCCCTCTCCTGTGGAGTAAATTCATAAATGTTTGAATCACAATTAAAAAATATAGGCCTAACCGGAACCCAAGCTGTGGTGCTGGACTTTCTCTTGGAACACGGAGAAAATAAGGCCAAATCTATCGCTAAAGCCGTCCCTCATCCCCGCGGAGTGGTGTATAAAACCCTGGAAGAACTTTTAGATCTACACCTAATCGAAAAAGTGGAAAATCAAAAAGAAGTAGCTCGCTTTCGGCCCGTTCATCCGCGCCATTTGGAAAAAATTCTGGAAGAAAAAGAATTGGCCTTGAGTCAAAGCCAAAAATTATTGGAAAGCGCTTTGCCGCAGATGATTTCCAGTTTTAATTTAACTTTGCATAAGCCCGGCGTAATTTTTTATGAAGGCGAAGAAGGGATGCGAAAAATTTTGGAAGATACGCTTTCCAGTCAAACGGAAGCTTTGCTTTTCTTGAATACCGAAGCGCTTTCACAAGAAGAAACCTTTAAAAAAAT